>CABTYA010000041.1 GCA_902488965.1 uncultured Veillonellaceae bacterium
TGATGGTGGGCGAAATCCGTGATGCGGAAACGGCGGCCATCGCTGTCCGTGCCGCAATGACAGGGCATTTGGTATTGGCAACGATACATGCCGGACGCGCCGAGGAGATTCCGGCGCGTTTTTTTGAAATGGGGATTGCGCCGTATTTGTTGGCCGCGTCACTCAGTCTGGTGATGTCGCAACGGTTGGTCGGCGAGTTGTGTCCGCATTGCCGGCGGGAAATCGGCGAGGTGACGCGGGTGACGGCACGGGGCGTGCGGTCGTATCAGGGAGCGGAGGCCGACGGCTGTGAGCAATGCTTGGCGACGGGGATTGTGCGACGATCGGGGGTGTTTGAATTGTTGCCGATCGGTGAGCAGGTACGGCGGGCATGGCAGGCAGGACGGGCGACGATGCCGGAGCCGCCGCAAGAGACGATCACGGATCGGATTGAGTCCTTTTTGCAGGCGGGGATAATCGGTTGGTCGGAGGCGTCGGGATTGCTCGCGGAGGTCGTGTCATGATGGAGGCAGTCATTCGGCAGGCGCGTGAACGGGGCGCGACCGATATTCATGTGACGGCGGGTGAGCCGATTCGTTTTCGCGTGCGGGGACGGTTGGAACGGACAGAGTATGTCGCAGAATCAGCTGTGTGGCAAGACTGGTGGCAGGGGCTGCTCACAGAGGCTGAGCGCTCGCTGCTGGCAACGGCGGGGGCGGTCGAGGTTGCACCCGCGAGCGGGATGCGGGTGGCGCTGTATCGGACGGACGGTGCAGTGGCAGGGGCGATTCGCCTGCTGTCGCCGTTGGCGGCATTGCCGCCCGATCCGAATCCGGATCTGTTGGGGCGGGCGGCCGAAGTGACGGGCGGGTTGGTACTCATCGGCGGCGCTACGGGTAGCGGGAAGACCACGACGTTGTGGCGTATCGTGGAGATCATCAACGCGACGCGCCCGGTGCATGTCATTTCGCTGGAAGACCCGCCAGAGTATCGGCTACCCTCGCAGGCGGCGTGTATTCATCAGCGGGGCATCGGCACGGATGTGCCCGACTGGGAAACCGGGCTCGTGTCGGCGTTGCGGGAAGATCCGGATGTGCTGGTAATCGGGGAGCTGCGCACGGCGGGGACCGTCGCAGCGGCACTTCGGGCTGCGCAGACAGGGCATCTGGTGTTGGCGACATTGCATGCCGGCTCGGCGGAGGCGGTGATCGGGCGATTGGTGCATATGTTTGCTCTTGGCGGACAGGAGGAGATCCGCTATCAGTTGGCGTCCGCTTTGCAGCTGCTCATTGTGCAACAGTTGGTACCGTTGGTGCAGGTGCAGGCGGTAGTGCGGGAATGGGTGTGGCGCAATCCCGCCATGGTGACGCTCGTGCGCGACGGTAAGGAACACCAGATGGCGGCCTATTTGCAGACGATGGGCGATCAGGCGCAGACGTGGGAACAGTCACGCCAACAACTTCTTACCGCGGGGCTTGCGGCGGCGGATGCGGCGGTCTTGGGCGGGTGGCGGCCGTGAGCCGGCAGTATCGGTATAAAGCGTTCGACCGTCAAGGCGCGTGCTGGCAGGAAGGCGAGATAACGGCGACAAGCGCGGACGCGGCGGTGTTGCAGTTGCGGCGC
Source organism: uncultured Veillonellaceae bacterium (assembly GCA_902488965.1). GTDB lineage: Bacteria > Bacillota > Negativicutes > Veillonellales > Negativicoccaceae > CAMCNU01. The sequence continues at coordinate 1,603 of CABTYA010000041.1, forward strand.
CGCGGTTGGCAGGTCGCCCGTCTGGAGCGGCAGTACCGTTGGCCGTGGAAAAGGCGCAGACGGTGGGCGCGACAGGAGACGGCGTTTTTTGCGACGCAGTTGGCAACGTTGCTTGATGCCGATGTCGACCTAATCCGGTCGATGGAGATGTTGGCGGGTACCTATGGCGGCACATCGCGGCAGGTGCTGACGGAGACGGCGGCGAGAATCCGTGCGGGAAGTTCGGCGGCACAGGCATTGGCGCAGGCACAGGTGTGGCCGCTGCTGTTCGTCCGCTTGGTCGAGGTCGGTGAGCGGAGCGGGACACTGACGGAAAATCTGCGGCGGGCGGCGGCGTATTTTGCGGCGCAAGAGCGGGCGCGCAGAGCATGGCAGGAGGCCTTGGCCTATCCGGCGACGGTGGCGGTATTGGCGGTCGTTGTCACGGTAATTTTGCTGACGGTGGTATTGCCGACGTTCGGGCAGTTGTTTGATCAGCTGGGCGTGGTGCCGTCCGGTGCCACGCAGTGGCTGCTGTTGGGCGGAGAATGGATGAGAACCCTACTGCCGTGGCTGGCCCTCGGAATGGGAATCCTCGTCATCGGCGGTTGGACAGGGAATCCTCCGTCGATTCGCAGGCGGCGGCAGACACTGATGTGGCATTGGAAACCGTATCGCTATCGCTCTTTGGCGGTGTTGTGCCATGTGTGGGGACTGACACTGGCCGGCGGCATTGATGTGGCACAGGGGCTTGATGTTACCGGCGACACACTGGCGGAAAGTGCGTACGGGATCCGGCTCAAGCAAGCCTGTCGGCGGGTGTTGCAGGGAACGGCTCCCGCGGAGGCGCTGTGCTCGTGCGGAATCGAGGAAGAAATATTGCTGCACATGGTGGCGGTCGGCACAGATACCGGCCGTTTGGCGGAGTTGTTGCAAGAAGCCGGCGCATTTTATGAAGAACAGGCGGCAGCGGTAACGCGGCGTTACAAGTCGCGGCTCGGTCCTGCCGTATTGGTGGGCGTCGGTGCGGTGGTCGCCATGGTGATGTACGGCATGTTGTTGCCGATTTTGGACGCGATGACCATGCCGATCGGCGGATAGGAGGCGGGAAAATGAAAGGCGGACGAAGCAGAGCGGGGTTTACATTAATCGAGTTGCTGGTCGTGATTGCCATCATCGGGGTGATGGCGTCACTGGCGATCCCGAAGTTTGTCGGGGTGACCGACAGGGCACACGAGGCCAAAATCCAAGCGGATTTGCATACGATCGGAGTGGCGGTCGCACTGTATCAAACGGAACATGGGACCTACCCGCGGGCACTGGAGGATTTGGTCGACACTGCCGGACAGAAGGGATATTTGCAGAGTGTGCCGCAGGCCCCGCAGCAGGCGGCATATGACACGACACGATTGGCGCAGTCGGGAGAAGTGCGCTGTACGTTTAACGGTACAACGTATTCATCGTTCGGAACGAAAGACAATGGCTAGCTGTCTATTTATCGCGGCGCTCAGCGGGCTGTTGCTGGGGTGGTGGTGGCCGCCCGCAGCGGCGTATTTTCGTCGCCGCTATCCGACGTATCCGGACTTGCCGTCTTTGGCGTGGCAGCCGTGGGAACCGGTCTGCGGGATGGCGATCGGTGTGTTGTTGGCGATTTGGTTGCCGAACGGAGGCCTATCCGCGTGGGCGGCATGGGGATTTGCGGTCACGGTCATATTGTCGGCGCGCATCGATCTGGCGTGCGGGGTGTTGGCGTATCGGTTTTCCGCAGGACTGGCTGCAGGCGGCTGGGCACTGCAATGGTGGCTCGGAACGGGTCCTGAGGCGATGCTGGCGAGCGGGCTGACGGCCGCCGCACTGGGCATGATCGCGTGGCTCTCGCATGGCGGTATGGGCCGGGGCGACGTGTGGTTTGCCGCGGGTATTGCCGGTTGGTTTTCGCTGACGGAGGCATGGGCGTTTTTGTGTTTGGCGTTCGGCGGAGGCGCCTTGGTCGGTATCGGCTGGCTGGTACTCGGCGGGCGGAATCGGCGGGCGGCGTTGCCGTTCGGTCCGTTTTTGGCATGGGCGGGGATCACGGTGATGTGGTTTGCCGAGCGTATGGGCGGCTGGTATGAGTACATCTTCGAATAGCCGCCGAGGCTACCTGCTGCTGGAACTATGCTGGGTTATCGCACTGGCGGGTTTACTGCTTGCCGTCGTGATTCCCCTCGGCGGGCGCTGGCGCGAACGGATGGAGTCGGACTGGGTGATGCAGGCCGTGGTGAGTGCGGTCGAGGAGACGCAGGCGGTCGCTCGGGGCAATTCCGCAGTTCGACCGCTGCTGATCGTCTCCGGTGCGCCGGATAACGACTGGTATACCGTGTACCAAACGCACAGATTGTCGATTCGCGGGAAGCTGCCGAAGGGGTATTCTTTTGTCTCGACGGCACCGCTCTTTTTGGAATTTCAAAAGAACGGTCGCGTCGGTCATATCGGTTTCGGAATCGAGCGGACGCACCGCATCGGTGTGCGGACTCCTGCGGGACGGGTACGTACGGTCGTGATCAGTGCGCAGACGGGGCGCGTGAGGGTGGAAGGATGAGACGGGACGGATTTGTACTGGCGGGGGTGCTGGTGGCGGCGACCGTGCTGATGCTGCTGGCGGCGGCACTGGGAGCGGCGGTGCGCCAAGGGCTGGCATTGACGGCAAGAATCGACGAGTCGGTCGCGCGGGAGACATTGACTTGCGCCACCGTCGAGGCACTCAAGTATGAGTATCAGATGCACGGCTTGCCGGCGGCATACGAATTTGAGAGACAGACCGATGCGGGCACACTGCATGTACGGGTCGAATATGCACGGGAACTGCAGCGGGAAGTCGCCGTGTATGCGTATCGGGTGACCACGGCCGGCAACTACGGTACGACGACGCAGACCATCTGGCTGCCGGCGGGTGAAATCAATGCGTAACGGGTTTATCATGGCCGAGTGGGTCGTCGCCGTCGCACTGACGGCATTGCTGCTTACCGGTGCGGCTCCGCTGATCGGTCAAGGGCTGCGGGCGCTCGGAGAGATGCAGGGGCGGCTCTATTGTGCGCGGGAGAGTATGCAAATTTCGGGTATTGTGGACAGCTATTTATACTCGGCGACAGTTACCGATGCGCCGGGAAATCGGCGCACACTGTCGTTTGTAAGCGAGCAGCGCTTGGACCACCGGTGGGTGGCGCAACCGCAGCAGCTGTACTTGGTGCTGTCGGACGGGCAATGGCAGCCGTTGACGGCCATCGGCCGCGGCACGGCTTTGGCGCCGCGGTGGATGGCGGGGGACGGCGGACGGGAGATGTTTACGGTGGCGGACGGCGGCCGGGTGGAGTACACCTATCACTGGGAGTACGACAGTCGGCGGCGGGTCGTGCACGGCGCGATTTGCCCGCTGGCGACAAGCTATGCCGTGGGGAGGGTCTATGCGTTTCGCTAGTGTGCCGCGCGGCAGCGTGAGTATTGTGCTGGTCGTACTTTTGACGGGCGTACTGGCGGTGGCGGGTTACGGCCTGCATGCGGCGCAGCGGACAATGGAACTTGCGGAGCGTGAGACATGGCGTCATGCTACGCAGTATGCCGCGGAATCGGCGGTAAACTGGGCATTGGCTTATTGCCGTCAGTACGGAATTCCGCCACAGCAACTCCGCACGGAGCCGGCGTATCCGTATCGGGAGATGCATACCGAGGTCATCATCATCCCCCAAGGCGACACGGCGGCAGTAATTATTGGTACGGCCTCCGGTCGTGATACACAGCGCCGGATTCGGCTGCGTCTGCATACGGTCGCAACGGGAGAACACAGCAGAGAAATCGAAATCGATGAGGTGCGCGGATGAATTGGCCGTGGAAGATGATGAATGATACTTGCCCCGTCGTTATTTGGGACGGTGAAGAAGGGCGGCTGTGGGCGCAAGCGGAGCGGCACCTGCCGCCGGCCGCACGTCGCTGGTTTTGGCAAGACAGGCAGCAACCGTTACCGCAAGATTTGTGCCGTACGGACATGCGTACCGTGGCGTGTATCTTGCCCTGCGGTTCGGTGCGGTGGCATTGCGTGACGATGCCGCCGTTGCCGGCGGACGAATGTGCCCGCATGTTGGCATGGGAGGTCACGGATTGGATTGAGGAGAGCGATTGCCCCCACTGGATATGGCAGTCGCTTCCGCCTGTGGCGGACGGGACCGGAATGACGGAGACGGTCGTCGGAATGGTGGCTGAGGATGTGTCGGAGTCTGTCCGCGGCGTTTCTCCGCAGGGAATGAAAATCAGAAAAATCGTCCCGGAAGAAGTCGCCATCGGCTGCGCCTTACCCGTTCTCGATGCCCGTGTCCTGCGGGTACGGGGCGACCGATTGCTGGCGGTGTCGTACCGTGCGCGGATTCCCGTTGCGGTCAGCGTATGGCGGGATGCGTCATCGGCGAATCGATGGCGTGACGACGGAACGCCATGGTATGTCGTGGCGGACGATGCAATCGTACGCGAATACTGGGAAGAGCGATTACAGGCGCAAGCATGGCCGCTGCCGCCGCATCACGAATACCTCAAAGCGGGCGGAACGGTCTATGAGACCTACCCGCAAATCGTGTTGGGTGCCTCCCTTGCCGCGTGCGGGCAGTTGTGCTGGACCGAGGGGACGGAGACGCTGATACCGCATCTCGACGAGTGGCGGGAACGGCTGCCGTGGACACGGCTGGCGGCGGCACTCGGCATCGTCGGGCTGTTCGCGGCGGCGGGCGGGGGATATGCGTACCAAACTGCGGCGGATACGTTGGCACGTGCGGATGCCGCCACTATCGCCGAAGCGGCGGACCGGCAAGAGCTTGCGGCATTGACTGCGGCACAAGACGCATTGGCACAACGGCAGCGGACACGTAACGTTTGGAGCAAACTCCTGCTCATCGTCGCGGACAGCCGGCCGGATGGTGTCTACCTTACGGAACTGTCTGAAGAAGGAGACAGTGTAGTAGTGAAAGGCGTTTGCTTACAACAGCAGGCATTGCAGGAATGGAAATCGTATTTGCAGTTGCGCTTGCAGCGCCATGCGACGGTGAAATATACGCACACGCAGGCACAAGGCGAGCGGGAATTTCGGCTGGTATTGCATGGACATGAGAACGAATAAAGACGGCTTCAGGCAGATAGCGGCGGTATGGCGGGCACACCGACTGTCATGTCTGTGGGCGCTTGTCGGCGTCATCGGTATCGTTGCCGGCGGGTGGGGACAGCATGCCGCCGTCGAGATGGAGAGAGAAACCGCGCGCATGCAGGCGACCTCCGTGCAGCAAACACAAGCACTCGCCCAACGCCGCGCACGGATGCGGATGGCATCGCAAAAAGGAGATGTATTGGCGGAACTCGTGGCCGATTGCGACGATTACCATGCCAAACTGATCGGCGTGGAAGAAGTCGTCCCTACGGACACGGACCTGTGGCGGCAGACACCGATTGAATTGACGATGGAGATTGATTATTTGCGTTTGATCGAGCTGCTTTCCGTATGGGAGAGCGGGACGCCGTGGCGCGATGTGCATTTGCTGCGCGCCGCATCGGTGGCGGGCGGCGCACGGACGGTTGCCACCGTGCAAGTAGTGTCCTACCGCTTTATCGGCGCTCCCGCGAATGCATTGGATGGGCGTCCCGAAATGGGGAAGATCGCCCCCGACACTTGACAAGCGGCGGACGTTTCAAGTACAATATCGATATATTCACTAAGGGGCTATAGCTCAGTTGGTTAGAGTGCTACGTTGACATCGTAGAGGTCACTGGTTCGAATCCAGTTAGCCCCACCATATGTAGTATAAGGGTTAGCAGGCTTTTGCTAGCCTTTTTTGTTTTTGAAATGACACTGTTTTAGACACCTGTTTGGTGATTGTTCTCTTGCCTCGGGGATTCTTGTCGAAGTTTACGCGGGTATCAATCATAGAAACTCCCCCTCATAAAGGAGCGCGATACAAAGTATGATTATATCTGCCAATCATGAGAATACTCGGAATCGAGAAACGGTTAAAATCAATTTCGATCGTTCTCGCAGAGATCCTGAACGATCTCGTTTGGAAAGTATTGAAAACACAGGGAGGAAAAGAATAAAAAACATATTGGGAATTTAGTGGGTGAAAGTTTAGGGGCGGGTTTTCCAGCCCTTCTTGTCGTAAAAGGTTACAAGCTGCGTTTTCTGCCTGTCGCATAGACCGATATTTAATGTCAGCGGTGATGATGTGGTGTCATCAAGTGCTACGCCGAAGGTAGCTAAAGCCTTCTGAATTGTGTTGATGGGTGTAATGTCGTGGGGCGGGGCTAAACTTCCCGAAGGGGGACAATGGCGGCATCAGTTCCTTCGGAGAGGACGGTTTCTCTGACTACTCTACTGATATCGACTGTGGAGAATTTTTCCTCACCTACGAAGAATTCTGTGAATGACACAAGTTTCAAAGGATTATTGAGCCTGGGTGGACGAGTCTCTTATTAGACGATTCAGAGAGCATAGATACTCCTCGATGCAACTTGGTATAACTGTCAACTTCGCTGTTTTTCCTTCTTTTATGAATGAGCAATCAAATCTGTTGATAGTTGTGGTGGCGGGGAACGTGACATGTTCTCACACCTTTCTATTTTTATGCGGTCAGTAGTTGATATAACTTGTATCTAGTGCCGTCATTTACTTGTTTCCACGACCAAGCAATTTTTTCGTGTTGAGACTCTTGCGGATAGGACCGAGTATTTAACTATTCCCCGGTCGTTCTGAATATGATGATGGTGGATGTCCGTTTGGAGGTCTGCTGAGCCATTTGGCTGTTAACTCTGTATCCATGGCGTCGAGCATTCCTTTGACAAGTTTGGCGGTTGTTCTTACTTCAGCCGCATCTTTTCTCCACTGTTTAAGAACTTTGTCTTTTTCTCCCTTTACTTTTACCGTGATTTCAGGTAAAATGATTTCAGGTAAAATGATTGTTTTATCAATATACATATTGTTTCCTCCTTAAAGATGGGAATAATTGTATACAAAAAGAGGAGAGGTTGATTCTCTCCTTTTTTTGTATCGTATTTTTTTTGTTCAGGCGTTTCTTTCTTCTATCGAATATATGCTGGGCGGGGAACGTGACATGTTCATCACTCCTTTCTTGACAAATAACGTACTATGTAGTACGCTCTAAATAGGGGTTATTCCCCAATCCTGTCCAGCTCGTAGAGGAATACATACAGGCTGTGTATGACTCCCCATGCGGTGAACAGGGCAATGTAAATGTTGCAGGGGGTGTCTGTTATTATTAAGAACAACAGCAGGCATTCCCCAACAGCAATTACTGTCATCAGCAAGTGTCTGCATGCGTGGTAGAAATTGGCGAATTTCAACACCCACAGGTAGATACAACAAGCGGTAATCGTGAGAGCTTCTGTTACACTGATTTCTTTTACTTTTTTCATGTCTTCGTTCATTGTTTGTGACCTCCATTACTAAATATATTGTTATCATCGGGGGAGAAGGAGATGTGTTCTCACTCCTTTCTAAAACGTCCTTACTCCCATATAGATACATAAACGAGTTATGTACCTATATGAAAGCAAGGGCGAAAGCCCTCACTTTCATTTGAGGATACGAATGAGTTCCTCAACCATGTAACAGCCGTTATCCTTGAATTGGATATCACTGTTACGAATTTTTTCAAGAAGGAACAGATACTGGTCGGCATTGCATTGACGTTTTGCCAGTTCTGTTCCTTTTGCGTATAATGCTTCGGATTCAGCGACCATGTTGCCCGCCTGTACCATGCTTTCGTCAATCAAGCGGTCGTATTTCTGACGAGTTTTCTTCGTCTTAGCCGCATTGCGCTTGGCGGCGTATTGGGCTACATGTTCGTGAACTTCGGCAATGCCGTATTCCGTGTGGAAA
>CABTYA010000042.1 GCA_902488965.1 uncultured Veillonellaceae bacterium
CCCCCGGCCGGCCGGCCCCCCGCCGCGAACGGGGCACCCGTGGGGCCGGCGTCGGGGCGGGAGAGCCCGCCCGCGGCGGCGCCCGCACCGAACCCCCCCGCCGTACCCGTGGTGTGCCAGTAGTAGTAGGATTCGGGGATGATGCTTTCGCCGACACGGCCGCCGACTTCAAAGCCGGCGACAAGGGCGGTGATGAGGTCGCGCCCCGATGCGCCGACCGCTTGCGCGGCGGCGACGGCGGCCGGTATGACGACCGTTCCGAGGTGAATGACGGAGGGATTGTGCAGGTCGTCAAAATCGAGTGCATGCGAGGCGGCGCCGTTGGCCAAGGCGGCCAGCGGCGCGGAGTCAGTCGCATAGCCCGCGCCCGCGACCCAGCAGGCCGATCCGCCGGCACCGGCCAAGGCGGTCTCCCGCAGGATTCGGGCGGCGGGTTCGTCCGCACCGGCGATGGCGACGCCCGCCCAATCGAGCAAGGCCTCGCGGGCGTAGCGGACGGTGGCCGCGGGCAGGTCGTCATAGCGCAAGTTGGCGGCAAAGCGACTCAAAACGGCAGTTTCATTCATCATGGCCGCCTTAGAATGCGATCTTCGGCTGGGCGTATTCGCCGAATTCTTCCCGCAATACGTCACAGATTTCTCCGAGCGTGGCATAGGTCTCAACCGTATCGATCAGACAGGGCATGAGGTTTTCGTCGGACCGCGCAACGCGGCGCAGACGGAGCAACGCCGCCCGAACGGCATCGTTGTCACGGGTCTGTTTGAACCGGTGGAGTTTTTCGACTTGGCGCACGCCGACGCCGGGGTCTACATGGAGAATGTCGCCCTGCGGATGCGTTTCGGTGTCTGCAAATTCGTTGACGCCGACGACGATGCGTTCCTTGGACTCAATCGATTTCTGATGGGCGTAGGCGTGCGCCGCCATTTCCGACTGCATGCAGCCCGCCTCGATAGCGGCGACCGCACCGCCGAGTTTGTCGATTTTGCGAATGTATTCCATCGCTTGCGTTTCGATTTCGTTGGTGAGGTGTTCGATATAGTACGAGCCTGCGAGCGGGTCGATGGTATCGGCAATGCCGCTTTCGTGCGCCAAGAGCTGCTGCGTCCGCAGAGCGAGCGTCGCCGATTCACGGGTCGGAATCGAGAGCGCTTCGTCTTTGGTGCAGGTGGCGAGGGACTGCGTGCCGCCGAGAATCGCCGCCATCGCCTGCCACGTGATGCGGACGATGTTGTTGTCCGGCTGTTGGGCGGTGAGGACGGAGCCGGCGGTATGGACGTGGAAACGCAGCATTTGCGCCTTTGCCTTCGTCGCGCCGAACCGTTCTTTCATGAGTTTCGCCCACAGGCGGCGGGCGGCGCGGAATTTGGCGACTTCGGGGAAGAAGTCCAGCCCCGCGGTGAAAATCCATGAGATATTGGGGGCGAAGTCGTCGACGTTTTGTCCCGCGGCCAGCGAGGCCTCGATATAGGCAATCGCATTGGCAAAGGCAAACGCGACTTCCTGCACCATGGAGGCGCCCGCTTCGCGGATGTGGTACGCGCCGACGCTGATGGTGTTCCAGTGGGGGATTTCCTGCGAGCAGTAGGCAAAGGTGTCCGTCACCAGTCGCATCGAGGGTCGCGGCGGGAAGATGTACGTGCCGCGGGCGATGTATTCTTTCAGGATGTCGTTTTGGATGGTGCCGCGCAGGTCCTTGGGGGCGACGCCTTGGCGTTTGCCGACGGCGATGTACATGGCGAGCAGGACGGCGGCGGGGCCGTTGATGGTCATCGAGGTGGAGACTTTGCCGAGCGGGATGCCGTCGAAGATGTCCTCCATATCACGGAGCGAATCGATGGCGACGCCGACTTTGCCGACTTCACCGGCGGCCAGCGGCGAGTCCGAGTCCAGCCCGATTTGTGTCGGCAGGTCCATCGCGACGGACAGTCCCGTCGTGCCCATGCTCAGCAAGTACTTGTACAAGTCGTTCGTTTCTTCCGCCGAGGCGATGCCGGAGTACTGGCGCATCGTCCACAGACGGCCGCGGTACATCGTCGGCTGGATGCCGCGGGTAAAGGGATACGCACCGGGGAATCCGAGATCCTGTGTGTAGTCGAGCGATTCGACGTCTTCGGGGGTGTACAGGCGCCGGGCGCGCAATGACGGCCGTTCCGGAAAACGGGCGGTGGCGGCGGCGACACGGTCTTCATAGTGTTGCTGCGCTTCGTGGAATTGTTCTTGTGCGGTATGCATAGTAACCTCCTTATGGCTAACGGGCGGCTTTGACTGTTCCGCCAGGATGTGCAAGGGTAACTGAAAGGCGGCGGCGAGATCCACCGGTTCGTGGCCGCCGTGGCGCAACGCCGTATGCAGGTAGTCGCACAGCAGCGGGCGAAAATCGGGATGCGCGCAGTGCTCGATGATGGTCTCGGCACGGGCGACCGGCGCCAGTCCGCGCGTATCGGCGACGCCGTATTCCGTGATGAAGATCTGGCTGTCGTGTTCGGTGTGGTCGGCGTGGCTGACCATGGGAACGATTTTGGAAATCGTGCCGCCCTTGCCGACGGACGGTGTCGTAAAAATAGACAGGTAGGCGTTGCGCATGTAGTCGCCCGAGCCGCCGATGCCGTTGATCATCTTGCTGCCGAAGGCGTGGGTCGAGTTGGCCTGGCCGTAGATATCGAACTCGATCGGCGTATTGATGGCGATGACGCCCAGCCGGCGAATGACTTCGGGGTTGTTGGATATATCCAGCGGCCGCAGGACGACCGCGCGCCGATAGCATTCGGGATCGTCACGGAACATTTCCCAGACTGCGGGCGACGGTGTAAACGCACACCCCGACGCGGCGCGAACATGGCCTGAACGAATCAGGTGAAAGACCGCATCCTGCAGGATTTCCGAGTACATCGTCAACGCGGGGAAGTGCGACTCCGACAGCCCCATCAGGACCGCATTGGCGATGGTGCCGACGCCGGATTGGATGGGCAGCAGTTCGGCGGGGATTCGTCCGCATTTGACTTCATGCTCCAAAAATTCGATCAAATGCCCCGCGATGGCTTTCGTGGCGGGCGTCGGTGCGGACAGCGTCCGCACGTGGTCGGGGATATCCGATTCGACGATGGCGTCGATCCGGTCAATCCCGCAGTGCAGGTACGGACTGCCGATTCGGTCGGTCGGCGAGTAAATCGGAATCTCGCGCCGATGCGGCGGCTGCATATCGTACAGCCGGCGTTGACATATCGGATTGCCATGTTGGAGGAATATCTCGGTGCGCCGATACTTCACACGAAACGCGGCGGCCGCAAGGTGGAGCTCACGGAGGCGGGGCATTTTCTCTATGAAAGCGCGCAGTACCTGTTGGCGACGGAGGACCGCCTCAAGCGCAGCGTCACGCAGCGGGTGGAAGGGACGGCGGGCACGTTGTCGCTGGCGTTGTCGCCGTCGACGGCGGCGCCGTTTTTGCGTGAGCGGCTGATTCCGTTTTCCCGCGAGTATGCGCTGGTGAAGTATCGGATTGCGGAGGTGTCGATTTCCGTTCAGACGAAATTGCTGTTGGCGGGGGACGCGGAAATCGGCGTGGCCAATGCGCCGCTGTTGGAACCGGAGCATTTTCGGATACTCGACCAGCAAGAGGAGCATTTTGTGCTGGCGGCGGGCATCTCGAAGGATCGGTTCGGTATGGATGAAGCGCCGGTGGCGTTGGACGAATTGCACAATGTGCCGGTGGTATTGTCGCGCGGCTGTGCGGATTTGTTTTTGCAGGCGTGCGATGCGCGGGCGTTGCAGCCCGATGTGCTCAGCATCTGTACGACACGGACGGCGGCGTTGGTGTGGGCGCAGGCCAACCGCGCCTGTGCGGTCGTCCCGAAGCAGCCCGGTACGCAGGGCGGGATGCGCTATCATCCGCTGATTGATCCGCCGCTGTCGGTGTACCGCAGTCTGGTCATCGTGCGCGATCGGCCGCTGACCAAGCCGGCGTACAATTTTTTACAATTTCATCATTATTTGCCGGCGGATTTAATGTAGGCAGCAAAAAAACGCGACTCGTGAGAGTCGCGTTTTTTACTATTCGTCAGGGAAGCGGGCGGTCGGGATAAATCGCGGTATAGAGCTCTTGCAGTCCGCGCGCGGCGTAATGGTTCGGGCAAAAGAGCGCGCGACCGGGGACGACGGCAAAACGGCCGTTGCGGACGGCGGGCACGGTCGACCAGGCGCGGTCCTCGGTGAAGTGCCGCGACAAGGCCTCGGTCGATTCGTCGGCAAAGTGCCAGCGCGTGAGTAAAATCAAATCGGGGGCGGCGGTGATGAGCGCTTCTTCGGGGAAGGACGACAGCTCGGCTTGCGTGTAGCTGTCGAGCGTATTCGTGACGCCCATATGCCGGATCATGTCGCCGAAGAGCATATCGCCGGCGCCGTAGGGGGAGCGGTACGCCCAGAGAAAGAGCCGCGGCCGTTGCTCGAGGGGGACGGCACGGGCGGCGGCGAGAATCGCATCGCGGCGGGCGGTGTAGCGGGCGATGAGTTCTTCCCCGCGGGCTTCTTCCCGACAAGCGGCGGCAATGCCGCGAATGACGTCGGGGATCTCTTCCAGTGTTTTCGCCGTCCGATAGGTGTGGACGGTGATGCCCATATCGGCGAGCGTTTGGCGCTGGCCTTCTTCCATCCATTCGGATACGATGAGCAGGTCGGGTTTGAGCGAGAGAATTTCCTCGACGGTATACGCCTGTACCCGGCGGGGCACGGCGCGCGCTTTTTCGACGGAGTACGACATCTCCGTCTTGTCGACCAACTCGGTGACGGCGACGATGCGGCTCGGTTCGACCAAGTCGAGCAGAATCTCATCGGCGTCGAGATTGAGCGAGATGATCCGCGTCGGCGGGGCGGGTGTCGGCGATGCGGGGGCGGTGCAGGCGGTCAGCAGCAGGCAGCCGAGCAGCAGGACGAGGGAGAGGATGCGGCGGTTCATGGCGCCACCGCCAATCCGAGATCTTCCGCGTAGGCCTTGTCCGCCGTCGTCGGGCTGATCATGCCCTGGCGCGTCATCAGCACGAGGACGGTCTTTTGGCGGGCTTTGGCCGCGTCATAATCGCTGAAGGGATTGCGGGCGCTGGGCGCTTGCGGCAGTCCCGCCAGCATGGCGCATTGGGCCAGCGTGAGCCGTTCGGGCGTCGTATCGAAATAGACGCGGGCGGCCTCGCCGATGCCTGTCGCGCCGCTGCCATAGTAAATCGTATTGAGATAAATGTCCAAGATTTCATCTTTGGTATAGACGCGCTCCATCTGCGAGGCCAGCAAAATCTCCTGCCCCTTGCGCAGCCAGGTCCGTTCGTCGGTCAATAATACATTTTTGATGACTTGCTGGGTAATCGTACTCGCGCCTTCTTCCACATCGCCGGCTTGGTAGTTGGCCAGCATCGCCCGACCGATACTCATCAGATCGACTGCACCGTGTTCATAAAATCGGCGGTCTTCGGTCGCGACAATCGCTTGCCGCAGCAGCAGCGGAATATCGTCGGACGCGGTGAAGCCCTTTCGGTCGAGATGCGACTCGAAGTTCTCACGAAACGCGGTCCAGCGACGGTATTGTTCGCGGACATCGTCAAGCGTGAGGGTGTCGGATGCGGCGACCGCGGGGCTTGCGCCGCGGGAGGAATCGGCGGTCGGTACTGCCGGATCCGTCCACCAGTAGTAAGCGCCGCCGACGAGCAGCGCCAAAATCAGCAGTTTGGTCATAATGGCCTCCTTACCTCTATTGTACAATATTTTCACCATAAGAGCCGTAAAAAGAAAAAGAAGAAAGAGCTTGCAATTTTATACAGGTAGTTGTATAATTATTGTCATCAACACAGTGGCAAACAGTAGAGGAGGACATATCATGCAACAAGACACCGTAAGTAAAGTCGTATTGGCGTATTCGGGCGGGCTCGATACGTCGGTCATCATTCCGTGGCTCAAAGAAACGTACGATTGCGAGGTCATTGCGGTCTGCGCCAATCTCGGCCAGCCGGAAGATTTTGACGCGATTGAGAAGAAAGCGTTGGCCAGCGGGGCGAGCAAGGCGTTCATTTTGGATTTGCAGGAGGAGTTTTTGACGCAGTATGCGTGGCCCGTCGTGCAGTCGGGCGCCGTCTATGAAGGCAAGTATCTCTTGGGGACGTCCTTTGCCCGGCCGGTGATTGCCAAAGCGCTCGTCGATGTCGCACTGGCGGAAGGTGCGGACGCCGTCGCGCACGGAGCGACGGGCAAGGGCAACGACCAGGTGCGGTTTGAGCTTACGGTAAAAGCGCTCGCTCCGCAGCTCAAGATTATCGCACCGTGGCGGTTGTGGGATATCCGTTCGCGTGAAGATGCGATCGCCTATGCCGAAGCGCATGACGTGCCGATCAATATGTATGCGAGCGACGATCCGAGCAAACCGAAACAGCCCTATCCGTACAGCATGGACTGGAACATTTGGCATTTGTCGCACGAAGGCGCCGACCTCGAAGACCCCGCCAACCCGCCGCATGACGACATGTACATGGTCACTTGCGACCCGACGCACGCCACGGAAGAGGCGGAACTGATTACCATCGGCTGGACGGGCGGCGTGCCGACGACGCTGAACGGTGAAACGCTCGATGCGGTGACGATGATGCATCGGCTCAACGCCATCGGGGCGAAGCACGGTATCGGGATTGCCGACATCGTGGAAAACCGTCTTGTCGGCATGAAGTCGCGCGGCGTGTATGAAAATCCGGGCGGCGCGTTGCTGATGTATGCGCATCGGGAGCTGGAGTACCTGTGCTTGGATCGGGCGACGCTGCATTATAAAGAGCAGGTGGCGATCCGCTACGGCGAACTCGTCTATGACGGGATGTGGTTCGCACCGCTGAGAGAGGCGTTGCAGGCCTTTATCGGGGCGACGCAGCAGACGGTAACCGGTGAAGTGACGCTGCGTCTTTACAAGGGCAACATCATGAGCCACGGCGCGACCTCGCCGTACTCGCTCTACAATGAAGAATTCGTCACGTTCGGCGAAGACGAAGTCTATAATCAGGCGGATGCGGACGGATTTATCAACCTGTTCGGCTTGCCGCTGGTGATTCGGGCGCTGATGCAGCAACGCGCCCCGAAGGAGTAACGAATGAAACTGTGGGGCGGACGGTTTACCGAGGAGACCGCGCCGGAAGTCGATCGGTTCAATGCGTCGATTACGTTTGACCGCAGGCTTTGGCGCGAGGATATCGCGGGCAGTATGGCCCATGCGACGATGCTGTGCGAATGCGGCATCTTACCCGAGGAGGATCGGGATCAAATCGTCGCGGGGCTCAAGGCAATCGCCGCGGACATCGAGGCGGATGCGTTTCCCTTTTCCGTGGCACTGGAAGACATCCATATGAATATCGAAAGCGTGCTCACCGAGCGCATCGGCGAGGCGGGCAAGCGCCTGCACACGGCCCGCAGCCGTAACGATCAGGTTGCGACGGATATGCATCTGTACATGCGGCGGGTGATTGTCGAAACGGGCGAGGCGTTGCTGGCGTTGCTCGGCGAAATCGCGGCGTTGGCTGCTCGCTATCACGATGTGATTCTGCCGGGGTATACGCACCTGCAGCGGGCGCAGCCCATTTTGCTGGGGCATCACCTGCTGGCGTATTTCGGTATGCTGGCGCGGGACTTCCGGCGTCTGGAAGGCTGCTGGCAGGGGGCGGATATTTCGCCGCTCGGCGCGGGCGCGCTCGCGGGGACGACCTACCCGACCCGGCCGGAACGGACGGCGGAGCTGCTCGGATTCGGTGCGGTGTACGGCAACAGCATGGACGCGGTCAGCGATCGGGACTACCTGTTGGAGTACCTGTCCATGGCGGCGATCACCATGATGCATCTGTCACGGTTGTCGGAAGAAATCATTCTTTGGGCTTCGTCGGAATATCGCTTTGTCGAATTGTCCGATGCGTACAGCACGGGTTCGTCCATTATGCCGCAAAAGAAAAACCCCGACATCAGCGAACTGGTGCGGGGCAAGACCGGCCGCGTCTACGGCCATCTCATCGCCTTGGCGACCACGCTCAAAGGCCTGCCGCTGGCGTACAACAAGGATATGCAGGAAGACAAGGAAGGAGTGTTCGACACGATTGACACCCTGCTCTTTTCCCTGCGCGTCTATCGCGACCTTTTGCGGACGATGACGGTCAATCGAGAGCGTATGCGCGCCGTCTTGGACGATGATTTTTCCAATGCGACCGATATGGCGGACTGGCTGGTCCGCAGGGGGCTGCCCTTCCGTGAGGCGCATCGTGTCGTCGGCAACGCCGTGCATTATGCCGTTACGCACGACAAAGTCCTCGCCGACCTGACGGCGGAGGAACTGGCAGCGCTCAGTCCGCTGCTCACGCCCGATGTACTGGAAGCCATCTCCATCGAGGCCTGCATCGCCGCGCACAGCAGCCACGGCGGTACCGCGCCCGCGCAAATCGAGCGGCAACTCACCGCCGCGCAGGACCTGCTGGGGCAGTATGCCGCCGTGCAGGACGAACGCCGCCGACACGCCGTCTTGCCGGAAATGTAAAAACAGCATTGGCAAATCGGCGCGGGTGTGATAAAATAACCTACATAAGCGGGTGTAGTTCATCGGTAGAACGTCAGCTTCCCAAGCTGAATGTAGAGGGTTCGATTCCCTTCACCCGCTCCAAGCTTTTTCTAACGTTTTCTTTGCTCTCCTTTGATAGGTGTGTATAACGCTTTAGTGTCA
>CABTYA010000043.1 GCA_902488965.1 uncultured Veillonellaceae bacterium
GGATAATCGGCGTCTGAATTTCGTCGTAGCCGTATTCACGATGCAGTTCGCGCCACAATTCCAGCAGATTATTGCGCAAAATCATGCCTTTCGGGTGGAAGAACGGGAATCCCGGGCCTTCCTTCTGGAAGCTGAACAAATCGAGTTCCTTGCCCAATTTTCGATGATCGCGGCGTTCGGCCTCGGCGAGCATAAAGAGGTATTCGTCGAGCGCCTCTTTTGTCGGGAACGCCGTCCCGTAGATACGCTGGAGCATCTTGTTCTTTTCGTCGCCGCGCCAGTACGCGCCCGCCACGCTCATCAGTTTGAACGCTTTTACCTTGCCGGTGGACGGCACGTGGCCGCCGGCGCAGAGGTCGGTAAATTCGCCCTGCGTGTAAAGCGTGAGCGTCGCATCTTCCGGCAAGTCGCGGACCAGCTCGTACTTGTAGGTGTCGTCACGGTCGCCGAAGAGCTTGAGCGCATCCGCCCGCGCGATTTCGCGATGCGTCAGCGTGTAATTTTCCTTGACGATTTTCGCCATTTCCTGTTCAATTTTGGGGAAATCTTCCGGACTGAAGACATGCTCCGTATCCATGTCGTAGTAAAATCCGTTGTCGATGGCCGGCCCGATGGCGAGTTTGGTTTCCGGCCAAAGCCGCAAAATCGCCTGCGCCATAATGTGCGACGCCGTGTGCCGCAGTGCGCGCAGACCTTCTTCATCGGCCAACGTGAAAAATTCCACCTTCGTGCCGTCGACCAACGCATGATCGAGGTCGGTGCGCTTGCCGTCGACTTTGGCCACGACGGCTTTTTTACCGAGACTGTTGCTGATTGCCTTGGCGGCGTCGTGCAGACTCATCCCGTCTGCAAATTCGCGGACACTGCCGTCCGCCAATGTAATGTGAACCATGAGATTCCTTCCTTTCTGCCAATAAAAAAACTTTCGTCCCCCATGGGACGAAAGTCATTTCGCGGTTCCACCCAAATTAATCCGTACGGATTCACTTGTTTGCATGATAACGGATGCATCCGGGACAGCTTACTCGATTCCGCCGTCCGGCTCCAAGGGGGTAGCTGCCGTCGTTTTGACCGATGCTTCCAGCCGTGGCATCGTTCTCTGTCGTCAAAAGGGAAACGGAACCATATCCTTATCCTCGCCTGCATATTGTCATTATTGTACGCCTGAGGCGGTACTTTGTCAAGTCCGTGCGGATCCGTCGAGACGCGACGCCCGCGCCACCGCGGCGTAGTCCTTGATGATGACGATCGGCGTCATCTCGCCCGCGTTGCCGAACGGGTTGTCGATCAGGATGCGGGCCACTTCCGCCGCATCAATGCCGCGGCTCTTGCCGAGGACCGCACTGCGTTTCAGGTCGTTGACATCGGCGACCACCGCCCCGTGACAGCCCAGACGAGCGACCAAGTCGTCACAGACACGGTCGGCTTCCCGCGGTCCGTAGACGATGCATTTGTCAAACGGCGGCATCGTGCCCGTCACGTCGTCGACGAACGACGCCTGTCGGCAATGCGCGTACCAAACGCCGCGTTTGCCGAATAATTTGGCGATAAAACCGGCGAAGAACCAAAAGAGCATCTTCCATTCGCCTTCTTTTTCCATCGCGGACTGCATGCCGTAAATCGACGCCATCGATCCTTCCGCCGGGACAAAACGGTTCATCAGCCGTGCCTGCCAGGACGGCCGAAGCACTTCGGGGCGGGTAAATTCGCCCTGGGTAATGGCGACGACGCTTTCCGCCACACAGACGATATCGTCCGGTCCGACCAAATGGCCGCCGTAGAGTTCCACCGCATCGACAATGTTGTCATCATCGGTCAATACCCGCGTTTTGACCGGTACGAGTGTCAGTTCCGGTTTCATCGCTGTGCCACCCCCTTGCGCAACCATTCGCTGCGAATATCTTCGCCCGTCAAAGTCAAACGGGTCTTGTCATAGTACCAGTCACTGCGGCCGACGACCTGATACAGTACGTCGAAATCCGCTTTGCCGAAATCGGCGATCGCATCCGTGAGCGAACCGCGGAGCGCCTCGATCGTAATCTCGATCCGCGTGCGCAGCCCCGTCCGCGCGGGGACGAGTACCGCCTCCCAGTAGCCGTCCTGCCGCGGTGCGTCGACGGGCGTCAGTCGCACCCGCATCTGCAGGTCGGGATATTGCTCTGCGGGCAAGTACGCCCGCCCGAAGCAGTCCATAATCGTGCCCTGCTGCTTGCCGTCATTGTACAGGGAAATCTCCCCTATCAATACGAGCCGCTGCCTGTCGGCTTCTTCCAACGTAAACCGTACCGCTCCCGGAGGAAGCGCCGGCCGTGCCTTGCGACGCGCGGCTTTCCCCGTGGGGAGCGCGACAAAGTGCATATCCCCTTGGACGATACATACCAACCGATAGGCCACATAGACCAGCGTCACGAGCACCAACAATGTCATGACGATTTGTAAACCGGTATACATACTCATCTTCCGCCTCTTTTCTCACTGATATCGACGACTTCCCACGGGTGCGCGGCATAGGCTGTCCGTCGCAGTCCCGCCGCCGCCCGTTCGTCGGTAAAACACAGCCGCACGGTGCCTCGGCCCGTCGGCACATCCGTCAACCGCCGCGCGACTTCGTCCGCCACTGCCGTCGCGGGATCCAGCCACCGGCAGGACGGCATCGCCGCCCGCCACAAATCGGCGACCAGCGGATAATGCGTGCAGGCCCACAACACCGTATCGACGTCCGTCCAGCAGCGTACCGCCGCCTGAATCCGTGCGGCGGCCGCCGCCGTATCGCCTTGCTCGATGGCTGCCGCCAGCCCTTCGCAGGCCGTCTCGGTCACCTGCAGGTGCGGGTGCGTGCGCCGAATCGCCTCGCGATGCGCATGGGTCGCAATCGTGGCCGATGTCGCCGCGACCGCCACATGCCGTGCGTCGCTCGGCCAAGCGATGTCCCGCGGCATCCCGATGCAAGGGAAATGCGCTTCACGTGCCAGCACGGGCAGCGCCGCAAAGGTGATCGTGTTGCAGGCGACAACGACGACCGTGGCGCCCGCCGCCCGCAAAAACCGCAGTCCTTCCCGCGCCATGGCGGTAATCTCGGCGGGCGTTTTCTCGCCGTAGGGATTGCGCGCCGTATCTCCCAAGTACACCGTCGACACCGACGGCAAACGCTCTGCGAGCGCCGCCAGCACCGTCAACCCGCCGACCCCCGAGTCCAATACCCCGATGGTCGGACTCATTCGGCCTCCACGTAGGGAATAAATTTCGTATAATACTCCATCGGCATCCGACTGATCCGCCCCGTGGCCGATTTGGTAAAGGTCCCCTTCGTAAGCCCCGTACAAATCCGCGTATCGTCGGCGGGTCGCACGACTTCATAACGAAATACCATCTGCGCCCGCGTCATCTTGACCAAGCGCAACCGCACTTCAAGCTCATCGTCATAGTACGACGAATGGATGTAGTCGCATTCCACATGCAGGATCGGAAACACATAGCCGTCATTCATCAAATCGACCAACGATACGCCGACCGAGCGGAAAAACTCGACCCGTGCTGCCTCAAACCACAAAATATAGTTGGCATGATGGGTCACCTGCATGCCGTCCGTATGATAAAACCGTACACGTAATCGATGCGTATACACCGAAAGCCCCCTCTCTCCCCCGATCCGCACCGGGTAATCCTATTCATTGTACCCGCCTCCTCCGTAAATGTCAAAAAACCGCGCCCGCCGCACTTGCCCGCACGGCCGCCGACCAGTATACTGAACCCAGGAGGAGTATCATGAATCACATCATTGTTTGTCCCTATTGCAAAAAAGAACTCGCGCTCTTTCAGAGCCAGATCGAACGGCGCCGCGGCCGCATCAAATGTATCGGCTGCGGGACGAGCATCCCCTACGACCTCGACCGTCGGACCCGTCCGCGCCGCATCGCCGGTCCGCCCGCGCGGCCCGTATCTTCCCCGGACGAGGATCGCTGAACGGTCGCCAAAAAACCTCTCATTTCTACGGAAATGAGAGGTTTTTATCATACTCAAAACGGGAAGAACCGTTTCGCCGCCATGACATGTTCCGGCTGGATATAGGCGCGTGCCAATCGCATCGCCGCCGCAATCACCGCCGTATCGTCCAGCCAGCCGAGGCCGACCAGCACATCCGGTACGAGATCGACCGGCGTCAGGAGGTACCCGATCGCACCGATCAAGACCACCCGAACAAAGAGCGGCGTCCGCGCGTCACGGATGCAGAAAAACATCGTCACCGCTTCGCGCATGAACGACATCCGCCGTCCCATCGTGCCGAAATAACGAAACAGTTTTTTCGTGGAATAAAACCGCAACAGATAGCGTGCTATATTTCCTATGGACACGGGCAGACCTCCTTAGGACTTCAGTTTTTTCGCGGTATCTTCCGCCCATTCCTTCGCATCGTCTTTGGCTTCTACCGCTTTCTCTTTGACATCGCCCGCCACATCTTTCGCTTTGTCTTTAGCATCCGCCGCCGCGTCTTTCACGTCGTCCGCGACATCTTCCGCTTTGTCTTTGGCCTTTGCCGCTGCGTCTTTGACATCGGCTTTGACTTCGTCGGCCGCTTCACTCGCCGCTTCTCCCGCCTTTTGGGCGTCGCGTTTGAATTCTTCGGCTTTTTCATGGACACGTTCTTTGAACTGCGCATGCTGTTCCTGCGCCTGTTCTTTCCAATCGGCCGCTTTGTCTTTCGCCCGTTCTTTCAGGTCTTCGCTGTCGTCCTTGATTTCATCGACTTTGCGGTCGAGTTTTTCTTTCCAGTCGCCTGCGGCTTCGTGTGCCTGTTCTTTGGCTTTCGCCGCACGTTCTTTCGCTTCTTCCGCGACTTCCGAGACTTTTTCTTTCCATTCCGAGGCCAGTTCGCCCGTCGTTTCCTTCGTCACTTCCAAGACTCCTTTCGCCAATGCCTTCTTATCATCAATCGTCGCCTGCGATACGCCGAGCATCAACAGCAGGTCGGTGACGGCTTTGTCCGCGACACGGGCGGCTTTGCCCAGTCCGCGGCCGGCGGTTTCTTTCATTTCTTCTTTGGCTTCGGCGCCGAAGTGTTTGGTTTCATCGCCGAGCGGTTCGTCTTTTTGCGGATTGTCGGCCAATTCTTCAACTTTGGCTTCCCCTTCCGCCTTGAGGTCGGAGAATTTTTCCACATAGGGCTGCATATCGACCGGCATGCCGTCTTTGACCCACGACTGTGCGACACGGCCCAGTCCGTAGGTGACCGAAATCGCAACCGGTACCGACAAACCCGGCAACGGAATCATCGCAATCGCCACTTTGCCGACGACACGCGCACCGAATGCACCGAGGAATCCCATAATCGCCCGATCGGAGAGCTTGACACCGTAGACCTTCGCCAAGCGGCCGATCATGTACACTTCATTGGCCATCAGCGCAATCCCGCTGACCAGCGGCGTCAACGCCAAGACGCCGGCACGTGCCGCACCCCAGCGAATGAGGTTTTCCGCCGCTTCATCTTCTTCGTTGAGCGGGCGGGGATCGGAATGCGTACGGCGGGTGCCGTCACTGTCCGCCCGACGATGCGGGCAACGGCCGCCTTCACGCGGTTCGTCATGCGTGCGGCGCGTACCGTCGCTGTCTTCGCGACGATGCGGGCAATGACCGCCTTCGTGTTTGTCCGCGTGTCCTTCCCCGTAGCAGCAAGCATGCTCGCCTTCGTGGTGATGATGGTGATGATGTCCCGATCCGCCTTCGTGACGGTGCGGGCAGCGTCCTTCTTTTTCTTGTGTATCCGTTTCTCCCGTGGCCACGACTTCTTCGGAAATCATGTCTTCATGTTCGTGTTGTTTCATCGCATGTCACTCCTTTGACAAATCAAAGTTATCCGTGTCTTTATTATATCATATTTTTCGATATCTTGTCGGAATCCGGGCAAACGGATTCCTCGCGCGCCTCGCCTTGCCCCCGGCCGACCGCCCGAATACGGGCCATGCGCCGCCCCAAAATTTTCCGTCAATACGGTTTCGTTTTGGCCGCAAAATAAAAAACGGCGGAGTCCGTCTCCGCCGTTGCTGTCATTCAGCGTGCCGTCAAGCCGCCGTCCACCGTCCACCAGGCGCCTGTAACAAATCCCGCCGCCGGCGACAACAAAAAATCGATGACCGCCGCGACTTCCGCCGCCGTACCGATCCGTCCGAGAGGGTACAACGCCCCCAGCTCCGTCCGTTCCTCGGGTGTCGGATACAGCGTGCGCGTCGCGGGCGTGTCGATATCGCCGGGCAGAACGCAGTTCACCCGCACGCCGTAAATCGACCACTCCGCACTGAGCGAGCGGCTGTACGCCGCCACCGCCCCCTTCGTCGCCGCATAGGTACTGGCACCGACGTTGCCGTTGATCGCCGCGTCGGAAGCGACGGTCACCACTGCGCCTCGCGCGCGGCGCAGATACGGGAACATCGCCCGGCAGAGCGCCATCGTGCCATACAGATTGACCGCCATATCACGGGCGGCGGCCGCCGCCGTTTCTTCCGCCGCCAAGCACTCGCGGTAGACCCCCGCCGCCGTCACCAGACCGATCGGCGTGCCGTGTGCCGCCGCCGTCCGCACCGCCCGCTCGACATCGTCCGCGACGGTCACGTCGCCCGCCGCAAACACGGCGGTCGGTACTTGCTCGCAAGCCGCTTGGCCGCGCGCCGCATCGCGCCCCATCAGAACGGGAACAAGACCGCGCGCCGCCACCGCCGCCGCCGTCGCCAGACCGATTCCCGACGTACCGCCCGAAATCAATACCGTTTCCATCATTGTCCTCCCGCCAAATATTGCCAGCCCAGCCGCAGAATCATCGATCCCGTCACCAACATGAAAACAATCCGTACAAATCCCGCACCGCGGCTCATCGCCGTCCGCGCGCCGACATAGCCGCCCGCCGTCATGCCGCAGGCCATCACCACGCCGTAGAGAAGATGCACCTCGCCGACCGTCAGGAAAAACAGCAAACTGCCCAAATTGCTCCCCAGATTGAGGACACGGCTGTTGCCCGACGCATGCACAAAATCAAACCCCAGCGTGGCAAACGCCATCATGAAAAAGGCGCCCGTCCCCGGTCCGATAAAGCCGTCGTAAAACGCAAACGCCATCGTCATCAGTACCATCAACAGCCAAATTTTCGTCCGCTCGCCCCGATAGCTCGCCACACGTCCCAAATCTTTTTTCAGCAGGACGAAACCGCTCACCGCCAGCAGCGCCGCAATGATTATCGGCTCAAGGTACATCGGCGGCACATGCATGACCGTATACGAGCCGAGTGCGGCCGCCGCCACCGCCACGGGAAAAAGCCGCATGACCAACCGCTTGCGGACCCGGCCGCCGCGCCAAAACGTCACGCTTGCCGTTACCACGCCGGCAATCGCCGCCAATTTATTCGTGCCCAGTGCCGTCGTCGGCGGTATCCCCGTCAGGAGAACCGCCGGCAGAGAAATCACGCCCCCGCCGCCGACGATAGCGTCAATCCACGCCGCCAAAAATCCCGCCGCCAGCAGCAACGCCAACGTCCACCAGGAAACATCCGTACTCCACCATTCCATCATCTCACCCGACCAATTCCGATACGAATACCAATTCCACACCTTCGGCCTCAATCTCGTCGATCATCGTCCGCAATGCGGCCGCGGTCGTCGGCCGGGCATGCCCGATGACAACGGCGGTGCCGTCGCGCTGCGCGATTCGGACGGCTTCACGGATTTGCCCGCAGATGGCCGCCTCGTCAGCCGAGTTATCCAAAAAGAGCGCATTGGCATTCGTCGCAACGCCCATCTCGCGGGCTGTCGCCATGCCGACACTCGATGCCGCCGTGCGACTGTCCACATAAAACAGATGCCGTGCCTGCGCTTCCGCGAGAACCGCCCGCATGACCCGCGCGTCCGAAGTCGCTTTCGAGCCTTGGTGATTGTTGAACCCGATAATATACGGAACGGCGTCCATCGCGGCGGCCGCCGTTTGGCGGATCTGCGCATCGCTCATCGCGGTCCGGATCGTCGTCGGCTCTTGGCCCGCACCGCCGAAGGATTCCATCGGCAGATGCAGCAGGGTTTCCATTTCCCCCGCATGGCCCCGTTCCGCCCCCCCCCTACCCGACCCCC
>CABTYA010000044.1 GCA_902488965.1 uncultured Veillonellaceae bacterium
AGGTGGTTGGTCGGTTCGTCCAGCAACAGAAAATCCGGCCGCCGCACCAAGGCTTTCGCCAGATTGAGCCGGGTCTTTTGACCGCCGGAAAACGAGCCGGCCGCCCGCTCCCAGTCGCCGTCCGTAAATCCCAGCGCCCGCAAAATCCGTTTGGTCTTCGCCTCGTAGTCGTAGCCGCCGAGCCACTCGAACCGCTGCTGCAGCGCACCATAGCGACGAACGGTATCGGCATCGTCCGCGCCGTCACGCATCGCCGCCGCCAGTTGCTCCATCTCATCTCGGCAGCGCAGCAAGTCCGTCCACGCCACGGCCATTTCCTCACGTACCGTCCGTCCGCCGAAGTCAATATCCTGCTGCAAATAGCCGATTGTCGCGCCGTCGGCCAGTTTCACCGAGCCGTCGTCCGTCTCCGTGAGTCCCAATATACATTTGAGTAAGGTCGATTTTCCGGCGCCGTTACGGCCGACGAGGCCGATCCGCCGTCCGAGTTCCAGACGCAAATCGACCCCTGTAAACACGGTATCAATGCCGAACGATTTGCTCAGCCCCGTGACTCTGATTTCTTTCATTCCTGTCCTTTCCGTCCGTCGGCGACACGGTGTGCGCCGTTACGAATATCATCACTTCCGACTCCCGCTGCGCTTCGTCGCGGTGGCGAAACAGCTTACCCAAGAGCGGGATATCCGCCAAGAGCGGCACTCGGCGCTCGCTCAGTTCCCGCTCGCGGTCGGTCAGTCCGCCGATGACCAGCGGCTCGCCGTCTTGGAGACAGACCGTCGTCTGCGCTTCGCGCGTGACAATCCGATACGCTTTCAGCGCGGGCTCGAGATACGGCGTCGCGACTTCCGCATAAATGCACGCCGTGATGCTCCCGTCCGCCCCGATATACGGCGTATAGCGCAGGCGAATCCCCGCGTCGCGGTACTCGGTCGTCGTCACGACATCGTCGCCCCGTCCGCGTTCGACCGCAACGGGAATTTTGTTGCCGATCAGGATACTCGCCTCATGACCGTTGAGCGTCATGATATTCGGCCGCGCCAAGATTTCCGCCGACCCGTCCGCGACCAGGGCGTCCAGTTTGGCCCGCACGAGCCATGTATAGGGGTGGCCGCCCGCCGCCGTGCCGAATGTCAGCGCCGTATAGCCGGCGGGTGTCGGCGCGGTCGCGGTCGAGATTCCCGACCAGTCCCAATCGACACCGATTTCTTTCGCGCGGTCGCGATGCACCGATACGACTTCCACTTCGACCTGTACCTGCCGCACCGCCCGATCGAGCGCTGCGACGACGGCCCGTGCCTGTGCGATCTCACGACCCGTGCCGTAGACGACGACACTGCCCGCGGCGGGGTTCATCCGCACCCGCTCCGGCGGCAGGATGGCCGTCAGATTGTCCCGAATGGTTTCGACATCGGCATACCGGAGCGGAATCGCCGCGGCTTCGCGCGCCTGATCGCTCGTCCCCGACTTGGCATAGACGATGCGGGCATTGCCCTGCCGTTCGATGACGACATGGCCGGCTGCCGCCGTCCACGCCAGCGCTTCTTCCGGCGTCGCACCCGTAATGTCAATCGTCACCGTGCCGTCCACATCGCCCGCAATGATCAGATTGTCGCCGCTGAGCCGTGCCAACCCCGTGAGCACATCCCGCAACGGCGCTTGGCGCACATGCATCTCGACCGGTTCCGCAGGCGGCAGATCCGCGGCGGCCTGCGCGCCGATTCCCGTGAGCCAGCAGAGCGCGCCGACCCAAATTGCGATTCGTTTCATGATTCCTCCGTCAGCGGCACCGTCATGACCTCGCCGCCGCACACGACGGTCACCTGCGTATCCGTCATATCCGCCACCGTCCATGCGCCGACAGTTTCCCCGACTGCCGTCACGGACGTTCCCGCCGCCGTTTCCCACAGGGCCAGCCGCCGCGCACCGTGCGCCACGATTCCCCGTAACACGGGAGGCGGCTCACGACGGACGACCGGCAGCGGTTCGCGTGTTACGACCGCTCCGGTCGGGTCAGGCTGTACCTGCAGGCCCCACGGATGCGCCAACTCCGCCGCACGCACCACCCGCGGCGTCGCCACGGACGGTGTCGGCGGGAGCGGCGATTCCGTCCGCTCCGCCGCATAGCCGCCGCCCGCCATCAGCGCACCGAGGCCCGCCACAACGATTGCTCGCTTCATGCGTCCTCCGTCAAAAATCCTTCGCCCAAATATCCAGCCGAATCTGTCCCTGCTTGGCACGATAGGTCAGTGTCCCTGCGAATGAATGCATATCCCGATACCACGTGTAATCGACATCGTGCAATGTGCCGTGCGCCGTGTCCCAGCGACATTCGACACCGATCGCGTTCAAGCGGTCGATTTGGTACTTCGTGCCGACAACAACCGCCCGTTCCACTTCCCAACGGTCAAACCGGTACGGCGAGATGCGGTTCAGGTGATGATCGTCCACCGCCGTCCATGCCGACCAGCGGCCGCCGTTATCGTAATCCGCCTGCACGTGGTAGTAGCCGTCGTTGCGAATCGACGAATTGACGCTGTAACGGTCCTGCCGGAAACCGGCGGTCGCCGTCAGCGTCCATGCCTTCGCCAAACGGATTGGATCCGTTCCGAACTGCAGGTTCCAGCCGACATGTGTCCCGCGGATGGCGTCCTCATTCCAGCGGCCCCAGCTTGCCGACGCCTGCGCATACAGACCGTCCCTCACATATAGGCGGTCGGTCGACCATTTAAGTTCCGGCCGCCGTTCCAGCCAAATCGAGTCATCGTTAAAGATGCTTTCTTCCTTGCCGTAATGCACCGTTGCCGTCCACTTCGGCGCCGTGTAGCGCAAGCCGACATCGGGCTTGAACCCTGTGCGCATATACCAATCCGCATGCAAAAATACGTCCCAGCGGTCGCCGATCGGATACGAGGGCGTGAGCCGCAAACCGAACCCGTTATGCTGGCGATAAATCGGCCGCGGAATAAAGGACATGAAGCTCATTTCCCGCTTCTGTTTCTTCCCTACCCGCGCCCGGTATGTGCCCAGCGTAAACAAGCGCCAACGTTTAATATAAAACGACGCCTGATAGGCAACGAGCTTGCCGTCCGGCGAGATACGGACTTCTTCGGCTTCCATCCGATAGTCCGGCACCTGCGCCATCGCCGACGGCGTCGTCACCATGCCGTGCCGCAACGTGCCGCCGCCCGTCTTGTCGTAGACAGCCTCTTCGCCGCGGATATAGAGCGCGTCGTATCGCCCTTCCGCCTGCGCCAGTGTCGCCTGCCGGGCCTGTCCGTCATAGCGTGCGTTCGTCATCACGAGGTCGATGCCCGCCGCAGTATTCGTCCAGTGCCCCGTCTGCGGCAGACGGTACTCCTGCGTGCGTGTATTACCGATGAGTGCGGGCGCCGTCACGAGATGATCGCGCCAGCGGACCTCCACCTCACCGTCCGCCGAAAGCCCTCCCGTTTCTCCCCCGTACACAAAGTGATCGGCATCGATTCGGATCTCCGGCGACACGACGGGAAGCGGCGCCGCCAGCGCCGCTCCCGTCACCCAGCAGCACCCCCACAAGAGGCCGCCGACGATATATCCCCGTCTCATGATTCTTGCCGAATGATGACCACCGGCAATTCATCATCGTCCGTTTCGATACGTTCAATCTTAACCGGTTCTTCTTCCGTGACAACGGCGTTGCTCTTGGCCGCGTCCGCTTTGGCTTTGGCATCGGCTTTCGCCGCCGCCGCTTTGGCTTTGGCGTCAGCCTTCGACGCCTCCGCTTTCGCCTTGGCATCCGCCTTCGCCGCCTCCGCTTTCGCCTTGGCATCGGCTTTCACCGTCTCCGCCTTGGCCTTCGCATCCGCCTTGACCGCGTCCGTAGCGGCATCGTTCACGCCGTCCGCATCAACCGTGCTGTCCGCTTTGGCCGGTGCGGAGAGTTTTTCTTCCAGTACCGCCAAGCCGTCCGCCGGCCGTGCTTTTTTCTCCTTGGCCGCCGCCGACGAAATCACGATATCGCGTGCCGTATACGTCGGTGCGCCGCTGACTTGCGCGACACCGTACGCCGCCACCGTGTCCTGTACTTGGATATACAGCTCCGTGCCCGCCGGCATATCGACATCCGTACCGCGCACGAAATACCCGCCGACCAATCCGATCGGTCCGAGTACCATCGCGCCGACCGCCGATGCGCCGACCGCCGCCGCTTCGCGTTTCAAGCGTTCCTGCGCCTCCGGTCCGAGTACAGTCGCAATCGGTTCATCGGCAATGCCGAATACCTGATTGAAGGCGATTTTGATTTCACCGTTGCGGCCGAAGCGCTTCGGCTGTTTCACCTTGGTGATTTCACCGTGCCCCATCGAGCCTTTCGGCAGGACCAGCACGTCATCGACAAAGACATCTTCCGACACCGTAAACCGGATCGTATCGCCTTCCTGACTGAGCTTCGTGCCGACATCCTGCGCCAGCGAAATCTTAAATACCGTCCCCGCGGGCACTTCGACCTGTTTCAATTCATAATGCTTGCCGCGATAGACCGTTTCTTCGAGGTCTTTCACCCGTGTACGGAGCGACCCCGTCTTGAGGGCGCCGTAGACCGTCCGTTCCAAGCCGCCCGCAATCTCGATAATCGGCCGATCCGTCACCTGATTTTGCAACTGCCATTCCAACGTATGCAGCCGAATCGCTAGCGACGGTTCGTTCGTATCGCTTTTGATGACATCGTCATAAAGCGTCTCTACCTGTTCGGAAAGACCCGCGTCGCGGAACGTCCCGCCGTACACGTCGTATTGCAACTCGTCGAGCCGCGTCGTCAGCGCCCCCGACATCGTCTGTCCGTACAGCGTCGACTCCAACACATCCGATTTTTCCGCCAGCGTCAGATCCGCCGCCGCCGCCGGCCACGCCAGCACCGTCGTGAGAGCTGCCGCCCATATCCATTGTTTCATATGCGTCTCCTCTACACAAAAGAATCGCTCCGTCCGATGACCGTGACGGGGCGATTCCGTTTCACTCAAATCCGTACGTCAATGATCGCCGACACGCCGACACCGTCCACCCGATTGATTTTGGTCGGGTTCTTGCTGTCGGTCGGCACCAGCCCGCGAATGCGGAACAACTGATCATTGAAACTGCCTTCCACCTGCGCCACCGCTTCCACTTTGTCGACGGCCGCCTGCGGTCCGACAACTTGCACCGCGCCGATATAGCCCTTGCCACCGATGCTGACGATCGGCACGACCTTGGTCGCATACGTCGTTTCCGCACCGCTCTGACGCAAGAGCTTATTAATAAATCCGTCCAGCTGGCCGGAGAACCGATCCACCAAGTAGCCGACGCCGCCGACTTTGAGAACACCGCCGAGCAATCCGCCCAAGTCGATCGCACCGACCGTCGCCACCGCGCTCGTGCCCAGCATACCGGCCACCAACACACCCGCCACTACCCGTTTCAGTTGTTGTTTCATCGTAATCCGTCCTTTCTGTAAGCTGTCCGTCAATCAACTGTACCTATTGCTATTATACTGAAAAAAGAACGTGGGGACAATTACGCCTCCGCCGCCTCTTTTTCCCGCTCCATCAGTGCCAACTTCGCCTGAATCATCAATGCGCACTCGATGCGCTTCTTTTGAATCTCGCAGCTGACCTCATACGGTACGTGAATGTCGCCCGCAAAGGTCTCGTTGTTCGCATGGCAGCCGCCCGAGCAGTAAAACTTCGCCCAGCAATCCTTGCATGCCTCTTTGCGCAACACGTGGTTTTCGCGAAACTCGCGCGGACTGTCCATATCCCGAAGGCCCGTCTTGACGTTGCCGATGACATAGCCGTCGCGGCCGACGAACTGATGACAGGGATAGATGTCCCCGTTCGGCACGACCGCCATATACTCATGCCCCGCGCCGCAGCCGCGCAAGCGTTTTTGGATACACGGCCCGCGATACAAATCCATATTGAAATGGAAGAACGTAAACGGCCGCCCTTCCCGATACCGTTCGAGATACGCCCGTGCGAGCTTTTCATACTCGGCGAAAATCCGCGGCAAATGCTCCTTGCGAATCGCAAATTCGTCGTCTTCGCCGACGACCGGTTCCATCGACAACTCGTCAAATCCCTGATCGACCATATCGAGCACGTCCGTCGTAAAGTCGAGATTTTTCGACGTGAACGTCCCGCGGACATAGTACTCTTCGCCGTTGCGATGCGTCACCGCATACGACAGATTGTCCCGAATCTGCCGGTACGTCCCTTCACCGCGAACCCCCGGACGCATGTCGTTATGCACCGCTTCGCGGCCGTCAAGGCTCAAGACCAGACTGATATGATTGTCGTTGAAATACTGCACCTTTTTCTCGTCCAGCAGCATCCCGTTCGTCGTCAGCGTCAATTTGAAAATCTTGCCGTGTTTTTTCTCCTGCGCGCGGATATACTCCACCGTTTGCTGCACCGTGTGGAAATTCATCAGCGGCTCGCCGCCGAAAAAGTCAATCTCACAATGCTGCCGCGGTCCGCTGTGCGCAATCAGAAAATCGACCGCCCGCCGCGCCACGTCAAACGACATCAACTCGCGCCACTTCCCGTATCCGCCTTGGCCGGCGAAACAGTACTTGCACCGCAAGTTGCAATCATGCGCGATATTCAGGCACAACGCTTTGACGATCGGCCGTTCTTCCAACGCCACCGTAAACGAATCGTCCATCGGCGCATACAAAAATTCCTGCGCGATCAATTCGTCCACTTCGTCCATCGCCGTCCGAATATCCTCCTCCGGATACTTCTTCGCCAGCGCCGCCAATGCCTCCTCGCGATTGCTCCCGTCGTAGACATCGAGCAGTTCATACGTCAACTTGTCGGTCAAATGTACAATCCCGCTGTTGACGTCCATCACAATGTACAGCCCTTCCTGATAAAACTTATGAATCAGCGGCCGTACCGCATCCTTAACCGTACTCATACTCCAACCCTTTCCGTATTTCCGTAAGTAAAAAGGTCCTTTGCCGAAGCGGCAAAGGACCTCAGCAGATCAGCGCTCGCGTTGTTTGCAGACCTGATTGCCGATCGTGCAGCTTGTCTTGCACGCCGACTGGCAGGATGTCTGGCATTCACCGCAACCGCCGTGTTTGGCCGTCGTCTGAAGCGAGACCGTGTTCAATGTCAAAATGTGTTTTGCCATCTCCGCTACCTCCTCTGCTAGGTGTGTTTATTATAGCATATCCGCCCGCAAGAACCAACAAGCATCCGTCAGTACAACCACCATCCGGCCGCCAACAGCGGGAGCATCACCGCACCGGCCGTCACGCCCAGACAGCCTTTCGGCTCCGACGCGCGCATCCCCTCACGGAAAAACCAGTCGTCCGCCGCCTTCATCATGGCCGCATGGCAGGAACGCATCTCGCTCGCCACCTTGTCCCACTCCGCCAACTCTTCAGGAGAAAGCGCCGCATGCGTCGCCGCATCGAGCTCTCCCCACTGCTCCTCAAAGCGTCCTTTCACTTCGCGGTAAATTTCCTCGTCCATCCGTACGCGGTACTGATACAGCCCCTTTTGCGCCATCATCTTGTAGAGCATCTCGTCCTGCCGCATGCGCGTCAAGATCTCGGCCACCTGCGGCACATGCGCATAATGCGACGATGCGGCGCCGAGCCACTGCAAGTATTCCGCCATCGCGATCCGATATTCGTCTACCAAGTCCCGTTTTTCCATACTGTACTCCTCTCGCTGACTGTTACTTGTATTATAACAGAATCCGTCTGCCTTCCGTGCGCGGTATGCCGATCAACGCCGATCCGATCCGCTTCGGCAACAAAAATCATTTTTCTGCAAAAAATTTGAAAAAGGGGGGTGACAAGAGAAAAATTGTTTGCTATAATAATTGCTATCGGGGCATGGCGCAGTTTGGTAGCGCGCTTGGTTCGGGACCAAGAGGTCGCAGGTTCAAATCCTGCTGCTCCGACCATTTTTATCGGCGGGTGTAGCTCAATGGTAGAGCTCCAGCCTTCCAAGCTGGCTACGAGGGTTCGATTCCCTTCACCCGCTCCA
>CABTYA010000045.1 GCA_902488965.1 uncultured Veillonellaceae bacterium
AATTCCT
Source organism: uncultured Veillonellaceae bacterium (assembly GCA_902488965.1). GTDB lineage: Bacteria > Bacillota > Negativicutes > Veillonellales > Negativicoccaceae > CAMCNU01. The sequence continues at coordinate 8 of CABTYA010000045.1, forward strand.
TGCCGTTCACCATGACCCGTTCATAGGTCACTTTACGTTTGCCGTTTTGACCGGCGGTCACCAGATGTTCTTCCCCCATCCGCATCCGATCGTTCGGCTGTACGATCGTCTCATAGGCGATGGTTTCTTCCACTTGCACCGTGTCTTTCGTGCACGGCGCCATCGTGACGGTCATCCCCGCCAGCAGCGGATCGGTTTCCGCCTGCAAGGGCGTGTACTTCGTCAAATCGTACCCCAGTGCACGGGCCGCTTCGCCGACCGTACGGGCCGCGATGACGGTCTCGCTCGTTGTCGCGCCGTCGGTCACCGTGATCGGTACCCCGCGTACGACTTCGATTCGTGTGTCTCCCGTCGCCTTGTCGCGCGTCATCATGACACGGTCATGACTACCGAGAGGGACTCCCGCTTCCTGCAAAATTCCCGCCGCCGAACGGGCGGATGTCGTGACCTGCCGCTGTGTGCCGTCCACGGTCAATACGACCGTCTGCGGCGGCAGCGCAAAGCCGACCAGCCACATCGCACACCAAAGTATCACGGCGACACTCACGAAGGAAGGAGAGAGATATGCTTTCCAATTTGTCCTCATAATCAAACCTCCAACGTGCAAATTCTACCATAGGCGGACATTGAGTGTCAAAGGTTTGCGGTTGACAATCCCTGTTTTCAGGGCATGGAAGGGAATTTCTCTAATATTTTAATCGGACATTTTTGTCCGCTCGTTATGATTGTTATCCACACGTTGACAGGCGAGCAGTAGGGCTTTATCACGTGTCCACTCGGAATGTACAAAATCGACTTGTTTTCCCGTTTCCGTTTCCGAGTCGAATATTATGTTTTCATTATAGAAACATTTTGCTCCTGTTTTACTGCTCTTTTTGTGTAAATAGGTCTGTTTTTTTGCTTTTATTGGAGATTTTTCTCCACTTTTACCCAAAACAATGACGACAGAGAAATTGGTTTCTCTGTCGGCATATGCCAAATGTAGTATCTCCGGTGGACATTTCTTACCAACTATCCGAATAGTACGGTTCGAGCCGCTGGCGCAGGGTCATTTTCGCGGGGCGATCCCGCTTTTCCGCCAGTTCCCGGAAATAGTCCTGACTGTTGAGCGGATCGGACGTGGCGACCGTCTTGGTATACGTTCCGTCGGCGTGCATGATGTGCGCCTTCTGATTGTCCGCCAGCTCGACCTCCAGGATGCGGCACAGTCGCTCGCGGTGCGCCGGCTCTTCGACGGGCGCCATCAGCTCGACGCGGTCGTTGAGGTTGCGCGGCATCCAGTCCGCCGAGCTGATGTACACCTCTTCGCGGCCGCCGTTCGCAAAGCGGAAGATGCGACTGTGTTCGAGGAAACGCCCCACGATACTGCGCACACGGATATGGTCGCTCACGCCCGCAATGCCGGGCTTGAGGACGCAGATTCCGCGGACGATGAGGTCGATTTCGACGCCCGCCTGCGACGCTTCGTAGAGTTTCAGGATCATCTCCCGATCGAGCAGCGAATTCATCTTGGCGGTGATGCGGGCGGGCTCACCGCGTCGAGCCCAGGCGATTTCCCGATCGATCAGCTCGACGGTGCGCCGCCGCATGTCCATCGGCGCGACGATGAATTTGTTCCACTCCGGCGGGTCGGAATACCCCGACAGCAGGTTGAAAAATGCGGTCGCATCGATGCCGAACTGCTCGTTGCAGGTAAAGATCCCCACGTCGGTGTAAAGTTTGGCCGTTTTGCCGTTATAATTGCCCGTCCCGACATGGACATAGCGGCGAATGCCGTCCGATTCGCGGCGAATGACGAGCGTACATTTCGAGTGGGTCTTGACCCCGACAAGACCGTAGATGACGTGCGCCCCCGCCTGCTCGAGCCGCCGCCCCATGATGATGTTGTTTTCTTCATCAAAGCGCGCCTTGACCTCCATGAGGACGGTAACCTGCTTGCCGTTTTCCGCGGCTTTGGCGAGCGCACTCACGATCGGCGAGTCCGAGCTGACCCGATACAGCGTCTGCTTGATGGCGAGCACCTCAGGATCGACCGCCGCTTCCGCGACCAGCCGCTCGACCGGCGCAAACGACTCGTACGGCAGATGCACGAAGAGATCGCGCTCGCGAATCATCGCAAAAATATCCTCGCCCGTTGCGGTCAGTACCGCATAGGGCGTCCGCGGCCGAAACGGCACATAGCGCAGCCGCTCCTCGCCCGAGAGATCGCCGAATGCAAAAAACACGGTGCAGTCGAGCGGCCCTTCAATCCGATAAACTTCCGCGGGATTGAGCTGCAACTCGGCCCGCAAAAAACGCTCCAATTCGCCTGATGCGCCCGCATTGATTTCCAAGCGGACCGCCGCCCCGCGCCGGCGCAGTTTGAGTGATTTTTCCACTTCCGCGAGCAGGTCTTCCGCGCCTTCTTCGTCGATATCGAGGTCGGCGTCGCGCGTCACGCGGAACACGCAGGTCTCCGTGATGGTAAAGCCGCGGAAAAAGTCCTCCGCATGATGCTGCAGGACTTCTTCCAACAGGACAAACTCGCGCGCCCCTTCCTGCTGCGTTTCCTCCAGTGCGACCAGTCGGGGCAATACCCCCGGCACCGGCAAGATCGCACGCCGCTCCTCGCCGTCTTCGCCGTGCAGCCGAACGCCGACATTGAGACTGCGGCTCTGCAAAAACGGAAACGGATGGCTGGCGTCGACCGCCAGCGGCGTCACGACGGGATAAATCGTCCGTGCAAAATACGTATGCAGCTCCTCTTGCTGTGCGGCCGTCAACTCGTCAAAATGCCGCACCACAATCCCTTCCTGCGCCAGTCGGGCGAGCAGTTTCGCCAAGTAGCGGCTCTGCCGTGCCATCAGCTCCTGCGTCGTTGCGGCAATCGCCGTCAGCTGCTCGGCCGGCGTCATATTCGCATTGTCGCGCCGTTCGATACCGCCGGCACGCTGATGCATCAGCCCCGCCACACGAATCATGAAAAATTCATCCAAATTCGACGATGTAATCGCGATAAAATTCAATTGTTCCAACAACGGGTTATTCGCATCGCCCGCTTCTTCCAACACCCGTTCATTAAATGCGAGCCAGCTCAATTCCCGATTGAGGAAATAGCGGTGATCCAACACCGGTACGGTCATCTCGCCTGCCTCCTTTCCAATCGCACATTCACGCCGAATACTTCGGCAAAGAAACGGTTCACTTCCCGGCACGTCCACTGCTCGAGCGTGGTATCGCGCCGCGAGGTATAGCGGACGACCAGCTCGCCGCGTGCCAGTTCCGCCTCAAGACGGGTCATCTTTTGCGTTTCCCCTTGGTCGAGGGCAATCGCCATCCGCAAGAGCGCCGCCAGCTTGATGATCGTCATCTTGACCCCTTCGGGCAAGCGGCGGAATGCCTCGTCATCATCGCTGGGCGTGCCTTTGTAGTTATAATACGCAATCGTCGCGACCATTTCCTTTTCCAAATCACTCAAGCCGAATATATCCGTCCCCATGATGATGTGGTACGTATGCTCATTGTTGCGGCGCAAGTTCACGTACTTGCCGACCGAATGCAAAAGCGCCGCCATCCGCAGCAGGTAGCGGTCGCGCATCGTCATGCCGTGAATCGTCCGCAGGGCATCCGTCAGGACAACCGCCCCGTGCTCGACGGCATCGAGATGCGCCATATGCCCCCCGTAGCGCGACGCAATCGAACGCGCCAACTCCAAGTGCTGATCGCGCAAATATTCGAGTTCCGGCGCATTCGTCATCAGCGCCCCGTAATAAAAAACCGCCCCGTACAAGAAGGTAATCCCCATCATCACCAGCTGCTTGGCACGGACATGCGCCAGTACCTCCGCATAAAGATGCAGTGTCGGCAGCAGCGCCTCGGCCTGCGGCTCGGTCATATCGTCATAATGCATCAGCCCCGCTGCCGTCTTGTCGCCGACCTCGGCAAATACACGGGCAAAATTTTCCGGCGACAGCATCATCATATCGTGATTGCTGCGCACCCCCATGAGCCGCGCCACCATCCGCGATTCGCGTCCCGACAGGACGACACTGCGGATATCGTAGCGGGCGAGCACCGGCCAAATCGGCGCCAGCATGTGCCGCAAGTACTCGCTCACCGCCTGCGGATACGACTGCGCATCGCGTTGTCGCCGGTCAAAACGTTCGAGCAGCCGCAACGTCCCGATGTGGACGTTTTGCTGGTACGCCAGCCGATCGTCCTTCCATGCGGTAAATCCGACGGAACTCGACGTAATATCGACGAACAACACCCCGCCCTCAATCGGTTGGCGTACGTTGCCGTACGGATGCGTCAGCCGATGATGCAAGGCAAAATGTTTGAAATAAATTTCCTCCGGCATATCCACGACCTGTACATCGAGCGTCGTATGCACGCGGATGAGATCCAAAATCATGCGGCGGTTGTCCGCTTCCCGCAAGACCGCCGTCGCATACACGACCACCTCGGACACTTGATAATCCGCCAAAATTCGGCGGAACCCGTTCAGATAGCGGCACATCCGCTGAATCGACGTAAACGACAGCGAGCCCGTCGCAAATACTTCTTCGCCGAAATCCGCCGCACGGTGCGCCTTTTGGACGATATTGACCTGCCGGCTGTCCGTGTACTCGGCGATACACAGCGACAACGCCACCGAACCGATATGAATGACGCCGTACAGGCGTCCGCGTTTGGTATTCATCATGCACCACCCTCCTGCTCTCTTTATTATAATACATATTTATCGTTCTGCTCTCGCCGCGGCGCCTTTTGACCGAGTTTTTGCATTCGTTGCAGAAGAAGCCGTCCTTTTGTACAATACAAGTAGAACAGGAGTGAGGATATGAACGCTGCAAACACAAGAGAACGGATTGCCCTGATCGACCTCGGATCGAACTCGGCGCATTTGGCGGTCATGGAGGTGCTGACCGACCGGCCGACCGCGGCCTACCACCAGATCTACCATGACAAGGTGTCCGTCCGCCTGAGCCAAGGCCTGACGGATACGGGTGCCCTAAGCGAAGAGGCCATGGCCCGCACCCTCGACACCCTGCGCCAATTCGTCCGCATCGCCCGCCGTCTGCACGTGACCCGCACGCTTGCCGTCACCACGGCCAGTATGCGGATTGCGACCAACGGCGCGGAATTTCGCGACCGCATTGCCGCCGAAACGGGACTTGCCATCGAGATCATCAGCGGCGAACGCGAAGCCGAACTCGGCTACGTCGGCGTCGCCAATACGCTGCCCGAATCCGATTTTGTCGTCTTCGACCTCGGCGGTGCGAGCATGGAAATCTCCGTCGTCCGCGGGCGGCGGCGCTCCCGCTCCGTGAGCCTGCCCATCGGCGCACTCACCCTGACGGAAGCCTACGGCACGACCGGCATCACCGAAAGCCCTGTCCGCCGACGGATTATAGCCGCCGTCACGGACGCGCTCAAATCCATCCCCGAAATCAAAAAATCCCGCATCCCCGTCATCGGGATCGGCGGCACCGTGCGCAACCTCGCCAAAATCCACCAGCGCCGGACGAATTATCCCATTCCCAAACTCCACCACTATCGCATGGCACCCGCCACCGTCCGCTCCCTCACCGACGAACTCTGCCGTGCCACGCTCGACGAACGGCGCGACATTTCAGGGCTCTCCGCCGAACGGGCCGACATCATCTGCGCCGGCAGTATCGCCATCGACACGCTGCTGCGCACCGTCGGCGCGCCCGTTCTCATCATCAGCGGCTGCGGCCTGCGGGAAGGGCTCTTTTTCCAAGACTATGCCCACCACTATCGCGGCGATATGCTCTTCCCCGACGACATGGTCGCCGACAGCACCGCCGGCTATCGAGCCACGCTCCCGCTCGACGACGACGTCCACATGCGCTACGTCACCCGTCTCACGCTCAGCCTCTACGATGCGCTGAGCACCCGCTACCACCTGCCCGAACGGGCCCGCATCTGGCTCGAAACCGCCGCCCGCCTGCACGACACGGGACAAATCATCAACTTTTACAGCACTGCGCGTCACAGCGCCTACATCATTGCGAACGCTCCCCTCTACGGCCTCACGCACCGCGAGCAGGCCATCTGCGCGATGATTGCGGGATTTCAGGACGGCATCAGCAACAAACTCACCCGCTTCACCCGCTACCGCGACCTGTTGGAATCGGGCGACTTTCGTCTCATCAAGCGGCTCTCCGTCCTGCTCGCCATCGCCAAATGCCTCGCCCACACCCACGAAGGCCGCATCCGCGACCTGATGCTGCACTGCACCGACAACCGCGCCGAGCTCACGCTGGTATCGACGGCGGCCGACGACCCGCACACCATCCGCCAGGCCCTGCAAAAGCACGCCGACCAGTTCGAACGCTCTTACCGCCTGCGTCTCGTGCTCGCCGAAGACCGGCACTGACCCCGCGGCACACCCCTGCGGCAGTACACACCTGCCGCGCCCCGCACACCGACTGTACCCGTTGCCGTCGGTCTTTTTTCTGCCCGCCCGCGGGCATTGCTTTCCCCGCCATCCGCACGGCCGCATGTTCACTCCGTCGTTGCACCGTACGCTCGGCGGTCGTTGCTGCCCTCACTGCGACCGCGCCGCCTCACGGCTGGCCGTCCGCAAAGTCCATCCATGCCCTCTCCGTGACGTCACGCCGCCGCTCTTTTCCCCCGAACGTCCCGCTCCGCCGCCACTCCTTGTCCCGCAGGCGGACCGACCGCTTTCACGATGTCCTGCTCTTTCCGTTGCTTACGTTTGATTTTCGCCATCAAAAAACGCTTTGCGTCATCGCAAAGCGTTTTGCTTTTCCGTCGGTTGCGGGCGAATCTCCGCTCGTCCTTACTTGCTCTTTCCGCCGGTTGGCCTCATCCGTCCGCACCGAAAGAGTCCGGCCGGCATCTCGCTGACGGCGAAGCGACCGATTATCCGCACTGCCGAAACAAGCGAAACCGTCCCCGATAAAAACACGGCCCGTCACCGGACCGTGTTTCTAAAAGGAGAAATGCTATGTACATAAGACACGACACGTCTATCGTGTCCGTACGCCTGCTTATCGTGCCGCGAGCTCACGCACCATGCGTTCCAGCTCGGCCACCCGTTGCTGCAATGCCGCATTGTCCTTCTGCATCTGTTCGTTTTCCTGCTGCATCACATAAATCGACGAGATCGGACCGGCCTGATACCGTGCCGGGATAGCCGCCTTGTCTGCCGACGAACCGACCTTGACCGTCACGCCGATATTGCCCATGATATCGCTGTCGCCGTCATAGGCGATACCGCCGTGGAGCATCACGTCTTCCTTCGTGTAATGTACCACGCCGAGCGCATAGCCCTGCTCGCCTTCGTAGGTCGAAATCGCTCCCATGAACTGTGTCGGTGCCAACGGATCGTACTGCATCGGTTTCAGACCCGCCAGCGCACCGCTGAGTGCACCGACTTTGTCCACACGATGGTCGACCGCCGTCACACGCGCATCCACTTGTTTGAGTTCTTTCGCAACGCCCGCGATGGCTTCCGTATTGCCGGCAATCGCCTTCTTGTTGGCTGCCACGTCGGTCTTCGCTTGTTCCATGTCTTTGATGCCTTGTTCAATCTTCTTCGCGTTTTCCGCTACATCGCTGGCATTAGCCTTCTTGATGAATTCTTTATCAACTTCGGCTTTCGTGTAGACGTTGTCCGCATCCGCTTTCTTCGCCAACTTGGCGTCTACATCTGCTTTGTCCGCTTTCGCCTCCAGCTTGCCGTCTACATCCGTCTTCGTATAGACATCGGCCGCGTTCGCTTTGTCCGCCAGCTTGTCGTCGGCTTCGGCTTTCGTGTAAACGTTGTCCGCATCCGCTTTCTTCGCCAACTTAGTGTCTACGTCCGCCGCATCCGCTTTCTTCGCCAACTTGGCATCTACATCTGCTTTGTCCGCTTTCGCCTCCAGCTTGCCGTCTACGTCCGTCTTCGTATAGACATCGGCCGCGTTCGCTTTTTCTTTCAGCTTGTCGTCGGTTTCGGCTTTCGTGTAGAC
>CABTYA010000046.1 GCA_902488965.1 uncultured Veillonellaceae bacterium
AGTGCGTCCTCACCGGCCGAAGCGGATGCCGCCGATGTACAGACGGTACTCGACGTGCAGGTGCATCGCTTGGAAACCTACCCCGTCGTCAGTGCGGGCTATACCGACTGGCGGCCGCGCATCACGTATCTCCCCGTCTACGACAAAGAGGGCCATCTCGTCGACTATGAACCCTATGTCGACTACATCCCCTATGCCACCCCGCCGCGACGCTCGCTCCAACACCTCATCGGCGTCACCTATACGCTCTACGATGCAACCGACGGCCGGGAGATTTCGCGTTACAGCTACCTGCGCTCCGGCAGCGCTTCTCCGAGCACACTGGCGCGCAAGACCGCCGGCGCCTATGCCTCGCGCTTGGCCAAGGTGCGCGATCGCCACTGACTGCACAAAAAATCCCGTACGGATATCCGTACGGGATTTTTTATGTTGCCTGTTTCTTATTTTTTGCGCGCCTTTTTCGCCGGTTTTTTCACATTGACACGTTCTTTCAGCTGCTTGCCGGCTTTGAATGCCGGGCTCTTGGAAGCCGGAATCTGGATTTTTTGGCTCGGATTCGACGGGTTATGACCTTCACGAGCTTTGCGTTCGCGAACTTCAAACGTGCCGAAGCCGATGATTTGTACTTTTTCCCCTTTGGCCAATTCGTCGCTGATGCTTTCAAACAAAGCTTTTACCGCTTGTTCCGCATCTTTCTTCGTCAAGCCGGATTGTTCCGCTACTTTGGCGATCAACTCAGTTTTGTTCATAAAAAGTCCTCCTTTGACTCTGTGCTCGCAACGAGCAGTTCGGAGCTAGCTCCGGATTAGTCACTTGTCGGATGACAAGTGCTTGGCTTCCATCCAGTACGCATCCAGTTCGTTCGGCGTGACGTCTTCCCAGTCCCGTCCGGACTTCTGCACGCGCGCTTCCACATGAGCAAATCGTTGGCAAAATTTGTCATTGGCGCGCCGCAGTGCCGTTTCCGGTTCGATACCGAGGTGCCGCAGAACATTCACCGTGGCAAAAAGTACATCTCCGCATTCCTCTTCCAAATGATCCCGATTCGCGGCGCTCATCGCTTCGCGAACTTCGGTCCACTCTTCACGGACTTTTTCCCACGCCGGTTCAACCGACGCCCAATCAAACCCGACACGCGCTGTTTTCTCTTGTATTCTACACGCAAACACCAGACTTGGCAAGCCTTTTATCATGCCTTCCAGCACTTTCTTACGTTTTTTCTCTTTTTGTTTGCGCATTTCCCAACGATCGACGACGGATTTTGCATCGATAGTCTCCGTCCGATCGAACACGTGCGGATGGCGGTACACCATCTTGCGGGCCGCATCTTCAGCGACATCGGCCAACGTAAACCGCCCGTCTTCCTCGGCGAGTGCGGCATGAAATACGACCTGCAAAAGCAAGTCTCCTAATTCTTCCCGCAGATTTTCCGTGTCGTTGCGATCGATGGCGTCCAATACTTCATACGTCTCTTCGATCAAATAGCGGCGCAACGACGCATGCGTCTGCCGCCGATCCCACGGGCAGCCCGTCGGCGCACGCAAGGCGGCCACGACTTCGGCCAAACGCCGCATGGAGGCGGCCGTATCGACAGTCGGCGGCAAAATGACCGCCTCGATATCGTCCTCGGATACTTCGCCCGGCACGGCGGCACGGACTTCTCCGCCCGTCACGACAAAAAAGGGGCGATCCTGCGCACGAGTGCACAGCTCCTCATACCGGTCGTCGTCCGGATACGGAACAATCACCGGCACCGCCGACGATTCGATTCGATCCGTACCGATCCGATAACCTTTGGCGGGGTCATATCCCGCCTGTTGCAGCCAACTTTCCCAGTTCATATACGTCGCTCCCATTTGGCCATCACCGCCGCCGCTTTCGCGCCGATTTTCGGTATCGCGGCGACATCACGCGAAGATACGCCTTTCACCAGTACCAGCCCGATCGTATAGGCCACGACCCCGACCGCAATCGCGCCGAGTGTCGACAGCGTATTGCTGTGCAGCATGCCGTACAGTCCGACATACGCCGCATAGGTGCAAACGCCCATGCCCGCCGCCGCCGCGGTGATCCGCAATGTATGACCGTAATCCATCCGATACCGCAAATAGCGATGCAAAAAGTACAGGTTCAGTACGGCGGCGACACCGAAATCGGCATTGGTCGCCCAGGCCGCCCCTTCGATACCGAGCCAGGGAATCGCCGTCAGCGTCCAGCCGAGTACGATTTTAACCCCCGCACTCGCCACCATATTGATTAGCGGTATCGCGGTGCGTCCCATCCCCTGCAAAATTCCGGTCGTCACTTGCTGGATGCCCAGCAGAAAGATGCCCAGACTCATGATCCGAATCGACGGGCCGGCATTCGGTGTCGCATAGAGCATCTGCGAAATCGGTGTCGCGATGACCGCCATTCCGACAAAGGAAGGCAGCGTCAGCAGATTGGCAATGCGCATCGCCACATCCGTCCGCCGATAAATCTGGTCGGTGTCGCGTTTCATGAACGCCGCCGATACCGCCGGTACCAAGCTCGCCGCCAGTGACGCCGTCAGGATTGTCGGCAAGTTGACCAGCGATGTCGCCATCCCCGTCAAATAGCCGAAGAGTTCGGTCGATTCTTCGACAGAATACCCTGCCACCGCCAACCGGTGCGGCACGATAAAGAGGTCGATATTCGCGACCACCGGCAGCATAATATTGGCCAATGACACCGGCAGCGCCAAGACAATCAGTCGTTTAAGGATACTGCTCAGTTGCTCGCGCGGCAGCGATGTATCTTGCTGCAAGAGCGCACGTCGACGGGCATGTCGGTCCGTATAATAGTAGCCCAACAACACGAGCAGTCCTGCCAATGCGCCAGGCGCCGCGCCGAATGTCGCCCCCGCCGCCGCATATTCGAGCCCGTAGGGCAGCAGCAATACCGCAAACGCGATCATCGTCACCACGCGCACGAGTTGTTCCATGATTTGGCTGACCGCCGTCGGCGTCATCTGCTGCAGGCCTTGGAAATACCCGCGCAAAGCCGATACGATCGTCACCACGAAGATCGCCGGTGAAAGCGCAATCAGCGCCCAATACGCCCGCGGATCGCGCACGAGTCCCGTATCGACCAACCAGCCCGCGCTGACATATAAAAGCGCACTGAACGCCAGCCCCGTGATGGTCAGCGCCACTCCCGAAATACGAAATACCCGTTGCGCGCCGATATAGTCGCGGATGGCATTTTTCTCCGCGACCATGATGGAAATCGCGACGGGAAGCCCCGCCGACGAAATGCTCAACGCCAATAAATAAATCGGGTACGCCATCTGGTAGAGACCGATGCCTTCCCCGCCCAACAAGCGCGACAATAATATCCGGTTGGCGGCGCCGATGATTTTGACAATGATGCCCGCCATTGTCAGGATAAATGCCCCGCGTAAAAATGTATCTTTACTCACTCTGTTCCCTCCGGATCAAGCCGTACGTTTTTGTAAAAATGCGTCCAATACCTGCGGCAAAAAGTCCATAGTCGGCATTTGCCACTGTATCTTATCTATTTTAGCACGCGGAATATCGGATGGCAAAAACCGCATCCGTTTCATCACGACATCCGGCACCGCGCCGATATCCCAATCCGCCATTGCCTGCGGGCGATTCCAGAGAATTTCCACGCTGTCGCTGAGTTCGCGAATCAAACCGATCCCCGCCTGTGCCGCCGTAATCCGCAGCTTGGCAACCGCCAGCAGCATTTCCACCGGCGGCGGCGGCGTACCGAAACGGTCAATCAATTCATCCGTAACATCTTCCCATTCCGACTGCGTGGTAATTTCCGCCAAGCGGCGGTACATTTCCAGCTTTTGCGCTTCATCCGGGATATACGTATCCGGCAGATAGGCTTCCACATCCAGTTCGAGTACGGGGCCCGCCGCAGCCTGCCGCCGCGGTTCTTTGCCCTGCCGTTCGGCGATGGCCTCATCCAGCATGGCGCAGTACGTCGTAAAGCCTACGCCCACCATGTTGCCGTGCTGCTCCGCGCCGAGCAGGTTGCCGGCGCCGCGGATTTCCAAATCCCGCAACGCGATTTTAAAGCCCGCGCCGAGTTCGGTGAACTCACGAATGGCGTACAGGCGTTTTTCCGCCGCTTCATTCAAAATCTTATCCGGACGATACAAAAAGTACGCATAGGCTTCGCGCGCTCCGCGTCCCACACGCCCGCGCATTTGGTACAGCTGCGACAGCCCCAAGCGGTCCGCATCATAAATAATGATGGTATTCGCATTCGACTGGTCCAGTCCGTTTTCAATCAGGCTCGTGCAGACCAGTACATCGATATCGCCGTCGTAAAATTCCTGCATGACACGCTCCAACTGCTCGCCGCTGAGCGCACCGTGCGCAACGCCGAACGCAATGTCCTCCGGCACCAGCGACTGCAGATGTTCCGTCATCCGCTCGATGGACGCGATGCGGTTATAGAGGAAATACACCTGCCCGCCGCGTTCGCATTCCCGAAGAATCGCTTGCCGCACGGTGCTGTCTTTCGCTTCCGTAACATAGGTTTGCACCGGCTCACGTTCTTCCGGCGGGGTATAAATCACCGACATTTCCCGCACACCCGCCAGCGACATATGGAGCGTCCGCGGGATCGGCGTTGCCGACAGCGTCAAAATATCGATTCCCGTTGCCCGCGCCTTCCATTTTTCTTTTTGCACGACGCCGAAACGTTGCTCCTCATCGACGACGAGCAATCCCAAATCGGCAAAATCGACCCGTTTGTTCAACAACGCATGCGTACCGATCAGTACGTCCAGCCGTTTCGTCTTGGCGCGCTTCAAGAGGTCTTTTTTGTCCTTGGCGGCCGTAAAGCGGTTCAGCACGCCGACGCTGACGCCGAACGGCGACAACCGTTCCATAAACGTCCGATAATGCTGCTGCGAAAGCACCGTCGTCGGTACCAGTACGGCCACCTGTTTGCCGCCCATGACCGCTTTGAATACGGCCCGCAGTGCCACTTCCGTCTTGCCGAAGCCGACATCACCGCACAACAAGCGGTCCATCGGCCGCGGCGACTCCATCGACGCTTTGATTTCCGCCGCCGCTTGCAACTGGTCGGCCGTTTCTTCGTAGGGAAACGCTTCTTCGAACTCGCGCTGCCACGGGGTGTCCGGCGGAAACGCGTAGCCGGTCGCGACTTCGCGCTCCGCATACAGCGCCGTCAATTTTTCCGCCAACTCCGCGACCGACTGCTCGGCGCGCGCCTTGGTCCGTGCCCATTGGGCGCCGCCCATCTTGTGCAACCGCGGCACACTGCCGTCCGGTGCGATATATTTTTCCAGCTGGCCGATGCGTTCCGTCGGTAAAAAGAGCCGATCCTCACCGGCATATTCAATCCGCAGATAGTCCCGATGCACGCCGTCCGTGACAATTGTTTCCACACCCGTATAACGGCCGATGCCGTGCACTTGATGCACGACATAATCTCCCGCCGCCAAATCCGAGAAATAGCGAATGGCATGATCGCTCTTGCTTTTGGCACGGCGGCGTTTCGGCATTCCGAAAAGCTCCGTATCCGTCAATACGACAACGCCTTCCTGCGGCCACTCAAATCCCGCCGACAGCGCTCCCTCATGCAGTGTCACCTGCCCCGACGCGACATCGTCGTGCAACGGGATATCGGCTTCTCGCAAAACCTCCCGAATCGTTTCACGGCGCGCTTCATCGCCCGACGCCAATACCACTGCCCGACCGCCGTCCGTATAGCGGCGAATCTCCTGCACCGCCAGCGGCCACTGCCGCCGCATGGAGGGCACCCCGTTCGCCTCGAACGGAAAGCGTTCCCGCACATCGACTTGCGGGACCCGCTGTGAAATCAACGAAAAATACAGTGCGCACGCCGGTGCTTTCGCGATAGTTTCCCAGCGCAATATCCCTGCCGCCGCGCCCTGCTCCTTGCGTCGTGCGCCGATTTCTTCCGCACAGCGTGCCACCTCGACGCAGATCCACATCCCGCCCTCGGTATAGGCGGTCAACGGTACCGTCGCCGTCGGCGGCTTGACGGGGACAATCACCGCCTCCCGACAATTCTCCAGTGAACGCTGCGTCGCCAAGTCGAAATGGCGAATGCTGTCGATTTCCGTATCGAAAAACTCGATTCGGATCGGTGTCTCGCATTGTGCCGGATACACATCGACAATTTCCCCGCGCACGGCAAAATGACCGCGCCGTTCGATCTGCTCGGTCCGTTCATACCCCTGTGCGACCCACGTTTCCAACATCGCCTCACGGTCGACCTGCGTGCCTGTCGCCAGCCGCATCGTCGCTTCCGCCAAATCGGTCGGAGACGGTACGGGATGCGCCATCGCATCGGCCGTCGCCAGTACCACGGCCGGAGAGCCGTCCGCCAGCGCCGCCAATGCTTTCATCCGTGCAATGTCGTTTTCCGGGTTATGCGCGGCAACGGTAAAATCCGTCTCCGTTCGCACGGGAAAAGTCAATACGGGCCAATCGCCGCCCCATCCCTGCAAATCGTCCTGCCACTGTTGCCGCATCGCTTTGTCGGGAAGCGTCACCAATATCGGCGCCCGCAACGTCGCCATCCCCGCCGTGACCAAGGCGGTATTCTGTGCGGATGTACCGCCGCTGAACAAATAAGCGCCGCGGCGCCCGAACAGACCGCACAATTCCTGCCAGCGGGCAGACTGTTGTAATTGATCCCAAATTGTCCGTGCCATACTCTCTCCCGTTCACGACAAAAGGGCTTCGACAAGCGAAGCCGCCCCTGTATCTTTCTCCTTCATTCCCTCATTCATCCGCCGCGTTGCCGATGAGCGGCCCGATGCGCTCCACCCCGTCCGTACGGCTTGCGGCCCGTGCGGCGACGGTTTCGCCCCGATACACAATCTGCGGTGCGATTTCCGCCAACGGTACCAGTACAAAGCCGCGCTCCCAAACATACGGATGCGGCAATGTCAGTACGCGATCCTGCCAACACACCCCGTCCGCATAGACCAAGTCCAAATCCAACGTCCGCGGTCCCCAATGCACTTCCCGAGTACGCCCGCACCGCTCCTCGATTGCCTGCAGCCGGTGCAGCACCCCGCGCGGCGACAGCGGCGTATCAACCGCTGCGACCGCATTCAAAAACGCCGCCTGATCGGTATTCCCCCACGGCGCCGTCTCATACACGGAGGATACCGCCGCGACATCCAGCCCCAGTGCCCTCATCCCGCGGATTCCTTTGCGCAGATAGTCCATACGGTCGCCCAAATTCGAACCGAGCGCCACATAATATCGGGTCATCGCTTCGCCGTCCGTTCCACCGCAACATAGGCAAATGCCCCCGCCAACGGAGCCTGCGGTTTGTACACCTTGGTCCGCACCTCGGAAATTGCGGGAAACTGCGCCAACAGCTGCGTATTGATTCGCGTTACCAGATGCTCCAGCGTCCGACTCGGTGCCCCCTCGAGCAACTCGCGCACCGCGGTATATACCGCTCCGTAGTCGATGCCGTCCTTCAAATCATCCGTGTCGCCGACGGCGGACAAATCCGCCGCCAACCGTACGTCAGCGACAAACTCCTGTCCCAGCCGCCGCTCTTCCGGCAGTACGCCGTGATACCCGTACGCCCGAATGCCGCAGAGCTCAATGTTGTCCATAGGGTACTCTCCCCGCAATCTGATCCGTCATCCGCACCATCCGTGCGATCGGCTTGACGTCATGCACCCGCAGGATATGGCACCCTGCCAGCTGCCCGTAGAGGCACGTCGCCGCCG
>CABTYA010000047.1 GCA_902488965.1 uncultured Veillonellaceae bacterium
CCGCCACTTCCTGCGCCAAACGGAACAATGCTTCTTCTGCTGCGGTCATCCGACTGCCTCCTTTATCCTTCGTAGTATCTCATTTATTATACCATGTTGCCGCCGCTTGACCAGCGTCCGCACGGACTTCGGCGCACAAAAAAAGGACCGAAGTCCTTTTTTGTCAAGCCCGATGCCGTGCCACGAATGCGGCCATCCGCCGCAACGCCTCTTGCAGCTGATCCATTCCCGTCGCATACGAGCAACGGATATGTCCCTTGCCCTGCTCGCCGAATGCCGATCCCGGCACGACCGCGACTTTCTCTTCGTACAGCAACTGCTCGGCAAATGCCGTATCGTCGAGTCCCGTCACCCGAATATCGGGGAAAATATAAAACGCCCCCTGCGGCTCGAACACCGGCAATCCCATGTTGCACATCGCCCGATAAATCACCTGCCGACGACGATCGTACTCGGCTTTCATCGCCGCTACATCATCGTCGCACTCACGCAACGCGGTAATCGCACCGTACTGCCCCGTCACGCCCGCACACAAAATCGCATACTGATGGATTTTGTTCATCATCGCGGTCACTTCCGCCGGCGCGCAGAAATAGCCGACCCGCATGCCCGTCATCGCATGCGCTTTGGAAAATCCATTGAGCAGAATCGTCCGCTCCTTCATTCTCGGCAGCGACGCGACGGACGTATGCGTCCCCGTATAGGTGAGATCGCCATAAATCTCGTCGGAAATCACGATGAGGTCGTGTTCTTGAGCGAATGCCGCCACTTCGAGCAAGGCCTCGCGTCCCATAATCGTCCCCGTCGGATTGTTCGGGAATCCGATCAGCAACGCTTTGGTCCGCGGCGTAACCGCACGTTCCAAGGCGTCGACCGTCAGTCGAAAATCGTCCTTGAAATACGTCGGGACCAAGACCGGCGTCCCGCCCGCCAGCGTTACGGCGGCCGGATAGGCGACATATGCGGGGTCGGGGATCAACACCTCGTCCCCCGGTCTCAGGATAGCCCGCATCGCAAGATCGATGGCTTCCGATACGCCGACCGTGATGACAATCTCCGTTTGCGGGTCATACTCCGTGCCGTATTTCCGTGCCAGCATGGCGGCAATCTCGCGCCGCAGCTCGATCAGCCCCGCATTGGCGGTATACGATGTGCGGCCGTCCTTGAGCGACTGCACACAGGTATCGATTACCGCGCGCGGTGCGGAAAAGTCCGGCTCGCCGACGCCAAGTGAAATGACGCCTTCCATCGTCGCCGCCAAATCAAAAAACTTGCGAATCCCCGACGGCGGCAATGTCGCGACCGCCGGTGCGATTTTATCCTGCCAGTTCATAGTTTCTCCTCCGCGTGTAAACTCAGACCAGTTCTTTGACCGCCGCCAGCGCCGCATCGAAATCGACAGCCTGCGTCACTTCCGGTACATATTCGACATAGCGAACGACACCGTCGCGGTCGATGACCACATTCCCGCGGCTCAGCAGGCGGTATTCGTTCATCAAAAAGCCGTACTTCGTCCCGAATTCCGCATCGCGGTGATCGGACAACGCAACGACCCGATCCAGTCCTTCCGCCGCGCAAAAACGCTGCTGGGCAAACGGCAAGTCCATGCTGACCGCAATCACGACGACATCATCTCCCGCCGCCGTCGCTTCCTGATTAAAGCGGCGCACCTGAGCCTGACACACGCCGGTGTCCATCGAGGGCATCGACGACAGAACGACGACTTTTCCCGCATAATCGCTCAGTTTTACGGTCTTCAATTCTCCCGTCACCAACGTCACGTCCGGCGCCTTGTCGCCGACTTGTACCGGCGTGCCCGCCAAGGTGACCGGTGTACCTCCGAATGTATGCTGCTCCATGATGATTCCTCCTTTGCCAACAACTCTTTTCTCCATAGCATCAGTATATCACACCGCTCCGCATTCGTCCGCTGTTTACCGCCCTCGGCGAATCTGTTACACTGTTGACAGCAAGAAAGGAGCCATTATGACATTGACTACTGCACCGCGCTGGCAAGCCGTCTATCGGATCGCGGCCGCCTCGCCGGAAGAAGCGCGCGCACGCGCGTTCAATATCGCGGTCGAACAAACCATCGAGTATCCGTACGAATTAGTCGAAGGGACTCCCTTTGCCGAAGAGATCTGCGGTCAAATCACCGACCTCATCCCCGCGGAAAACGGCTGCTGGGAGGCGGTCATTTCCTATCCGACGGAGGCGGCGGGCGGCGAGCTCGTCCAATTCATCAATATGCTCTACGGAAACAGCTCCCTGCAGCCCGGCGTCCGCTTGACGGGTGTTTCTCTGCCCGACGCACTGCTCCGCCGCTACACCGGCGCCCGCTACGGCTATCACGGCCTGCGCCGCCGCTGGCACGTCCCGACGGGGCCCGTGCTCATGGGTGTCATCAAGCCGCTCGGCCACAGCACGGAGGAACTGGCCGCCATGGTATACGCCATGGCGCGCAGCGGCATTCACACCGTGAAAGACGACCACAACCTGCACAATCAGGTCTGGGCCGCCTACGAGGACCGCATCACCCGCTGTGTCGAGGCGGCACGACAAGCCAATGCGCAGACCGGCGGGCACACCGCCTATCTCGCCAACGTCATGGCCGACGGCACGGAGCTCGTCGAACGCGCCTACTATGCTCAGGAAGCGGGTGCGGACGGCATCATGCTCTCGCCCAGTATCGCCGGCTGGGGCATCGTCCGCGACCTCGCCCGCCGCGAGGACTTTACCTTGCCGATTCTGCTCCATCCCGCCCTGAGCGGTCCCTTTATCCGCCGCGAGGACACCGGCATCGCCGCCCCGATATACAACGGCCTGCTGCCGCGGCTGGCCGGTGCGGACGGCGTCATCTTTACCGGCGGCGTCGGACGCTTTTCCTTTTCCGCCGCCACCTGTCGCTCCACCCAAGCCGCCTGCCTTA
Source organism: uncultured Veillonellaceae bacterium (assembly GCA_902488965.1). GTDB lineage: Bacteria > Bacillota > Negativicutes > Veillonellales > Negativicoccaceae > CAMCNU01. The sequence continues at coordinate 2,930 of CABTYA010000047.1, forward strand.
GTGAGGACTTTGCCCTGCCCGCCGTCATGCCCTGCGCCGGCGGCGGCGTGACCCGTGCCGCCCTGCCCGCCCTGCGCGACCTCTACGGAGCGAATATCACGCTGCTCATCGGCGGCGACCTCTTTCGCAGCGGCCCCGACCTCACCGCCAACGTACATGCCCTGCAAGACGAGATTGACCGCGTCTACGGCAATTGAACCGAATATAAAAAAGGTTTCCGTCAACCAACGGAAACCTTTTTTGATTGTGTACTCAAACCAGAAAGCGCATCACGATCATCGCCATCAGCGCATTCAAAATACTCGTCAACATCAGCAGCGGCCAATATTTTTTGCGGACATCGACCATCGCAAGCAAGCGCCCCATGTACTGCAGCTGCGAGCCCATCAGCACCGCCGCCGGCAACAAAATCGTCACATGCACGCCGTTCAATATCCCGCCGGCCACCAAACTCGCCGCGAGACCCACGCCGGCCGACAGCGACAGCCATGTCGCCAGCAGGACCGTAATCGCTTCACCCGGCAGGCCAAAAATGCCCATAATCGGACCGAATACATTCCCCAGGAAATCCATGACCCCGAGCAACGTCAAAATATACGCAATCGTATACGCCATCAATACGTTCGGTACCATCGTATTGAGCGCGATGTTGAGGCCTTTGCGCGCACCGACGACAAAGAGATCGACCGGATTGGTCGGTGCGACGGGAGCCGTTTGTTTCGTTGTATTCTCACTCATCGGAAATCCTCCTTATACACCGTATCCAATACCACGCGGACAAATGCGCCGCCGACAAACTTGAAGACAAAAATCACCGCCAACGGAATGATGACCGGCAATACCATGACCGAAAACAATGCCGATCCCGTTGCGAAATAATTACTGATCATCCCCGCACCGCTGTACTGCCAGGCCGTCATGATCGTCAATTCACGTTCGTCGATGAGTCCGTCATCTTTGAGCTGACGGGTCAGCGCCCCGCCGGCATCCGTGCTCTGCATATCCGTGATGAGCGCCAACCCCGTAATCCCCGAAATCCCGAGAATCGGCTTCAAGAGCGGCGTCATCAAACGATGCGCAGCCCGCAGCGCGCCGTAATGCGACAAAATCTCCAAAATCCCGAGTGCGAGCATCACGGACGGTCCGAGCGAAAACGCAAACAGGAATCCCTGCCGTGCCGAAAAACCGCCTGCCCCCAAAAAGCTGTTGGTTGCGGGGGACTTCATCACCCCGTACTTGCCGATCAACGTCGTGTAGTCAAACGCACTCAGCCACTTGGCGCCATCGACATGCATGAGCACCCCTGAAAAAATGATAATGGCACTGATGAGCGCTACATACGCGCCGACTCCGACCTTGGGCATGTGCCGATCGTCCTTCGTACTGTCGGACATGACCTGACCTTCTTTTTCTTCCTTCATATCTATCCCCCCTCCGGTAATTAATGTCACTATTATATCGAAAATTGTCCGTTTGCACAATACTTTTGTACATGAAACATCCGCGTTTCCCAGTGCCGGCATCGCCAGCTCCCTATGTATACAAGTCATTATCCCCCGTCAGCGCAATGTTTGGTGTATAATGTTTGGTGTATAATAAATTTACCATTCATAAAGGAGGTCATTCTGATGGCAAGAGAACAGGAAATCAGAAAATATTTACACACCATCCCCGAAACGGGATTCAACGAACACCGCACCGCGGCATTTCTCGCTGACGCTCTCACCCAAGCAGGCTATGAAGTCACGGCCGGACTCGGCGGCAAGACTGGCGTTGTCGGTGTTTTGGATAGCGGCGTACCCGGCCCCGTGATGGGGGTGCGCGCGGATATCGATGCCCTCGGCCACATTGTTGACGGCAAGCCTACCGCCATTCACAGCTGCGGACACGACGGCCACATGGCCATGGCTCTCGCCGCCGCGGAAGAAATCATCCGTGACGGTCTTGTTAAACGCGGCCGCCTGAAAATCATTTTCCAACCGGCGGAAGAAATCGGACTCGGTGCGTACAGCATTGTCGACAGCGGCATCCTCGACGACGTCGAGTACCTGATCGGCCAGCACGTCCGTCCGATTGAAGAAGCCCACAACGGCCAAGCCTCTCCCGCGATGTACTATTCCGCTTGCGGCACGTGGGAAGTCGACATCACCGGCCAACGCGCCCATGCGGCCCGACCGCATCTCGGCCACAATGCGCTCGATGCGGCGGCGGCGGTCATTCAAGCCGTCAACGCCGTCCATTGCGACCCGCGTCGCTCCTTCAGCATCAAAGCGACCCGCTGCCTCTGCGACGCCGGCGCGACCAACGCGATTCCCGACACGGCACACCTCGCCTTTGACCTGCGCGCGGAAGACAACCCGACGATGGAACTGCTGCAAGAACGCTCGCGACTGGCGATTGAACAATCCGCCGCCGCCTACGGCTGCAGTGCCTCGCTCACCATGACCAAGGCACTGCCCGCCGCGGAATATTCCGACGAAGTCGTCGAACTGCTCACGGAATGCATCACGAAAGTGCTCGGCAAAGACGGCCTGCTCCCGCCGCTCTCCACACCGGGCGGTGAAGACTTCTGCCACTACGTCAAAGCCAAACCCGAACTCAAAGTCGGCTTCTTCGGACTGGGCTGCGACCTCAAACCGGGACTGCACGCCCCCGACATGAGCTTCGACCCCGCGGCACTCACCAACGGCAAAAACATCTTGGTCGCCGCCGTCAAAAAACTGCTGGGATAACGACAACTGAAAATCAACCGTTGCTCTGATTGTCACAACATGATATAATAGCGTGGTAAGTAAAAATGCGCCTATAGCTCAGGGGATAGAGCACCGGTCTCCGGAACCGGGTGCGCAGGTTCGATTCCTGCTAGGCGCACCAGCATAATAAAGGCCTCTCGAAAACTTGAGAAGCCTTTTTTTCATGTTTGAGCCCAATTTTGAGCCCAATTGGATTTGGATTATTGGAAAAGGTACGTACATAGGAAGCCTTTTCTTCTTAAAAATCATTCTTCAAGTATCGTTTGGAGCGATAATCGAATCAAGCGCAGTTACAGCAACACCTTGATTGGCCAGTGTTAAATGTGAATAGGTGTCTAAGGTCATGTCAATACTGCATGACCTAACCTTTCTTGAACGATTTTGGGGTTTATTCCGGCTAATAATAGTAGTGTTGCATGAGTATGCCTTAGGTCATGAAAGCGAATATGACGCATGATTTTGGCATCTTTTAAAAGCTTTTGGAACTTTCTTGAACTGTAGTGTCTTTTGTTATAGCCGTGTCCGAATAGACCGCCTATGATCCAATCACAATTCTCATAAAGATTTCCTACGTTTTCTCTGTATGAGATCGGCGTATTGTCCATGCTGTCGATTTGGTTCCTTGTCCTCGACAGTGCCGGCAAGCATGGTCTCGTGGTCACCATTCAAGGCGGTAAACCAGGCAAAACAATCGGTTTGCGTGCCGATTTCGATGCCTTGCCCGTACAGGAAGAAACGGGATTGCCCTTTGCCTCCAAAACGCCCGGCGTGATGCATGCCTGCGGGCATGACGGACATACCGCCTACCTGATGGTCTTGGCGGATTGTCTTATTCAGCTCAAAGACGAGCTCTGCGGTACCATCAAGATCATTCACCAAAATGCGGAAGAAATGGCGCCCGGCGGGGCAAAAGACATCGTCGCGTCCGGCGTACTCGATGATCTGGATTATGTCTTTGCCATTCACTTCCTGCCGACAGGACCGGCGGGCGGTGTCGGCTGGCGCAAAGAATTCACCTTTACCGGTCGTTCCTACATGAAACTCAAAATCACGGGAGCGGGCGGTCACGGCTCCTCGCCGCATTTGGCCAATGACGCCATCGTGGCCGGATCGTACTTCGTCACGCAGGCGCAGACCGTCATCAGCCGTCGCTTGAGTCCGTTTGACGTCGGTGTCATTACCATCGATTCGTTTGACGGCAAAGGACAGTTCAACATCATCAAGGAATCGGTCGAACTCGAAGGCGACATCCGCTGCATGTCGACCGGCGCACAAGAAATCGTGGAACGCGAACTGACCAACTTGGTGAAAGGATTGGAAGTCGGTTTCGGTGTGAAATGCGACTTCACCTATTACAATGATTATCCGCCGCTCTACAACGATCCCGAATTGACGGAACGGGTCGTGAAGATACTGGAAGCGGCACGGGATAAAGACGAACGGATCACCGACGTGAAAGAATTTCCGGCGCAAGCACCGTCGGAAGACTTCTCGTATTACACGAAAATCTGCCCCGGTTGCTACTTCTTCATCTCGGCGACTCCGAAAGGCGTCGACAAACCGGTCTACAATCACAACCCGAAATTCGACATCGACGAAGATGCTCTCTTGGTCGCCGCGAAAGCGGTCGGTTATGTCGTGATGGGAATCGGACAGGAAGAAGAATAACAAATACGGTTATACGAATGCCCTTGCCGAAGCAAGGGCATTCGTATAACCGCGCGAAGCCGTCATACCGAACGCAGGGTGTTGCCGTTTGTCGGGTGAGGATATATAATGAAGATTAAGAATAGTAACTATATTTTTAACACATGAGGTGATGGCAAAATGAAACGGATCAGACGGGAACGACTGTTGGCGAGCCTTGTCGGCGCGGCGGTATTGGCGGGGAGGGGCGGGGGGACGGAACAGGCGGCGGGGACGCCTACGGGGGCGGGGGGAGGTTTTTTTAAAACAAA
>CABTYA010000048.1 GCA_902488965.1 uncultured Veillonellaceae bacterium
GCCTCACCGACATAGCCGATGACATTGGCCGCCAGCGAGCCGTACGGATAGTAGCGGATCGGCTGTACCTCAATCGTCACGCCCGGAAATTCCGCGCGCCGCTCCTCGATGCGGGCGATTTTATCCTGCCCGATATCCACCGCCAACGGGATCGAGCCGAAATAATTGCGATGCTTGTCATACTGTTCGCGCAGACGCTCCGGTGCGACCCCCAGCACGGCCGAGAGCCGATTGGCCAGTTCTTCGGAGAGCGGGCCGTTTTGCGGCGCGTACGCCACGATATAGACCGGCCGCGACCCGACCCAGATTTCCCCGTCCCGCGCCATCATCACCCCGCGCGTCGCCGGTATCGTTTGGCGGCGAATCCGGTTGCCGTCCGCCAGCTCGCGGTAGTACGAACCGGAAACGATCTGCAAATCGATCAGCCGAATGACCAGCAGCGCCAAAAGCACCATCATCACATACAAAAAGACAGTATAGCGCCGGTCTTCCGTTTTTTTATACATGCTTTCCAGCACGAGCGTTACCTGCCTTTCTCCCGCGAAGGACGCAGCCACCAATGCAGCAGGAGCGCCGTCCCCGCGTTAATCGTCGCACGCGGCAATTCCGCCGCCGCAAAATAGCCGCCCCATGCGGGGTCCGCCCCCGAAAAGCGCAAGACCGCAAAGGTCACGGCCCCGGCGAGCAGGCTCATGAGAAACGTCCACATCACGGAAATATTCCACCGCCGTTGCAAGCGGCCTTCCACCGGCGATGTCGCCAGCACGACCGCCAAGTACGAGGCGAGATGGATACCGAAAAAATTCGTCCCCGCAATATCCGCCGCCAGCCCCGCTACCAGCGCCAGCCACAGGCCGCTGCGACCGCCGTAAAACAACGTCACCAACACGGTCACCACGAGCCACAGATCCGGCGGATACGCCCCCGGCCACACAAAGGGCAGGAGCGAATACTGCACGAAAAAGATCCCGACTCCCATCCCGACAAGTGCGGTCGTACTCATGGCGTTTTCACCTCCTGCGGCGCATCGGGCACGAGGTTCGGCACGTCGCCTTCCGTCACCGGTGCGGCGACCACTTCGTCGAGCAGGACAAATACTTCTTCGAGCCGGTCAAACGAGGCCGCCGGTTCGATGACCGCCCGCTTGACGACACCCGACGGATCGGGCTCGACCGCCACGACCGTCCCGACAGCGATTCCTTTCGGATACATGCCGCCGTAGCCCGAAGTGACAATCGTATCTCCGACCGTGATGTCCCCCTCTTTGACGATGTTGACCATCTCCAAATGCGAGGGATCGTTCCCGTTGCCGCTCACGATCGACACCACGCGCGACGCCGGTCGCTGTACGACACCGCTGACCGCCGTCCGCGGGTCGATCAGCAGCTGTACCCGCGCCGATTGGGGCATGACCTCACTGACAAATCCCGCCAACCCCTTGGGCAAAATAACGGGCATATACAGCGCCAACCCGTCGTTGGTACCGCGGTCGATCAAAATCGTATTCGTCCACCCGCCGTAATCGCGCCCGATGACCCGCGCCCCGAGCAACCGATACGCCGGATACTCCGTACGCATGCCGAGCAGTTCGCGCAAGCGGATATTTTCCGCCCACAATTCGCGCATCGCCGTGAGGCGGCTTTCGAGTTCGGCGTTTTTCGCCGCCAGCTCCCGATTTTCTTCCCAACCGTGAAATGCGCCCGCCGCGATTTCCCCGCTTGTCGCCAGCTCCTGCGCCAGCCGCGCCGCTCCCGACTGGAACGGCGTGACCACCGTCACCAGCGGGCGTGTCACAAACGGCACCGAGTCCCGATGCCGCCACGACCAGCCGAACAAACCGATCAGCGCAATCAGTCCCAGTGCCAGCCACATCGTTCGTTTGGTGAAAAAAAACACTTACTTGCTCCTTTCGTTGGTCATGGCCGACGCCAGCAAGTACGGCCAGTCGCCGCTGCGTTGCAACGCCTTGAGCGCGCCTTTGGCGACCGTGCCGAACGGGTTTGGCGACGCCTGCACGGCGACGCCCAGCTGCGCCGTAAGATAGCCCTCGATCCCGTCCAGCAGCGAACCGCCGCCCGTCAGGATCACGCCGTTGCGATAGATATCCGCCTGCGCCTGCGGCGACACCCGCGCGAGCCAGTGCCGCAGATAGACGGCCAGCCGGTCGAGATACGCCGTAACGAGCGGCAGGATTTCCTGCGCCGTCAGCGTGACCATGCACTGGGTGCCGTCGGCCTGCAGCCGGCCGCGCAGCAAGACCGCGCGCTCCGTATCGGCCGCTGTCGCACTCGCCGCGCCGTGCAGCGCAAACCGCAACAATTCATCATCAGTAAACAAATCATACGTGGCGACAAGGTACTCGCCCAGCCGCTCCTTGAGCGCGCCCATACCGACCGCCGCCGTCGTCGTGGCAAGATACCCGCCGCCCGCCGTGACCGCCGCCGCCATGCCGACGCCCAAATCGACCGCCGCCGTCGCCGTCGGTGCGGCCAAATCCGCATCGCTGCCGAGCGCGGCCGCCGCCCCGCGGTCGACCAGTATCGCCGAACGGGCGCCGGCCTGCACGGCGACATCCGTCCACGTCCGCAACGCCAGCGGCGCCATGTCGCGCGGTACCGCCAGACAGACATCCGGCCGCCATACCGCCCGCTTTTGGACGGTATCGAGCACCTGCAGCAACAAGAGTCGCGCCGCTTCATAGTGGACGACCTCGCCCGCGACAAAGGGGCGGCATTCCCGCAAGTACGCACCGCGCTGGCGCAGCCTTGTCGCCGCCGCACGGCCGACCGCCACGACCTCACCGCTCCGATAGTCGAGCGCCGCGACCGCCGGCTCCGACACCTCCTGCTTGGACTCCAAATACGCCCGTATATATAATGCGCCCGGATCGATTCCGACCCGCAGCGACTGTATTCCCAATTGACTCATATCGACTCCGTACCCTCGGTACACCCTCCTGACGAACTCTCTGATGACATCATTTTATTATATCATATATGCCCTCGCACGGCAGTACGCCGACGCGGCCCCGGGGCGGTTCGTCACCGTCCGCCGATTGTGTTACAATAACAACACAACAGCAAAGGAGTGGGCTTATGCAAACACGAAAACGATGGATTATGGGCGGGGTCATCGCCCTGTTATTGGTATTGGCACTGATCGGTCGGCCGCACTTGACGCCCTCAACGGACGAAGAATTTACGGCGGGCGACGACTATATCGCGGTGATCCGCGTCGACGGTCCGATCGTCGGCGGCGGGGGCGACATCCCGGGACTCTTGGGCGCGGGAGCGGTCGCAACCTCCGAGCAGCTGATGAAAGACGTCCGTCGGGCGACGTTCGACCCGCACGCCAAAGCGGTCGTCCTGCGCATCAACAGCCCGGGCGGATCGGCAACGGCGACACAGGAGATCGGCGATGAACTCGACCGCCTGAAAGAGGCCGGCAAGCCGATCGTCGTCTCGATGGGCGACAGCTGCGCCTCGGGCGGCTACTGGCTCGCCGCCAAGGGCGACTACCTCTTTGCCAACCCGTCCACGATGACGGGCAGCATCGGCGTCTATATCGGCTACACCAATTACGAAGAGCTGATGAACAAACTCGGCATCAAAAACGACAAAATCAAATCGGGCGCGCACAAGGACATTCTCTCGCCCGACCGGCCGATGACCGAGGAAGAACGCGCCCTCGTCCAAGACATGGTCAATGACATCTACGAACAGTTCGTCGATGTCGTCGCCGACGGCCGTCAGATGGACCGCGATGCGGTGAAAGCGATCGCCGACGGTCGCATCCTGACGGGGCGGCAGGCACAGGAAGCGGGCTTGGTCGATGCGATGGGCAACTACTACGCCGCGCTATCCTACACCGCCGAACAGGTCGGCCTTGACACGGTCCGCCCGCCGATCAAAGAATACGGCAAAGATGCCTCGTGGAACCGCCTGTTCTCGATGAGCCTGTCGCGCGACATCGCCCACGGCGTGCGCGCCGCCTTGAGCGACCTGCTCACGGGTGCCGCCCAAGCGGATACGGAGGTGCCCTATGCTCGCTAATACCTTTGACCTGCTCTATGACACCATCATGCATCCGCACCAAGCGTTTGCGAATATCACACAGCGCCCGTTCAACCGGGAAGCCGTCCTCGCCTTCATCCTGCTCGTCGTCCTCTCATCGCTGGCGGGCGTCGGTCTGGTCGGCGGCGGTGCGCTCGCCCTCGTCGGCGTCAGCCTGCTGAGCGGAGCGGCGGGGATGTTCTTCTGGTCGGCCATCCTGCACCTGACGGTCACCCTGCTCGGGGCCGACGGAGACGTGCGCGGCCTGTTGCGCGCGCTGCCCTTCGCCCAGTTCCCGCAGGCGTTCGCGTCGTTCCTGCCGATCTTGTTATTGTGGATTCCCTCAATCGAAGTGACGGGGATTATCGGCATTCTCTCCGCCGCCCTGACGATTTGGGCACTCTACCTGCAAGTACTGGCGATCTCCATCAACTACCGTATCGACATCTCGCGGGCAATCATCGCCTTCATCATTCCGGGGGTGGCGCTCTTCTTCTTCATCCTCGCCCTCATCGGTCTGATGATCTTCTCGTTCTTCAGCGCGCTGACCGCCGACCCGACCATTTGGCAGCAGCTCCCGCAGGATTTGCCGGGCATGCCGTTTTGACAAGCAAAAAGAGGACCGTTCGGTCCTCTTTTTTTGTTGCCTGTTATTTCGTGTCCGGCTCGCTGCCTTCGCTGAATGTCTCGCTTTCCTGCAAGACCCGTTTCAAAATCTTACCCGTGCTGTTTTTCGGCAAAGCGTCAAGCACCACGTACTTGCGCGGCAATTTGAACCCCGCCAACCGCTCGCTCAGGAATCGACGCATCCGCTGCTTGTCGAAAGTCTCGCCGTCTTTCATCACGACATAGGCGCAGACGTACTGCCCGCGCAGGCCGTCCTTATGCCCGACGACCGCGACCTCGCTGATACCGGGGAACTGATACATCGCGTCTTCCACCTCACGCGGATAGACATTTTCCCCGTTGACGATGACCATATCCTTCGACCGGTCGACGATATAGATATAGCGATCCTCATCCATGTACGCCAGATCGCCCGTATGCAACCAGCCGTCCTTGAGAGCTTCGGCCGACGCCTCGGGCAAATTCCAGTACCCCGACATCACATTGTCCCCGCGCACCAACAGCTCACCGATCGTCCCCGGACGGTAATCCGCATCGTCCGTGCCGTCAATTCGCACATCGACCGTCGGCAGTGCCGGCCCGATGGAAAACAACTTGTTCTTCTCCTCGAGATTGACCGCGACCACCGGCGATGCCTCGGACAGGCCGTAGCCCTCCAAAATCGCATGGCCGAACCGCTCCTCAAACCCGCGCGCCACCGGCTCGGGCAGACTCGCCCCGCCCGATACGAACAGCCGCACCGTCGCCATCGCATTCACATCGCCCGCCCGCGACAGGAGATGATACAACGGCGGCACCAAAAACACCACCGTCACGCCGTGCGTGGCAATCGCCTTCGTGATTTCCGACGGCAAGGGACTCGCGACCGGCGTAATCCCCGCACCGACAAGCAGCGGATTCATCACGCATGTCGTCCAGCCGAAACAATGATACATCGGGAGCGCACACAAGACGTTGTCCGACGCATGATGTGGCAGCGCCTGATTAAACTGGCGAACATTGCTCACGAGATTGCGATGCGAAAGCATCGCGCCCTTCGGGCGTCCCGTCGTCCCCGACGTGTAAATCAGCGTGCAGACATCCGTATCCTTGACCCCGTCAAGCGACGGCGCCGGCGTTGCCTCGACCTGTGCCGCCTGCCGTGCCAACTCTTCCATGAGCAGCACCTCGCACGACACCTCGACCGGTTTCATCGCGACCAAGAGCCGCACCCCCGCATCACGCACGATATAGTCCGCCTCCGTGTCCGTGAGCATCGAATTCAGCGGCACCGTCACCGCCCCCAGCTCCTGCGTCGCAAAATACGTATAAATAAACGCCGGCGAATTGGTCGCCAAGAGCCCGACCCGGTCTCCCCGTCCGACCCCTTTGGCCGCCATCACCTCGCGAAACTTCGCCACCTGTATCCCCAACTCGCGATACGTTACCGGCGTATCGCCGTACAGCGCCACCCGTTCCGGTGCGCCCTGTTGAATGACCTCCGCAACTAACAATCGACGTCCCTCCTTTACATAACGCATTCATTTTAACACAAACCGCCGCTGAAACCGAATTTCCGCCCGCGGGCGGGCTGTTTTCTTTTTCGGCCGGCGCGTGTATAATGGTACAAGACAGACTATGACAACAAGGAGGACTCCCATGCTGGTGGCATACAAGCACGACGAAGAACATATCCTGCAGCCCGTCGACCTCGACACGGCGGACAAAGGCTCGTGGATCCACGCGACCGATCCGACCGATGCGGAAGTCGAGCGACTGGCCGCCATCAGCGAGATCCCCGCGAGCGAATTTCGCTCGGCACTCGACCCGGAAGAACGTTCCCACGTCGAATGGGAAGAGGACTTTATCTACGTCGTCATCAATACGCCGATGCTGCGCAAAGACGACAACAACTACGATACATTGCCGCTCGGTATCTTCGTCACACCGCGGTTTTTCATCACCGTTACTCTCGAAGAGACCGACGTCATCAGCGTCTTTTTGGAAAACCGGTTCAACACGTTCCGCACGTACAAAAAGACCCGTTTCCTCTTTCAAATCATGAGCCGCACGGCGACATTATTCCTGCGCGCCTTGCAGGAAATCAACCACCGCACGGAGACCATCGAAACGCAAGTGCGCGAATCGATGAAAAACAAAGAGTTCTTCCAACTGCTCGAACTGCAGAAATCACTCACCTACTTCACCAGCGCACTCAAAGCGAACGGTATCGTCATGGAAAAACTGCTGCGCTTGCGCAACAGCATCCAGCAGCGTCCGATCCTCAAAATGTACGAAGAAGACGAAGACCTGCTCGAAGACGTCATCGTCGAAAACAATCAGGCGATCGAGACGGTATCCATGTACTCGAACATTCTCATCAGCATGATGGATGCCTTCGCCTCAATCATCTCGAACAACCTCAACCGCGTCATGAAATTCATGACCGCCATGACCATCTTGCTCTCCATGCCCACCGTCGTATTCAGCCTGTGGGGGATCAACGTACCCGTACCGTGGCAAGAAGCCCCCTACGGATTCGTTGCCGTATTCGGCGTATCCATGGCCATTATGCTCACCGCCGCCTACTTCCTCTGGCGACGAGATCTGTTTTGACAGTTGGAAAAAACGCCGACCGATGATATAATAAATCCGTTGGAGAGGTGTCCGAGTGGTTTAAGGAGCCGGTCTTGAAAACCGGTGATCCCGCAAGGGGCCGTGGGTTCGAATCCCACCCTCTCCGCCA
>CABTYA010000049.1 GCA_902488965.1 uncultured Veillonellaceae bacterium
AATTCTTCGCCGATGATTTTGCGCTTGCGTTCCGGATCGGTTACGCCGGCGAGTTTTTCGAGGAAACGCTGTTCGGCGTTGACGCGGATGAAATTGACCCCGCTGTCTTTGAAAGCCGCTTCGACTTCGTCGCCTTCGTTGAGCCGCATCAAGCCGTGGTCGACAAAGATGCAGGTCAGCTGCGAACCGACGGCGGCCGAGATGAGTTTGGCGCAAACGGAGGAATCCACCCCGCCCGACAGAGCGAGCAGGACTTTGCCGTTGCCGACGCGGGCACGGATTTCTTCAATCGCTTGGGTGGCATAGTGCTCCATGGTCCACGAGCCGCTGCAGCCGCAGACGTCAAGCAAAAACGAACGCAGCATCGTCTGCCCTTCGTCGGTATGCGCGACTTCCGGATGAAATTGCACGCCGTAAAGTTTGCGGTGCGTGTCGGCAATCGCGGCGACGGGAGTGTGCTGGGTCGAACCGATGACGGCAAATCCTTCCGGCACTTCGGTAACATAATCGCCGTGGCTCATCCACACACGGGTCACGGCGCCGACATGGGCAAAAATATCGCCCGCCTCGCGTTTGACGACCTCCGCATGCCCGTATTCGCGTTGTTCCGATGCGGTCACGATTCCGCCCAACGCACGGCACATCAGCTGCATGCCGTAGCAAATACCGAAAATCGGAATCCCCGCATGAAACAGCTTGGTTTCGATTTGCGGCGCATCTTCGGCATAGACGCTCGCCGGTCCTCCCGTAAAGATAATGCCTTTCGGTGCTTTGTCGATAATCGCATCCGCGCCTTGGCGGTAGCTGACGATTTCGGAGTAGACGCCGCATTCGCGGACACGCCGTGCAATCAGTTGCGCATATTGTCCGCCAAAGTCAACAATGACGATTCGTTCATTCGGTACCATAGGTATTCCTCCATTGTGATGCATGTGATGATATATTGATGATAGTACTATTATAGCACGCAGGTGCGCTGTTTACCGAAAGGCGGGATTGCCCTGTGCGGCAAACCGCCAACGGCGCTGTTGGTTGCGGGCGGCCACTTCGCGATACCAGTGGAGCAGCTGCCCGTCCGTCCGATATACTTCGCGCGCTACGCCGAACCGCGGTGTACGACCGCGCCGTTCCGTATAGACGCGCCAACGAACGAGGTAACGCGTACCGTCCGCAGTCATGCCGAGCGCGATACGGGTATTTTTCCGACAGTTTTCTTTTTCCGTGAGCGCCAGCTCCTGCCTGCCGATGCGAATCCGGTCGAGCGCTTCATCGTCCCACAGGCTGTCTTTGTCTTTGTAGCCGTGGAAATAAAAATACGCCACCGTCGGCCGAAACTCAATCGGGCCGACACTGCCGTGGTAGCGGTAGTCGCTGACCCCGCGCACCAACGGCAATCGGCTGCAAATCTGCGCCGTATAGCGGGCGTCGTTGACCGCCCGATGGGCATCGTCGTCCATCTCGATACCCATATATTCGCATGCCCGCGCCAGACCGTACTGTTCGTAGCGGTCGAGGCAAAACCTGCCGAAGATCCGCTGCGCATCGTACCAGCGCGGGATCTGCGTCACCGGCAGGCCGTGCAGGCGGATATTTTCTCCCAATACTTGCCGATCCGCCGTGCCCCAGGAGAGCAGCAAGGGCCGCGGTCCGCACCAACGGCGAAACCGTGCCCACATCTCCGTAAAGGACGGCGCGCGCACGAGCATCTGCCAATCGATCCCCGTCAAGCGCTGAACATGCGGATGCATCCGAGTCGTAAAGCTCGGCTTAACCAGACTGCTGAATTCGTCCGTCGAGACGCCGTCGGAGGTCATCTTCACCGCACCGAGTTCGATGATTTCCCCCGACAGCGGAAAACCGATCCGATTTTGCGCCGCAAAATCTTCCGTCCGGATTTCATTCCATTCCATGTCAAAGATGATGTAATTGCCCCGCGTCATGATTACTTGCCTTCAAAATCGCGGAACAACAGGCTCGGCTGGATACCGACGTTGTTTTGGTACTTGCCGCTGCGATATTCTTCGTATTCGCCCTCGATCAGGTGGTAATAAATCTGGCAGATTTCCACCCCCGCATAAATCCGAATCGGCTGGACGCAAAACATCTCCAGTGTCCAATAGCCCGCAAAGCCGACATCGCCGAACCCCGCAGTAACATGGATAAACAGTCCCAGCCGGCCGACGGACGAACGCCCCTCGAGCATCGGCACCAGCCCGCGCGTGCGGGTGTACTCTGCCGTCCGCCCCAAGTAGAGGCGGTGCGGCTCGAGCAGGTAGCCTTCCGGCGGGATCTCAATACGTGTCGCTTTGTTTTCTTTTTTCATATCGAGCACGTGATCATCGTAGACCAACAGCTCGTCGGCAAGGCTCAAATTGTAACTGTTCGGATTGAGCCGCGCCGGATCAAACGGTGTAATTTCGATTTCTTTGCCGATACGTGCGGCGATTTCTTTTCCGGATAGAATCATACGCCTTACCCCTTTGCCAAGATGCGCTCGCGATAGCGCTCAATCGTCCGTACCGCGCGGTCCGCCTCACTTGCGGCAATCCCGACGCGAAACCACTCCACATCCGTGCCGGCACGCTTGCTGTAACCGCCGACGACGATATGGCGCAGATTCGGCCGCTCGTACTCTCCCTCACGAAACGGCACTGCCGTCACGCGATCAATTTCACTCCATGCGACCGTCATATGCGTCTGCAGATGGCGCAGTCCTTTCGGACTCAAGTAGAGCAGTTTTTTCGGCGATAGGTACATGTACACGGACTGTAACAATCCCAGCACCCCCACCGCCAAAAAGATCTCCATGCCGCGGATGTCGAGGATTTTCCACACGGCCGCCGCCACGATGATTACAAATACAAAGGCCGCGATGCGCAGTCGATATTGTCCCCGATCTTCCCGAATAAATACGTCTTTCATCTGTCACCTCTCATGGCCTGCCGATGGCCGGCCGTCCGTCACAATCCGCCGCAATCGTCCGACAATCGGGATAATGCTCGCAAGCCCACTCCCGTCCGCGTCGGACGAATACTCCCCGCCGACACCGCGGACAAACCACTTCACTGCGCGGCGCGTCCGCCGGCGGGGGCGCGTCTTTTTTCTCTACGGTGTCCGCATCCGTACCGGTCAGCGGACGGGTATACCGACAGTCGGGATACCCGCTGCACCCGTAAAATACGCCGTACTTGCCCGTACGCAACCGAAGCGGCTGCCCGCACTTCGGGCACGCGACGGTCTCGGCATGCGCCAAATCGTCATTGGCCATCGTCACCAAATCCGTCACGTACTCCGTCTGGTCGCGCAAAAACGCCGCCAGCGTGTCTTCCCCCGTCCCGATCAGCGACAGCCGTTCTTCCCATTTGGCTGTCTCGTCGGGATACGTCAATGCCGCGGGCAAGGCGTCAATCAGCAAGTACGCCGTCTCCGTCGGATACAGATACTTCTTTTTCCCTTTGGCGGTCATCAACTTGCGCGCCGTCAGCTCGGCGATAATCGTCGCCCGTGTCGCTTCCGTCCCGATTCCCGCGACCGCCCGCAATTGCTGTTTCAACCGTTCGTCACGGACATAGCGGTGAATGCCCTTCATCGCTTCCAACAGCGTCGACGCAGTAAATCGGGTCGGCGGTTTTGTCATTTTCTCATCCGCTTTGAGTTCGCGGTACTGCACCGTGTCGCCTTTGGCCAGCGGCGGAAATACGCTTTCCGTTTCCTCCTCGCCGTCGGCGGGTTCCTGTTTTTCCTGCCGATAGAGTACCCGCCAGCCCGCATCGCATTCGACCCGCCCCGACGCGGTGAAGATCTCGTCCGCCGCCGTAACCTCGATCTTCGTCTGCTCATACACATAGGCGGGGTAAAATTGCGCGATGTACGCCCGTGCGATCAGGATATACACATCCCGCTGCACCGGCGAAAGCGATGCGACGGGACAGGGCACGGTCGTCGGAATGATGGCATGGTGCGCGGTAATCTTTTCATCGTTCCACGCCCGACTTTTCCGCGAAGCATCCGCCCCTTCCACCATCGGTCCCAGCGGGGAGGGTGCTTGCGCCAAATGGCCCAAAATCGTTTGGCGATCCGTCCACTGATTGGTTGGCAGGTAGTCGCAGTCCGAACGCGGATACGTCGTCCACTTGCGTTCATAGAGCGCTTGCGCCGCCGCCAGTACCGCATCGGGCTCATAGCCGTAGCGCTTGCCCGCCAGCACCTGCAGTGCCGACAAGGACAGCGGCAGCGGGGCGTTTTCTTTTTTCTTGCGTTTGCTGTGTGCGCTGATCACACCTGTCGGCGCGGCTGCCAATCGCTCGGCCAAGTCCTGCGCGATATATTTTTGCCGCAGGCGGTTTTCACTGTCCACGCCGACCTGGTCGGGGCCGGGCTTCCATTTGGCCGTCAGCTCGCCTTCGGCGGCGGCAAAACGTGCATGAACCACATAATATTCTTCCGGAGTGAAATCGACAATCTCACGCTCGCGCCGAACGACCAACGCCAATGTCGGCGTTTTGACCCGCCCGATCGGCAATACGACCTTCGGGTTGCCTTGCCGACGCACGCGCAACGTATACGCACGCGAAAGATTCATCCCCATGAGCCAATCCGCCCGTGAGCGTGCCAGCGCCGAATCGCGCAACGGCGCAAAATCGGTATTCGGCCGCAAATCGGCCAGCGCCGCATGAATGCTCTTTTCATCGAGCGCATTGATCAAAATCCGATACACCGGCTTGGTATTGCCGAGGTAGTCCAAAATCTCGTCGATCAAGAGCTGCCCTTCCCGGTCGGGGTCGCCCGCATGGACGACTTCGTCCGCAGCGGCGAGCAGCTCGCGAATCCGCGCAAACTGTGACCGGGCGTCCTTCGCTACCTCGAGTCGCCACTCGGGCGGTACGATGGGCAAGTCCTCCGCCGTCCAGCGCCGATAGCGGTCGTCATAGCGGCCCGGCTCCCATTGCGTCAAAATATGGCCGTATGCCCACGTCACCACACCGTCCGCCGTCTCGATATAATCGGCATGACGACGATGCGGTGACGGCAGACACGCCGCCAACTCACGTCCCACACTCGGTTTTTCCGCAATATACAATCGCCGCTTCATCGACTCCCTCCAACTACCTGTTATTGTACCACATCAGGACGTCGCTCGACGGATTTTTCCCGCTGCCGTACGCAAAAACGCACCGCCCCGAGAGCGCATCGCCGCACTGCCCCTTCGCTCCGCCGGAGATACGAGCGCGCCCCTGCGCCCCCTCTCGCTCCGCTACGTGCCGTCACGGTGCCCGTGCACAAAAAAAGCACCTCGTCGAACGAAGTGCTTGTATCCATGGTGTCCCAGGAGGGATTCGAACCCCCGGCCCACGGCTTAGAAGGCCGTTGCTCTATCCGGCTGAGCTACTGGGACCAATCGGTCGCGTCTTACCGAATTGGTCGGAGCAGCAGGATTTGAACCTGCGACCCCCTGATCCCAAATCAGGTGCGCTACCAAACTGCGCTATGCCCCGTAATTTCGACAATTCGCTACCGTTCATCATAGCACAGCAACATTCCGACTGTCAATTTACACGGGGATTTTTCTCCGCATGAGAAGGTCCGCAGATGCCTCACTCCTCGGTCAAGTACGGCAACGGCTCCGGCATCTCACACCCGCCGTATTTTTCCGCCAGAATCCACGCCGCGTAGTCGTCGACCGGTACGGGCGGCGACTGCCATGACGTCGGAATCCATCGCCGCCAACCGCACAGCGGATGTTCACGCCAATAGCGCGCCGTCGCCATCTCGGTCGTATGCCGCTCATCGACGGTCACGATCCGCACGTCTCCCGCCGCAACGGGCGAAAGCTTCGCCAAGCGCTCGCGATGCTGCGCACTGCGCGTCCCGTCACCGATGACGATGACGGTCGCGGCATACGCCTCGAGGCAGCGTGCGACTTCCGCCGCCACCGCTGCCGTCGGCACCACGGCTTTCATCAGCAGGCGATTCGGCACGGTCACCACCGCCAGTCCCGTTTTTTCACTGCCGGGATCGATTGCGATAACGGTTTCCATACCGCTCAGTCCCGACTCACAATGATTTTGATTTTGACCGGACCTTCCGTGTAGATGTCCTCCGTCGCAATCGCCGTCACATGCGCATTCCCGCCGACGCGCTCAATCTCACGAATCGTCGTGAAGAGTTCCTGTCCGTCCAGCTGGCCGACATTGCCCGTGATCGGGTCGGGCAGTACCCCCTGCTGCCGCGCCTTGGTATTCACCTCGCGCAAAAACGCCAGTACTTTCATTTCGACCGCCCGATACTCGCCGTAGTCGTCCATATATTTATCAAAGACAATATCGCCTTTTCGATACGTCAGACGATTGTCGAAGATCAAAAATTCTACCCACGCCGGCTCGCCGACAATGATATTGCCCACGGATACGACCCGTACCAGTCCCGGTACCTCACGCCCTTCCACCTGTTTAACCGCCTGTTCAAACGTCTCGGGAAGAATCCGCACGACTTCTTGCTGACTCTCGATGCCGAGCCGCTTGAGCAAGGTCGTATTCGTATCATTCAAAATACTCGCCAATACTTGTACCGTTTCGTCATGTGTCAGTCCTTCTTTCACGACCGCGCTGGAGACGACCTCGCCCACGCGGAACATGACCTGTCCTTCGCGAATATTGGTGATATCGGTACGCAGGCGGTCCGCTTCATCGTTCAAGCGACCGATCGCCTCGGTGAGTTCCGTCTTTGTCGTTTCGAGAGTACGGATTTCCTCTGCGGAGGCATGTACATCGGCCTGCGCCTTGCGGTATGCGGACTCGACAAGTGCCAACTGCGCCTGCATGTACGCTTGCTGTTCTTCGGCATGCGTCAACGCGCGCGCGGTATCGCGTACCCGTTCACTCATTTCTTCGTATTCGCGATTTTTCTGCGCCAGCATGACTTTCCCGCGTTCGAGCTCTTTCGTTTGATCCTCGACCTGCGTCGTGAGTGTCGCCATTTTTTGGCGCAACTCGTCCATTCCGAACAGTGCCACGCGGACGTTGTCCGAGATGACGCTCATCACCCCGATGGTCAGCAAGGCGATCAACATCCCCGTGATGACCGTCACGACAATCGACGTATGTTTCGGTCGCAATCCCCACAGCGAAATCCGGCGTTTGCCGACCTTACTGCCCAATTTGTCGCCGATGAACGCAATCGCCCCGCCCGTCGCCGTCAATATCAAAAATATGATAATTCCGTCAATCATTCCTATCTGACTCCTTATTTGACCCGTACGTGTAACCAAATCCCGGCGGCCAGTGCCGTCAAGTTCGGAATCCAAACCGCCAGCATCGGCGGCAATACGCCGCCCTCACCGAGTGTACCCGTCAGCATCATCAACGCATAGTACAGGAAAATGACC
>CABTYA010000050.1 GCA_902488965.1 uncultured Veillonellaceae bacterium
GCCTCGGCGCTCTACGGCTCGGAAGCCATCGGCGGCGTGATCAATGTCATCACCAAAGTACCGACGGCACCGTCGTTGGTTTTGCACGGACAGACGGGCAACTACCAAGGCGGCGAGCACAATGAATACCGCTACCATGTCGGTTACGACAGCGGCCTGCAGGGGCAGTGGCGGGTCAAACTGTCTTACGGCGCGCGCAAGCAGGTACCGCAATACAATGCGGACGGCGGCACGGATTACTACTACGGATTGGCGCGGCCGTTGAGTGTGAGCATGGGCTATCATTTCGACAAGGAACACAGCCTGACCTTCGACTACGACCGACAGATTTCGCAGCAATACGGCGACAAATACATCATGGGGATGATGGATGTCAACAATCGGGTCGTGACGAACCATGCGGGCGCGACCTATCGGGGCAGCGATGCCGGTTGGAATTGCTTGCTGCGGGCGTATCGCAATGAGTTCGTGAAAGATTACTTCACGACAATGCGCGGTGCCGTGAACGGGATGGACTACACGAATCACAAAGAGACCGTCATTGACGCCCAAGCGACGAAAGAGCTGAATGCGCAACATCGGTTGACTGTGGGCGGAGAATACCGCAAGGAAGACGGTATTTCCACTCGCATGAAGTCCGGCCGCGATGAAGGTCTGTACGGCACCTATCAAAAAACGGTGCGCAAACCGGTCATCGGACCGAATCACAAACCGGTATTCCTGCCGAACGGTATGCCGAAGATGGAGACCGTGATGGTTCCCGTCAAGGACAAAGACGGCCGCCCGGTCATGGGCAAGGACGGCAAGCCGCTTCTGCGGCCGCTGATGAAAACCGTCGAGGTGCACAAATACGGCGCGGACTTGACGTATCGCAGCGTGTATATTCAGGACGAATGGCGCCCGAACGATCGCTGGCTGATTGTGCCGGCGGTGCGCTATGACCACAGCAGTCAATTCGGCGGCCGGGTCTTGCCGAAACTCGGCGCGACCTATTTCATCGACGCCGACAATCGTGTCAAACTGAACTTCGGCACGGGGTATGTTACGCCGGGATTGATGGAACTGTACTATGATTTTGATATGGCGGGGCAAGTCCACTGGGTCGGCAATCCCGATCTCAAACCGGAAAAATCGAAAAATTATGAAATCGGTTGGGAACACGAAGACAATCGACAACAGATGAAGATTTCGTATTTCTACAATGACATCAAAGATTTTTGGAACTCGGTCAAAGTCGATCCGCAGCTGCCGAAGATGCATCCTCGGTACAAAGACACGCACTACATCAATGAATACAATGTCGTGTCGCAGGGCATCGAATGGACGGGGCGGGTGATGTTGAGCGACCGATTGGACCTGACCTACGGGTATACGTACCTGCATGTGGAAAATAAAGATACCGAACGGTCCGTTGCCCAACAGCCGAAACACAAGGCCGATTTCGGTCTGCACTGGCATGACGGCGCATGGGCGGCGAGCCTTTGGGGCAACTATTACGGCAGCTATCGCGCGACCGATGAATCCGAGCCTGCAAGCACGCTGTTGGTCAATGTGATGACATCGCATCGCTGGGACAACGACTTGCGGGTATTTGTCGGCATCGACAACCTGCTCAATCGCGATACGCTCGTACGCATGTACAACGGCCGCTTCTTCAAAGTCGGATTTGATTTGACATGGTGACAACGAGCGGGCGGCGGCAATCGTCGCCCGTACGGTCGTACGGAAAGGAACGGATATGAAACGACGGATATGGTGGACACTGGCGGTGTTGCTGCTGGTCGCATGCGGTGCCTGGTACTTTGGGCAGGGGGCGTTGACGCCCGTCACACGCGGCGATAAGGTGTATCGCGACGCGTTGGGAAGAGAGGTGCACCTCACCGTGCCTGCCGAGCGGATTGTGACGCTGACAGGCGCCGACAGTGAGATCTTGCTGGCCATCGGCGCCACGCCGGCAGGGACGGCGGAGCACTTCGGCGTCAAGCAGGACACGACGGGCAAGTATGCCGCTATCCCGAAGGTCGGCAGTGCGAGTGCGCCGAACTTGGAACAAATCATCGCGCTCAAGCCCGATGTCGTCATCGGCAGTGCAATGCCGTTTCAGTCGGTACTGGCGCCGAGTCTGGAAACCGCGGGGATTCCCGCGCTGTTTTGGCAGTCGGAGCGCTATGGCGTGATTTTGGCACATATCCGTACATTGGGCGAGATCAGCGGACACACGCGGGAGGCCGAGGAGGTGGCGGCATCGATCGAACGCAAAGTCGCCGTGCTCCAAGAGCGGTATCGCGACCGTCCGCGGCTCAAGGTACTGATGATTTCCGGCGTGGTCGGCAATTACTATGCGGCGACATCCGAAACGCTGGTCGGCAATATCGTCGGCTGTCTGCCGATTGACAACGTGGCCGATCGTTGGCAGATGAGCGCGCATCAGTCGGGGATGGTTACCGGCTACGTACCGCTCGATTTGGAATACATCTCTCAGCTGGATGTGGATGTTATCGTTGTCATCACCATGGGCAGTGATGGCCGAGAGGACAGCGAGACCTTCGTCCGCAGCTTCGCAGACCAGCCGGCGTGGCGTCATTTGCGGGCGGTGAAGGAAGGACGTATCCGGCATCTGCCGGGAGAACTCTTCCTTCCCAATCCCGGCGTGCGGGTAGCCGATTCGCTGGAAGCGGCGGCAAAAGTCATTTACGACGAACCGGCCGATGGCTGACGACAAGGGTTCAACGCATCGGAGACACAGCGCTCTCCGATACGTTTTTTGATTGAGTGCAGTGCGTGACAGTGATATAATGGGGTACGAACCGTATAGGCCGTGAAAGCGGCTGCGGAGAAGAAAGAGGTAGGTGCGCTGTGTGAATAGATGCGGCGCAGAAATGATGAGGAGGCAGTGTATGAAAAAAGGGTTGGTTATCGGCGTATTGTTGTGTACGGTCGGCGCGGGAGCCTGGGCGGCAAGCCCGGTATCGGCACCGATGCTGGATACATTGGTCGTCACGGCGGCGAGGGTGCCGCAGTCGCTGAAAGAAACGCCGTCGACGGTGACGGTCGTGCAGAGGGAAGATCTGGAGGCGCGCGGGGCGACGGATTTGAGCGAGGCGTTGGAAACGGTCGCAGGGGTGACCTATCAGATGAGCTCGACAAACCGTTCGCATGTGACGATTCGCGGCACGGAAAGCCGCCATACGCTGATTTTGATTGACGGCAAGCGGATCGGGACGGATGTCAGCAAAGTGTTGTACAATCCGAACACGCTGCAGGATATGGGCTTGGAAAATGTCGACCGCATTGAAATCGTCAAGGGCGGCTCGTCGGCGCTCTACGGCTCGGAAGCCATCGGCGGCGTCATCAACATTATCACCAAAGCGTCGGACCGGCCGCGGTTGTCCCTCTCGGGGCAGACGGGCAATTATACCGGCGGCGAGCACAACGAATATCGCTATTATGTCAATTATGACAGCGGCTTGCAGGATGATTGGCGCGTGCAGTTGTCGTACGGGGCACGGAAACAGCTTCCGCAATACAATGATTACGGCGGCACGGAATATTATTACGGCCTGTCGCGCCCGCTCAGTGCCAGTATCTCGTATGACTGGGCGCCGGGACATCAAGTACAGGCGGATTTCAGCTATCAAAAATCGCAGCAGTATCGTGACAAGGGCATCATGGGCCGCTATGATATCAACAATCGCGTCGTCAGCCGCAGTATGGGATTGTCGTTTACCGGTGCGCAAGACGATTGGGAATATCTGGCGCGGGTCTATCGCAATCAATTCGTCAAAGACTATTTCACTACGTCCGCGGGCAAGGTGAACGGGTTGGACTATACCGACCACAAGGAAACCGTCGCGGAGTTGCAGCTGACGAAATCATTGTCGCCGGAACATCGGGTGACGCTGGGCGGTGAATATCGGAAGGAAGACGGCATCTCGACGCGAATCAAGTCGGAGCGTGAAGAGGGACTTTACGGCAGTTACCAAAAGCCTGTCATGCGCTTTGTGAAAGGCGTCGGCATGCAGCCGGTAATGGAACAGTTGATCGGGCGTGACGGCAAGCCGGTCATGCGCGGCGGCAAACCGGTCATGGTGCCGAAGATGAAATGGGTGCATGAATACAAGTACGGAGCGGATTTGAGTCATCACAGCCTGTATATTCAGGACGAATGGCGCCCGAACGATCGCTGGCTGGTCGTGCCGGCCTTGCGCTATGAAAGCAGCAGCATGTTCGGCCATCGGTGGTTACCGAAGCTGGGTGTGACCCATTTCCTGAGTCCGAATGAACGAATCAAAGCCAATTTCGGCACGGGCTTTGTCACGCCGGGGCTGATGGAATTGTATTACAATTTCGATATGGCCGGCCGCGTACATTGGGTCGGCAATGAAAACCTGCAGCCGGAAAAATCCAAGAGTTATGAATTGTCGTGGGAAAAAGAAGGCGACCGTTATCAAACGAAGATTACCTACTTCCGCAACGATATCAAGGACTATTGGAACGCCGTGAAAGTATTCCCGAAGAACCCTCGCTCGAACGATCAGCACTATATCAATGAGGCGCATGTTATCGCGCAGGGAGTCGAATGGACGGGCAGCTATCAGTGGAATGACCGTTGGGAACTGCACTACGGCTATACGTTCCTGGACAGCCAAAACAAAACGTCCGACCGGCCGATTGCCAAACAGCCGCGGCACAAAGTCGATTTGGGCGTGCGCTACCATGACGGCCGCTGGAATATCAATGTGTGGGGCAACCGCTACTTCGGTTATTTGCCCGATGCCGATTCTTCGCGGGAAGATATCACGTTGGTAAATGCCAAAGCGGAATATGCATGGGACAACGGTCTGCGCGTGTTTGTCGGCGTGGATAATCTCTTTGACAACGATCTCAAGGTACGCTCCTACAACGGTCGCTTTGTCAAAGCGGGGTTCCGGATGCAGTTATAATTTCATTACCATCGAACGGACGCCTGCGGGCGTCCGTTTTGCATTCGGGGGAAGATACGAGAGGTGTCGCCGGCTTATTTATTTGTGAAAGAATTCGATATCATGGTATACTGAATTGATATGGGGGTGACATATTGGAGGTTTTATGGGATAAGTTGAAAGAAGTGGCCGGCTCGGTCTTGCCGATCGCCGGATTGATTTTGCTCTGGCATTGGACGTGGGCGCCCCTGTCGGACGATATGTTGATTCGTTGCGCGATCGGTACGCTGCTGGTCATTGTGGGACTGGCGATCTTCCATGTGGGAGTCGAAATCGGGATCGTGCCGATCGGTACGCACTTGGGGCATGCGATGACCCGCTACGGGAAAATCGCCGTCGTCGCCGTGAGCGGTCTCGTGGTGGGGCTGGCGATTGCGACGGCCGAGCCCAATCTGCGAATCTACGGGGCACAGGTCGAGTCGATGACGGGCGGCCTGATTACGGAGATGACACTGGTGTACTCGGTGGCGGCCGGAGTCGCCGCCTTGCTCGGTATCGGTCTGTACCGTATCGTCCGCTCGGTCCCGCTGAAGTACATTTTGGTGGGGACGTATGCGTTGGTCGCGCTTTGTTCGCTGCTGGTACCGACGGAATTTATCGCCATCAGTTTTGACGCATCGGGCGCAGTGACAGGCGCGATGACCGTGCCGTTCCTGCTGGCGCTGGCCGCCGGTGTCGCGCAGTTCAAATCGGCGGACAGCGTGGCGTCGGAAGAAGACAGTTTCGGCTTGGTCGGGCTGGTCTCGGCCGGGGCGTTCTTGGGCGTGTTGCTGATGGTGCTCGTGACGGGACAGGGATCGTTTTTGGATCAAGTGCAGGTGACCGATATTACCGCGAGTGCGGGAATGTGGGAGACCATCCGCGACTTGCTGCCGCAGACGATGGTGGACGTACTGCTCAGTATCTTGCCGATTGTCGTGCTGTTTTATCTGGCACATCGGCATGCGCTGGCGGCGCATCGGAGTGAAGTCCGGCGAATCAATGCGGGGCTGATTTATACCTATATCGGTCTGGTCATCTTCATGCTCGGAGTCAATTTCGGCTTCAATCAGGCGGGATATGAGATCGGGGCGCAACTGGGCGAACTCGGCTCGCCGGGGATATTGGTCGGTTCGGGCTTGGTGCTGGGGCTGGTCGTTATTTTGGCCGAGCCTGCGGTAACGCCGCTGATTCATCAGATTGAAGATATGACGGGCGGCTACGTACCGGGGCGGTTGGTATTGATTTCCCTTTCGCTGGCGGTCGGCGGGGCGGTCGCTCTCTCGATGCTGCGGATGGTGATTTCGGGGTTGTCTCTGTGGCATATTCTGCTGGTCGGCTACGGGATCGCGCTGACGCTCTCGTTTGTCGTGCCGCCGCTTTTTGTGGGGATGGCGTTTGACTCGGGCAGTGTCGCCTCGGGACCGATGGCGGCGACGTTTGTGCTCAGTTTTGCGGGCGGCGCGGCGCGGCACTATCCCGGTGCGGACGTGTTTTTGGACGGCTTGGGCGTGATTGCGGTAATCACGGTCGTGCCGATTGTGGTCTTACAGCTTTTGGGGCTGTTGTTTAAGATAAAAGCAAGGAGGAAATCGTCATGACGAAACCGTCCTATTCGATCGTATATTTTGTCGTCAATCCCGATGCGGGGCCCGACTTGGTAGCCGAGTTGCATCATGTCGATGTCCCCGGTGCGACGGCGATGGCGGCGCGCGGCTCGGTGAACAGCCGGCTGCTCTCGCTGCTCTGTTTGGATGAAGTACGCAAGGAAATTGTTTTTTTTATCGATGAAACGACGCATGCGACGAAGATCATGCGGGAGATGGTCGAGCGGTTCAAACTCGCAAAAAAGCATCGCGGGATCGCATTTTCCGTACCGCTGGCCGGGATCTACGGCGCGCGCAAGATGAAGGATATCAGCACGGAAGAAGAGGTGAATACGGTCATGTGGCAAGTGATTTATACGGTGGTCAACAAGGGCGACGCCAAGAGTGTCGTGGACGCGGCCAATGCGGCGGGGGCGCGCGGCGGGACGATTTTGCACGGGCGCGGGTCGAGTGTACATAATGAGACGACGATTTTCGATTTTCCGATTGAGCCGGAAAAAGAAATGGTGTTCGTATTGGCACCGAAAGAAAAAACCGACGATATCGTCGCGTCGATTCATGAAGCGTTGCGGATCGACGAGCCGGGGCGGGGCATCATCTTTGTCATGAACGTGGCGGAGGCGCACGGCCTGGCGGAACAAAATGCTTGACATGACAACTGAATTTATTTATACTAAGTAAGTCATGGTGCAGTGCAATGACACAACCGCTCGAAGGGGTATATAAATGCTACGGCTA
>CABTYA010000051.1 GCA_902488965.1 uncultured Veillonellaceae bacterium
CATACATGGGTCGTGTGGCTGGTCATTTGGGCGGCTGCGTGGTGTACGGCATGGGCGGCGCCGTCCGCGCCGGCATCCGATCCGTATCCCGCGCTCCGCGGTGATATTTATACGCAAGATTTTGTCGGCGTATTGTCACCGGCGACCGCCGAGCGGCTGGACCGACTGGGCGCGGCACTGGAGCGCAAGAGCGGTGCGCAGATCGTCGTGGCGGTTATGCCGGCCGCACCGAATGACGATATCGCGACCTACGCGACGTCGCTGTATCGACATTGGCAAATCGGCGACAAGGAAAAAAACAACGGCGTCCTGCTGTTGGTGATTCCGGCGACGAATCAAGTCCGTGTCGAGGTCGGCTACGGTCTGGAAGGCGCACTCAATGACGCCAAGGTCGGCGCGATGCTCGATCGGTATTTTGTACCGGCGGCGCGCCAGGGAAATCTTGAACTCGCCTGCCGGCAGATGTATGAAGCGCTGCTGGTGCAGACGATGAGAGAATACGGCCTGACGGCGGACGATCTGGCGGCGGACGATCTGGCGGCGCCCGGCGGGGCGGCGGCTTCGCCCGAGTGGGACTGGACGACGGTATTGTGGGTGTTGCTCGGGTTGGTGGTCATCGGGTTGGATCTGATGTTCAATGCGGGCCGCTTGACGCGGGTATTGATTTATGCATTGCTGAACAGTCGCGGTGGGGGCGGAGGCTCTCGCGGCGGCGGGGGCGGCAGTTCGGGCGGCGGCGGTGCCGGCCGATCGTGGTAATATGGCGGATCGCTTCGGGCGGTCCGCTTTTTGACTGGAGGCGGCGCGGTGAAGATAATCCGACAGTGGATAATGCTGTGGGCGGTGCTGTGTTGGGCATTGACCGGTACGGCGGCGGCTGTGACGTATCCCGCTCCGCAAACGGAGACGCTGTTCGTACAGGATACGGTCGGGGTACTGGCGCCCGAGACGGCGACCGCGCTCAACGCCGTCGGCTTGCGCCTGCGCGAAGCGACGGGGGCGGAGGCGGTCGTCGCCGTGGTGGACGACTTGCAGGGAGAAAGCGTCGAGGCGTATGCGACAGGTCTCTTTCGTGCTTGGGGAATCGGCGATCGCGAGAAAAACAACGGCGTCTTGCTGCTGGTCGTACCGTCGGCGCGACAAGTGCGCATTGAAGTCGGCTACGGTCTGGAAGGGGCACTCAACGATGCCAAAACGGGCGCCATACTGGATCGGGAGTTCGTGCCGCCCATGCAAGACGGCGATCCGGATGCGGCGGTCGTGCGGACCTATCGGGCACTGTGTACGGAAGTGGCGCACGAATACGGGGAGGATACCGTCGCACTGTTCGGGACCGAGGCGCTGCGAACCAAGCCGGCGCGGGAAGACGATCCGCTGACGACGGCGTTTATCTGCGCGGTGATTTTGCTCATGCTGTATCGTTCGCGCGGCGGCGGCAGCGGCCGCGGCGGAGGCGGATCGCGAGGCGGCGGACGCGGGTTCGGCGGACGGTCGGGCGGCGGCGGTTTCGGCGGCGGCAGCTCGGGCGGCGGCGGGGCCGGACGCAGCTGGTGAGAAGGGCGATGACAAGCCGTTATATTGACAAAAGCGATGGCGGCCGATATAATAAGAAAGTCGAGGTACAAGATGAAACTGCAGATAAGTGAGGTCACAGCACCGGGAGAAGCGGTCGCTTTTCACGGGAGTATTGACACGACGGCCTGGCAATCCGAGCCTGAGGGCGAAGCATTGCTGGAACCGCCGCGGATCGAAGGCACGCACCTTCGGGACGGTCGGTATGTGTATGTCGACGGCACGTTGCATGTATACGGGCGGTATACATGCACTCGTTGTTTAGACGAAACGCAGTGCCGACGGACGTTTCCGTTTGCGGAAGTCTATGCCGAAGGCGACGACCCCGAGGCTTTGCCGTATGACGGCAGCAGTATCGATTTGGACGCACTCGCGCGTGATATATTAATTATGGCGGAGGGCGACCGGGTATTGTGCCGGGAAGATTGCAACGGACTGTGTCCGGGGTGCGGTGTGAATTTGAATCAGGAAAGTTGTCAATGCATGCCGGAGGAAGTACCTCCTCAGTGGGCGGCATTGCGCGAATTGTTGACCACGAAACAGTAGATGGGAGGTGCGTTACCATGGCAGTACCGAAGAGAAAAATGTCGAAAAGCCGGCGTGATCGTCGTCGTGCGAATTGGAAGTTGACGGTACCGGGCTTGCAGGAATGCCCGCAATGTCACGAAATGATTATGCCGCATCGGGTGTGCTCGTATTGCGGCGCATACAAGGGCAAAACCGTCATCAATGTCGGATAATGACGGCAAGCAAAAAGGAGACGGCGGTAGCCGGTCTCCTTTTTTTCTTGTCGATTACTCGCCCACGATGGTTTGAAAGCGCGGCAACTCGCGCATGGCGGCAAAATGTTCCTGCGTGCGGGCGGCGTCGGCCGTCGCAGGGTCGGCCTTGACGGCCTGTTCGAGATAATCCAGGGCGGGATCCGTTTCGCCGCGGTCGGTGTAAATCGTCGCCAGACCATACAGGCTCCACGGATGCTTCGGCTGCGCGGCAAGGACGATGCGAAATTCGTCGGCGGCGCGGTCGAGATGTCCCTGCAGTTTGTGATGAATGGCGCAGTTGTAATGGACGGCGATGCTGTCGGGGGCGATGGCAAGCGCACGCGACAGGTAGGATTCGCCTTCCGCATAGCGTCCTTCGAGCGAGAGCAGCAGGCCTTTGTCGGCCAGCGCGTGGAAGTTGTTTTCGTCCGCTTCGATGGCACGGTCATAGGCGGCGAGCGCTTCGTCGTTACGGCCGGCTTGGGCGGCGGTAACTCCGCGGTGCCAGGCGTCCATGGATACGGTGCGAATCGCGACAGTGGCGGGCGGTCGGTTGGCCTGTTGCGTCGCGGGCGGCGCGTCGCAGCCTGACAGGATGCCGACCAGCGTCGCCAAGAGCA
Source organism: uncultured Veillonellaceae bacterium (assembly GCA_902488965.1). Lineage (GTDB taxonomy): Bacteria > Bacillota > Negativicutes > Veillonellales > Negativicoccaceae > CAMCNU01. Next base: position 2,954 of record CABTYA010000051.1, read on the forward strand.
GTATGGATAAACGGTTCATGATGATACCTCCTTGCCTACCAGTATACGAGGTCGCACGGGCGGCGGCAAGCCGCTTTCGGAGGTACACGAAAGAGAAGAGATGAGATGAGAGGAGTGAAGCAATGGCAAACAACGCACAATTTGACGGAGAAGTAGTGGAATCGGGCGTGCAGGGCGGTCTGATTTTGATGGCGGCATCATTTTTAGGTGTGGTCATCGCCAATACCCCGTGGGCGGCGGACTATTTTGCATTTTGGGAATGGAAGGTCGCCGGCCTGAGTATGTTGCACTGGGTCAACGACTTGTTGATGACGATCTTTTTCTTGCAGGTGGGACTGGAAATCAAGCGGGAAATTAAAATCGGCGAGCTGAACAAGCCGTCACAGCGTTTGCTTCCGGGCCTAGCGGCGTTTTTCGGTTTGGCGGTGCCGGCGTTGATTTATATCGGTTGCAACTGGGTCACGCCGGTGACGCTGCGCGGCTGGGCGATTCCGGCCGCGACCGATATTGCCTTTACCTTGGGCGTAGTGGCGTTGCTCGGAAGGCGCGTGCCGGCTTCGCTCAAAATCTTCGTGACGGCGCTGGCGATAATTGACGATCTGTTGGCGGTCCTCATCATCGCGTTCTTTTATTCGAGCGGGTTGGCCTGGGCGTATCTCGCCGTCGCGACGGTCGTGTTTGTCATTTTACTAGGGATGGACCAGCGGCGGGTGGTGCGTCCCTGGCCGTATATCATCTTGGGGGCGGTACTGTGGTTTTGCATGCTGCGTTCGGGGATTCATGCGACGCTGGCGGGGGTACTCCTGGCGATGACGATTCCGCTCAAAGGAACGACATCGGACGGTGTCGAAAAAACGCCGCTGACCGATTGGGAACATATCTTGACGATCCCGGTCACTTATTTCATCCTGCCGTTGTTCGGATTTGCGAATGCGGGTGTCAGCTTTGCGGGCATGTCGGCGGATATGCTCGCGGATCCGATTGTTATCGGTGTTGCGGCGGGTCTTTTCATCGGCAAGCCGATCGGTATTTTTTCGACCGTCTATATTCTCATCCGGGCAGGCTGGGCCAAGATGCCCAAAGGCGCGACGTGGGGTCAGCTTTGGGGCGTGGCCATGCTCTGCGGGATCGGGTTTACGATGAGTTTATTCATTACGATGCTGGCATTCGGCGTACCGCAGTGGCAGGACCATGCGAAGATCGGCGTCTTTGCCGGTTCGATTCTTTCCGGTGTGTGCGGGTATCTGTGGTTGCGCTACGGTACGCGGTCGCAGGCACCGGCACGGACGTCCGCATCTTGACGGGCAAAATACGTGCCAGTGTGGTATAATACATACCAATATCAATCGGAGGAGGAAACGATATGCGTACAATCGATGAGCAGTTGGCGCAGTTGGAATACGGCACGGCGGAAATTTTGCCGGCGGGAGAATTGCGTCGCAAGTTGGAACGCGCCGCCAAGGAGCAGCGGCCGCTGCGGGTGAAGCTCGGCCTCGATCCGTCCGCTCCCGATATTCATTTGGGACATACGGTCGTGTTGCGCAAACTCAAGCAGTTTCAAGATATGGGACACCAGATCGTGTTGATTATCGGGGATTTCACGGGGCGCATCGGTGACCCGTCCGGTAAGAGCGTCGCGCGCAAGCCGCTCTCGGAAGAGCAGGTCATGGCGAATGCGCGGACGTATGAGGCGCAGCTCTTTAAGATTTTGGACAAGGACAAAACGGAATTGCATTTCAACAGTGAATGGCTTGGCAAGATGGATTTTGCCGACGTGCTGGCACTGGCGTCGAAATATACCGTTGCCCGTATGCTCGAGCGCGATGATTTCCACAAGCGGATGCAAGAAGAGCGGCCGATTTCCATTCATGAATTCATGTACCCGCTGATGCAGGGCTATGATTCGATTGCTACCGATGCGGATATCGAGTTCGGCGGCACGGACCAGACGTTCAACTTGATTGTCGGTCGGCATTTGCAAAGCGAATCGGGTAAAGAGCCGCAAGCGGTTATTACGATGCCGCTGCTGGAAGGGCTTGACGGCGTGCAAAAGATGAGCAAGTCGCTCGGCAACTATATCGGTATCGACGAAGATCCGGTCGAAATGTTCGGCAAGTCGATGTCGATTCCCGATGCGCTCATGATGCGTTACTACATGCTGGTGACGGATGTACCGGTCGACGAGCAGAAGAAGATCGAAGCGGGACTGGCGGACGGCAGCCTGCATCCGCGTGATGCCAAGATGCGGTTGGCGTGGGAGATTGTCAATCTCTATCATGGCGCGGCGGCGGCCGATGACGCGCAAGCGGAATTCGTCCGCGTCTTCCAACAGGGCGACCTGCCGACGGATATGGAGACGCTTCGTGTTCCCTCCGGGGAGGTTTGGCTCCCGCAATTGCTGCAGGACGCCGGAATGGCATCGAGCAACAGCGACGCCAAGCGCTCGATTGCGCAAGGCGCGGTACGCGTGAACGGCGAAAAAGTCGGCGAGGAAAATTATACATTTGCCGACGGCGACGTGCTTCAAGTGGGCAAACGCAAGTACAAGCGAATCACACTCGGCTGACAGTAAAAAGCGACAACTTCGGTTGTTGCTTTTTTGATGCGGAAAAGACACCCGGGATTTTCTTAAACAGTCTTGACACGGGAAGAAATAGAATATACTATATAGGTGAGTTAGCCATATAGTATACCATGAACGAAGGATGGAGTATCCGAAGGAGGATCGCAATGGAACGAGAACAGGCGTATGTATTGTGGTTTGAGCAGTTGCGTCGTGAGGACGTGAACTTGGTCGGCGGGAAATCGTCGTCGCTGGGGGAAATGACGTCCCAGACGAAAGTACCGGTGCCGTACGGCTTTGCAACGACGGCGCATGCATATCGGACATTTATGCAGGAATCGGGCACGCAAGCGCGTGTGGAAGAACTGCTCGGCGAACTTACCGACGTCGAAGATTCGCTGCAGTTGCGCGATGTCTGCGCGAAGATCCGCAGTGCGATTATGGACGCGGACATGCCGGCGGATGTGGCGGACACGATTCGCCAAGCGTATGCGGAATTGGCCGAAAAAGTCGGCGAAGCCGAACCGTTTGTCGCAGTGCGCTCGAGTGCGACGGCGGAAGACTTGCCGGACGCCAGTTTTGCCGGTCAGCAAGACACCTATTTGAACGTACACGGTGCGGACGAAGTCATTGCCCGCGTCAAAGAATGCTACGCATCGACCTTTACGGATCGGGCGGTATATTATCGCGTCAAACAGGGATTTGACCATATGGAAGTCGCACTGTCGGCTGTCGTACAGATGATGGTGTTCTCCAAAGCGTCGGGCGTCATGTTTACGGTCGATTTGGCGACGGGCAGCGACAAAAACATCATGATTGAAGGCGCCTGGGGCCTGGGCGAATATGTCGTACAGGGCACGGTGACGCCGGATAACTTCATCATCGAGAAAGAAACGCTCGCCATCAAAGACAAGGTCATCAATGAAAAACCCGTCATGTTGACGCGCAAACCGGGCAGCGGTGTCGAAGAACAGACCGTTCCCGCGGACAAAGCAAACGCACCGGCCATCACCGACGAGCAGGCGCAGGAATTGGCCCGCTATGCCAAGGCCATCGAGCAGCACTACGGTTGCTACATGGATATCGAATGGGCCGTCGACGAACGCGACGACTCGATTAAGATTTTGCAGGCCCGTCCGGAAACGGTCTGGTCGAAGAAACATAAAGAAGGCAAAGGAGAAACGGCAGTGGCGGAAACATATACGACGGAACGGACACCGTTGGTCAAAGGCTTGCCCGCAAGCCCGGGTCGCATCGGTGGCAAAGCGCATGTGATTTTGGATCCGGCGCTGATCGATACGTTTAAAGAAGGCGAAATCCTCATTACGACGATGACCGCACCGGACTGGGTACCGGCGATGAAAAAAGCGAAAGCCATCGTCACGGACGCCGGCGGTATGACCTGCCATGCGTCGATTGTTTCGCGCGAACTCGGAATTCCCTGTATTGTCGGCACGAAGAGCCGCGGCGCGGAAGCGACGACGACGATTCCGGACGGCGCGATGATTACCGTGGACGCGACCAACGGTATCGTATATGACGGATTGATCGAAGACTTGGTCACGAAGGAAGAAGAATACGGCCCCTTGGCACCGGTAGCGGAATACTACGCACCGACGGGCACCAAAGTATATATGAATCTGGGCGATCCGGATTTGGCGGAAAAATACGGCAAGTTGCCGTGTGACGGTATCGGTCTGATGCGCGAAGAATTCATCTGGACGACATTCATTCACGAACATCCGTTGTATCTCATCGAAATCGGTCATCCGGAACG
>CABTYA010000052.1 GCA_902488965.1 uncultured Veillonellaceae bacterium
AAGGATTCCATCGGCAGATGCAGCAGGATTTCCATTCCCGCCGCATGGCCCTGTTCCGCCGCCGCCGTACTCGACCCCAGTCCCGGGATCACCGCCAGCGAAAACGGCCGCCCGAGCGATTCGATGGTTGCCTGCGCCGCCAAGTCGTAGCCGCAATCGTCGATCACGATGGCGAGTTTGCCGCGGCCGCCGTGACTCGTCCGATGCGGTTTCACCGCCGGCGCACCGACCGTCGCAGCGGGCGCCGCAGCGGCCTGACTTTTCTCGTCCGCCGCCGCATGTTCCCGCACATACAGACGTGCCATGACCATCTGCAAATCGACCCCGTCGGGGTCTTCGTTCAGCGTGATGTCGTAGCGTGTGACCGCCGCGCCGTCACGCTCGTCCGCCGTGCCTTCCGACACCGTCAGTACCCCGTCCGTCGGTGTCGCCGTCTGGAGCAGCAGCGGCCAGCGAATCGGATGATCCGTCGTCACCGTCATCTCGCTGACCGTCCAGCGAATGCGGCCGCCCGTCGCTTCGCGCGCCGCTTCTTTTTCGACCGATGCCCCGCGCGCGACCTGATGCCCCGCCCGCGTGAGCGCTTCGTCGATGCGCTTTTGGACATTGTCCGTCACCGCCCGATAGTCCGCGTCCTGCGCCGTCACCTTCGGCTGCGGCTCCGCGTCGGGCCCGCCGATGCGCCAAACGACCAGCGCCGCCGCAAGCAACAGCAACGCCCACAGCCACCACCTGCTCCCGCCGCCATTGCGGCGTTTTCTTTGAGTTTTTCGTCTTGCCATATGCGCCCTTCTTTCTTATATATTCTCTGTTATTGTACCCGTTTGCCTGTTTGCGGGCAAGAGAAAAGACTCCCTCGGGAGTCTTTTCGATTCGTTCTTATGCTTTCAGATGTTTGCTGCCCCGTTCGGTCAGCCCGATGCCGTCCCGGCACAACGGACAATCTTCCGGTGCGTACGTCGGTACGTCGAGATGCACCAACGCCTCAACCGGCTCACCCTCACGCACGCCGAAGTCGGCCCGCCCGCCCGAGCGGTCGATCAAAAGACCCACGCCGACGAGTGTCGCCCCCGCCGCACGAACAACGTCGATGACCTCACGTACCGAGCCGCCCGTCGTGACCACGTCTTCGACGACGAGCACGCGTTCGCCCTTGGCCAGTGTAAACCCGCGCCGCAGCGTCATCCGCCCGTGCTCGCGTTCCGTGAAAATTGCCCGCGTGCCGAGCGCCTTGCCGACTTCATGCGCGAGCAAGATGCCGCCCGTCATCGGGCCGAGTACCGTATCGACCTTGCCGTCCGCAAACCGCGCCGCCAGTTCCCGGCACAACTGCTCGGTGTACTTGGGCTGTTGCAACAAATTGAATTTTTCCACATACATCGGGCTGTGCAATCCCGAAGTCAACAGAAAATGCCCGTCGAGCATCGCTCCTGTCGAACGTAATAATGCCTGCATATCCGCTTCCGTCATTTGCCTTCCTCCATTTCCCGTACAATCGCGAGCGCCGCCGCCCGCGGATCTTCCGCCTCGGTAATCGGACGCCCGATCACCAAATGTGTCGCTCCGCGCTGTAAGGCCGCCGCCGGCGTGGCCACCCGCCGTTGGTCGCCCCGGCTCGCCCCCGCCGGCCGAATCCCCGGCGTCACGATGAGGAAATCCTCACCCGTCAGCCGCCGAATCGCCGCCGCTTCTTCGGACGATGCGATGACGCCGTCCGCCCCCGCACTGCGTGCCACCTCGGCCAGTGCCGCCGCCCGTTCGGCGATCGGCACGGGACCTGCGACTTCGTCCCACGTCGGCGCGTCAAAACTGGTCAGACAAGTCACCGCGAGCAATTTCGGCCGCGCCGTCGACGTGGCCGCCTGCTCCGCCGCCTCCCGCGCCGCCTCGATCATCCGCCGGCCGCCCTGCGCGTGAATCGTCAGAAAATCGACGCCCAGTTCCGTCAGCACCCGCACGCTGCGTGCTACCGTATTCGGAATATCATACAACTTCAAATCCAAAAACACGCGCTTATTCTGTGCGGTCAGCATGTCAACAGCGGCCGCACCCGCCCGATAATACAATTCCATTCCGACTTTATAAAAGCCGACCGCATCTCCCAGTCGTGCCGTCATCTCCTGCGCCTGCGGCAATGTCGGCAAATCGAGCGCCACAATCATCCGTTCGTCCATCTTGTCCTCCCTTGTCTACGCGCAAAAAAAGACCGCCGCCGCGGCCTTATTTTTCATTACAAATGAATACCGAAGTAGTTCAGAGCCATGACAATTAACGTACCCATTGCAGCATTCCTCCTATGTTATTCAAACTGCCTATTGCTAGGCCTGACACCCGAGGATGATTTCACCCTCACTACTTCCTTTCGGATTAGCTAAAGTATACATCCTGAAATCGAGAAATGCAACCCTTTTTTGTGAATATTTTGATTTATTTGCTGTTAATTGACGAAATTTGGCTATGCCGCCGCTGCTTTTCCATTTCATTACTGCTTCATTCTTTTGTTTTCATTTGTTTTCTCTTGTTTTCAGCATACTCCTCATCGAACCGCCGTGTACAAAAAAAGAGCGTCGCCGCCCTTTTATGTCCGATGTTGTTGCTGCCTCGGTACGGTCACCAGGACGATATTGCGTCCGTCCTTGCGGACCTCAATACCGAAATCGACAATCTCGTCGCGATAGTATTCCATCTTGATCGCCAACAAGAGTTCGCCGATCCGCTGCGCCGTTTTCTCCGGCAAAAAGCCGCGATAAAACTCCTCGCGGGCCGTCGGCGCCGCCGCTTGGCGTGCCAAGGCCGCGGCCGCCTGCGCCCCCGATTCCGTCGGGATGCCCGCCTGCCGAGCCTGCTCCATCATCTCGCGATCGCTTCGATTTTTCGGAATTTTCCGTTTGCCTGCCATGATGCTACTCTTTCCGGGCCGGCTCCGCCGGTGCCGCCGCCCGTTCACGAATGAGGGCGGGCGTCACCTGTTCGACCGTCAGCGGCGTCGTCACCTTCGCCGCCGACTCGAAACCGACTCCCAATTTACCGATATACATTTCCGCCACTTGCCGCTTTTCATTGAGCCGCACGGCATAAATATTTTTCTCCTGATCGACCCCGATCAAGCGGAAAAATCCCGGCGGCGAAATCGTCCGCCAGCTGCTGTCGCTGCCGTTAAAGGCATACATTACGCCCTCATCGGCATCGTCATAGAAGAATACGTCCCGATCGTAATAAACGTCGATACGGCCGATATTTTCCGCTTGGACGTAGATGCGTCGCGTGTCGTAGTTCGCGTCCGTCCGATAGATCCGATAGCGCCCCTCGTCGACCTTGACTTTCATATACACCGCGTTGGTCGCCGTCGAATACGCCATCGCCGTCACTTTCGCCCCGGCGGGTACATCTTCAATCGGCGTATCGAGCTCGTGTTCGGGGCTGAGCGGATTGTACTGCGCAATGATGATATCGTCCGTGCCGCGGGCATCGGGATCGTAAAGCGCCATCAAAATCAGATTGCGGTCGGGCAGCCATTCAAAAAACGACACCTCGCGTCCTTTGAGGTCGATTTTTTGGACGTCGTTTTTGTCCTCGCTGTGATAGATCGTCACCGATGTCGGCGTCACCATCGCCATATACTCGCGATTGTAAGAGTAGTAACGCGTGCCGCTGCCCGTGACCTCGCCGAACATTTCTTCCGGCGGCGTCACTTTTTCGGCTTTGTCCGTACCCGTGACGTAAAAATCCGAATCAGGCGCGAATTTGACGCTGTCCAAGTACCAATACACCCCGCCCTGCAGGGCGATGCCGGCCGCAAAACAGAGCAGCCATGTGAATTTGTTTCTCTTCATGCCGCCTCCTATTTCACGATAAACGCCGTCGGGATCATCCGCTCACCGAGCAGGTCCGCGGGTTTGTTGACGACCTTGCCGTTCAAATACAACGTCGAGCTCGAACCGCCGTCGAGATTGGCCGCGATCTCCGCCCCCTGCTCGTACATGATATTTTGCATGTCAGCAAGTGTCGCACCGATGGAATAGCCGATCTGCCGACCGTCGACCACGACAAAAAGTACCGTGCCGTCACGCCGCTGGCCGATCGCCGTCCGCGGACCGATGCCCCAGCCGCCGTCGCCGTCGGTAATCATCTTCATCCCGTTCACAATCAGCGGCGGACCGAAGGTCAGCCCTTCTCGCGCGCCCAAACGACGCAATTCCGCCTTGTTGTATGTCCCCGCAATCAAGTTCCCCTCGTCGGTAAAGCCGATAAAGTCGACTTCTTCCACGTCATCGACATCCTTGCCCAGCAGGTATTCGCCTTCATGCAGGATAAACCCGTACGGCAAACGACCCGTACCGGTCCCGTTCGGATCGTAAAACCCGCCGCCGTTGATGGCCGCCACCGCGTCGTTGTTGCGGGCGATATTGCTCGTCGTGTCGCCTTTTTCATTGATATCGGCCGCCGTCGCAACTTGGATGCGCCGCGGGTCGGGAATCTCCAAAATATACCCGACGAAACGCTCCGACTCGATTTTATGCAGGGTCAGCGTTTTGTCCTCGCGCGCCGCAAAGGTGAAGATATTTTGCTCCGGCGCTTGGTCCATGCGTCCCAAAATGCGGTCAAGATCTTCCTGGTCAAACAGCCAGGTAATATAGTGCGGATGGCGCGAGCGCAAAATCGCTCCCACCACCGCTTGCTTCAAATTGACAAACGGGCCGAATAGCACCACAATCGGCGAAGTCACCACCGCAAAAATCAGCGTGACCGCCAGCCACTTCAGCACCGTACACCGCCATCCGTGTTTCATGCTCACCTCACAAAGAACGATAATGATCGTGCGTCAACCGGTCGGCAAAATGCTCCAGATCGACCCGATCCCCGATCCAAATCCGCTTGACTTCGAGCGGATCGTCCCCCGGGCGCACACGCCCCGGATTCATCGTCACCGCCACCGTGATCCCGTTGTCGCGCAGTACCTCTTTGACCGTATCGTCGTACAAACCGACCGGATACGCAAAGTAGCGGTTGTCGATACCGAGCGCGTCTTTGAGCCAAGCCTGCGTGCGGCCGACTTCTTCCCGCTGGCGCTCTTCGCTCTCATACGGCAACTCCGCATGCATCCATGTGTGGTTCGCGATTGTCACGCCGTTGTCGCGCATCTCTTTGAGCTGCGCCAGCGTCGGCCGATTCGGCTGATCCGTCATACCGCCGATCATAAACAGCGTCCACGGGAATCCGTATTCTTTCAAAATCGGGTACACGATCGTATAGGTATCGGGGTACCCGTCGTCAAATGTAATGCAGACCGGTTTCGACGGTAGCGGCTCGTCATGGTCAATATACGCCTCGAGCTGAGCCATGGAAATCGGATGGTATCCGTTGTCCTTCAAGTACTGCATCTGCTCGCGGAACAAATCTTCCCGCAGCACCGCATCGTTGCCCGGAATATCGGCAATCATATGGTACATCAGTACCGACACGCCGTCCGCCCGTTCCGTCGCGACGGGCTGCTCCGCGGGCGTCTGGGGTGTCGCCGTCGGTGCGGCGGGCGTACTCTCGCTCGCGCAACCGAACGCCAACAGCAGCAACGCCGCCATCAATACCATCATCGTGTATCGTTTCATGAGTGCTCTCCTTTGTTGTTTCCCTGCGTCCGATGCCGTAAGACACGGACGGTAACACCCCTATTTTACACTAATCGCTGTTGAATTACAACGAGACCGCCTCGCCCCCCGCACCGCTTGTGCCTGCACGGCGCGCCCTCCGCCGCGCCGTGCGGGTGTATCCTCACCATCGCTCTCCCGGCCCCTTATGCACCCGCGCCTTGTCTTGTCCATACACAAAAACACGCTCTCAACGAGAGCGTGTTTACAGTACAATCAGTCTTGCCGACCTACCTGCAACCGAATGATGGCCCGCTGCAGCGCATGTTCCGCCCGCAACAAGTCAATATCCGGCGTCGGCTTGTCGATGCGTGCCAAGGCACGTTCCCGCGCGCGCAACGCACGTTCGACATCGATATAGTCGGCCGTTTCCGCATTTTGCGAAATGATGGTTACGACATTATCTTTGACTTCGAGAAATCCGCCGAATACCGCGACGAGATCTTCCTTGTCCGCCGTCTTGATGCGGACCGGTGCGACCTGCAGCGCCGCGACCAACGGTTCGTGGTCTTTCATAATGCCGAATTCACCGTCCAGTGCCCGTCCCACGACCATGCTGACGTCATCTTGATGATACGAGGTGCCGTCGGGCGTGACGATGTTCACTTGGAGGGATGTCAGGTTCGTAGACATAGACTATTCCCCTTTCATCGATTTCGCTTTTTCAATTGCCTCTTCAATCGTACCTACCATGTAAAATGCGCCTTCCGGCAAATCGTCATGTTTCCCTTCGAGGATTTCTTTGAATCCGCGAATCGTGTCCTTGAGCGCGACATACTTGCCCGGCGAACCGGTAAATACTTCCGCGACATGGAACGGCTGACTGAGGAAACGCTGAATTTTACGTGCCCGGGCAACGATCAAGCGGTCGTCATCGGACAACTCTTCCATCCCGAGGATGGCGATGATATCTTGCAATTCTTTGTAGCGTTGCAGGATTTCCTGTACGCCGCGAGCCACTTGGTAATGTTCTTCGCCCAAGATGAGCGGGTCCAAAATCCGGCTGGTGGAGTCGAGCGGGTCAACCGCCGGATAAATCCCCAGTTCGGAAATGGCACGCGAGAGTACCGTCGTCGCATCCAAGTGCGTAAATACGCCCGCCGGCGCCGGGTCCGTCAAGTCGTCGGCCGGTACGTAGACCGCCTGTACCGACGTGATGGAGCCGTCTTTCGTCGAGGTGATGCGTTCCTGCAGTTCACCGATATCCGTCGCCAAGGTCGGCTGATAACCGACGGCGGACGGCATACGGCCGAGCAGCGCCGATACTTCGGAGCCCGCCTGTACGAAACGGAAGATGTTGTCGATAAAGAGCAACACGTCCTGGTGTTCCTTATCACGGAAATATTCCGCAATCGTGAGCCCCGTCAGGCCGACACGCATACGCGCTCCCGGCGGTTCGTTCATCTGGCCGTATACCAGCGCCGCTTTGCTGATAACGCCCGATTCCTTCATTTCGTTCCACAAGTCGTTGCCTTCACGGGTACGTTCGCCGACGCCCGAGAA
>CABTYA010000053.1 GCA_902488965.1 uncultured Veillonellaceae bacterium
AAGAAATACGGTCTCAAAAAGGCGCGTAAAGCATCGCAGTTCTCCAAACGTTAAGACAACGGAAAGACCCGATTCGATTCGGGTCTTTTTTGTTTCCCGCCGTCCGTTCGCCGAGGTTGCGACGAACGGGCAAGTTAGGCTATAATAAAAAGGTTATCAAAAGACAGTCGATGAAGGAGAGCGTATGCAAAATACTTTGGCACAGGCCGTCACTTATGAAGGGACGGGCTTACACTTGGGAAAACCGGTACGGATGACGCTGCGTCCGGCACCGGCCGACAGCGGTGTGGTGTTTGTACGGACGGATCTGCCGTCTGCTGCGCCGATTCCGGTCGATGTAGGGCGGATCACCACGACGATGCGGGCGACCGCATTGGGCGACGGCGAAGTGTTCGTGATCACTGTCGAACACGTGCTGAGCGCACTGCATGCGATGGGCATCGATAATTGCATCGTTGAGATGGATTCACCGGAGCCGCCCGTGGCGGACGGCGGCTCGGCGGATTTTGTCGGGCTGATTTTACGCGCCGGCATCAAGGAACAGGAGGGCGCGTCGCGGGCACGGCGGTTGACGGCGCCGTGCAGTGTTTACGACGATGCGGGCGACCGCTTTATCGTGGCGCTGCCGTATGCGGGATTTCGCGTGACGTTCGTGTCGGAAAATCCGCATCCCCTTTTGGGAACGCAGGCGGTGGATATCGAGGTGACGCCGGAGTCCTATCAGCGGGAAATCATGCGCGCGCGGACGATCGGTTTTACCTATGAGCTGGAAAAACTGCGGGCGATGGGACTGGCCCAGGGCGGCAACTTGCAAAATGCGCTGGTGTATTCGGAGACGGAGTGCCTGTCCGAGCCGCATTATCCCGATGAGTTGGTACGCCATAAGGTACTCGACGTCATCGGCGATATCTATTTGGCGGGGCGAGTTGAGGCGCATATCATCGCCCGCAAGTCGAGTCATCAGCTGAACACCGCGCTGGCCAAACAGATGGTCGCGCAGTGGACGAAGGGGGAATAATCATGCTCAATATACAAGAGATTATGGCGATTTTACCGCATCGCTACCCGATGCTCCTGGTGGATCGGATATTGGAAATCGAGCCGCTCAAACGCGCGGTCGGTATCAAAAATGTGACCGCTAACGAGCCGTTTTTTGCGGGGCATTTTCCCCAAGAACCGGTCATGCCCGGCGTATTGATTTGCGAGGCGATGGCACAGGTGGCCGGTGTGGCGCTTTTGTGCGGCATTGATGAAAAGGGCGTCTTGCCGATGTTCACCGGCATCAACCGGACACGGTTCCGCTCATCCGTCGTACCGGGCGATACGCTGCGTACGGAGGCCGAGGTCTTGAAAATTAAAGGGAAAATGGGCAAAGTCCACTGCTGCGGCTATGTCGGCGATACGCTGAAGGCGGAAGGGGAATTCATGTTTTATTTGCAATATCCCGAGACGAATGCCCCGACAGAAGAAAAAACGGCAGAAAAAGATTAAACAGGTTGAAAATTAGAGGAAAAAAGAGTTAATCGGCGGATAAAAACGTTCAGCGGACGTGATGAGGATAGAGAACAGTTGACTTTGGGGACCGCCGTCCGACTATGTATTGATTACCCGTGAGAGCGGGAGACGACAACAGACGAAAATGAAGGAGATAGAATGGGATTACAAGTAGTCAAGACGCAGGCGCCGTCCGTGCATCCGACGGCGATTGTCGATCCGACGGCGAAATTACATGCCAATGTCAAAATCGGACCCTACGCGGTGATCGGTCCGCATACGGAAATCGGGGAAGGGACGCAGATTGACGCGCACGCGGTCATTCACCCGTATACAACGATCGGCGCGCAATGCCGAATTTTTCCGAGCGCATCCATCGGCAGCGAGCCGCAGGACTTGAAATTCAAAGGCGAGCGCAGTTTTACGATTATCGGAGATGCGACGCAAATCCGCGAGTACGTGACGGTGAGCCGGGCGACCGGTGAAGATCAGCAGACGCGGGTCGGTTCGCATTGCCTGTTGCAGGCATATACCCATGTCGCGCACAATTGCCAGGTGGGCAATCATGTCGTGATGAGCAGCTTTTCGGGATTGGCGGGTCATGTAATCCTGGAAGACGGTGCCGTTATCGGCGGCATGGCCGGCGTTCATCAGTTCGTCAAAATCGGCCGTACCTGCATGGTCGGCGCGATGACCAAAGTCGTCCAGGATGCGCCGCCGTATATTATCGTGGACGGCAATCCGGCGCGGGTCGTCGGACTCAATCATGTCGGTCTGGCGCGCAGCGGAGTATCTCCCGAAGTCAAGTCCGACCTCAAAAAAGCGTATCGTCTGTTGTACCGTTCGGGCTTGAGCCTGGTCGGCGCCATCGAAGAGATGGAGCAGGAGTTGCATGCGTACGAAGAAATCGAGCATTTCCTCCGATTTTTACGCAACTGCGAACGCGGTATCGTGCGGACGCGAAAAGAATAACAGCGACATCCCGGTGGCCAGCCGTCATCGGGATGTTTTTTTGTGCCTTCCCGAGGCGCGGGGGCGTGTTTGTGCGGGAAAATCCGTCAGGCATACGCCTAAATATGGTAAAATAAAAGAAGTATACACAGGGGAGGAACTTCATGGCAACTATCGGTTTGCTTGCCGGTGTCGGTATCTTGCCGGTCGAATTTTTGCGGGCGGCGCAAGCGGACGGCCATCGTGTGGTCGTTATCGCGGTGGTCGACGATACGGCGGCGGAGCTCGAGCGGGAAGCGGATGCGTTTTATCGGATCTATGCCCTGAAACTGAATCGGATTATTCGGACGCTGACAGCCGAAGGTGTGACGCAGGCGACGATGCTCGGCAAAGTGACCAAGGAAATATTGTTCAAACGGATGGCATTGCCGGATACGCGGGCACTCAAGCTCCTGCATCGGTTGCGTAACCGCAAGGACGACACCATCATGGAAGCGTTAGTCGAAGAACTGGCGGCGGACGGGATCGAGGTCCCGGACCAGACGGCGTATTTGCAGGCCTTGTTGCCCGCACCGCAGGTGTTCACCCGCCGGCGGCCGACGGCGGACGAGTGGGCCGATATCCGTTTCGGCTTTGCCACGGCCAAGCAGATGGGGCGGCTCGATATCGGGCAGACGGTGGTGATCAGTCGGCAAGCGGTGATGGCGATCGAGGCGATTGAAGGGACGGATGCCTGCATCGAGCGCGGCTGCGCATTGGCCCGCCACGGTGCGGTCGTCGTCAAAACCGCCAAGCCGCAACAGGATACACGGTTTGACGTGCCGACGGTCGGCATGCAGACACTGCGGTCGATGTTGGCCCATGACGGTGCCGTACTGGCTATCGAGGCGGAGCGGACGCTCTTTGTCGAGCAGGCGGCGGTGATTGCCGAAGCCGATCGGCGAGGGATTGCGATTTGCGCACTCACGCAGGCGCAGGCGCAAATGCCGGAGATGCCGTTATGAAGGTGATGTTTTCCGCGGGCGAGGCATCGGGGGACGTGCACGCGGCGGCGGTGGCACGTGCGCTCAAGGCGGCCGATCCGGACATCGAGATGTTCGGGATGGGCGGCCGCATGATGGCGGCGGCCGGTGTGGACGTGATTCGGGATATTGACGATCTCGGCGTCATCGGTATCGCCGAAGTCATTCGCCGTTTGCCTTTTTTCTTTCGTTTGCGGGACGAATTGGCGGCGGCGGTACGGCGCGAACGGCCGGATGTTCTCGTGTGCGTGGATTATCCGGGATTCAATATGCGCTTGGCCCGCACGGTGCATGCCATGGGCGTGCCGGTCGTGTATTATATCGCGCCGACGATTTGGGCGTGGCATGAGAGCCGCGGGCGGGCGATTGCACGCGATACCGACGCGGTGGCGTGTATTTTTCCCTTTGAAGAAGCGGCGTATCGGGCAATGGGCGCAAAGGCGATATTTGTCGGGCATCCGCTGCTTGATACGGTACGGCCGACACGCAGTCCGGAAGAAACGATGCGCGCGTTCGGTGCTCGCGCGTCGGCTCGGCGGTTGTTGCTGTTGCCCGGCAGTCGGGCGCAGGAAATCGAGCGGTTGCTCCCGTCGATGTTGGCCGCAGCGCGGATACTCGCCGCGCAATGTGAGCTGCAGTGCTTTCTGCCGCGCGCGACGACCATTGCCCGTGAACGATTGGAAGCCATGATTGCGGCGGCGGGCGTCGAGGTGCAGGTGACCGAGGGCGGCGTGTACGATCTCATGCAGATTGCCGATGCGGCGCTGGCGGCCTCGGGGACGGTAACGCTCGAAGCGGCGTTGATGCGGCTGCCGACCGTGTTGGTGTATCGGGTATCGCCGCTGACCTATTGGCTCGGACGGCGACTGCTCAAGACCGAATATATCGGCCTGCCGAATATTGTGGCCGGGCGGCGCGTCATCCCCGAATTGTTGCAAGACGAAGCGACACCGCCGCGGATGGCCGAGACACTGGCGCGATTGATTCCGGACGGCGCGCCGCGGCGGGAGATGATTGCCGCACTGGGTGAGGTGCGGGCGCGTCTGGGCACGCCGGGAGCGGTCGAGCGGGTCGCGCAATTGGTACGTAAGACAGCGGAAAGGACGACGGGATGAACGATTATCTTCGCTTGCTGCAATACGTCAAACCGTATTGGCGACGCGGCGTAGCGGCCATACTGTGCATGATCGTGGCGGCGGTAACGACGCTGCTCGTGCCGTGGATCATTCGCGATATTGTCGATGATGTCTTGACGGCCAAAAACATGACGGCACTCAACTTGATTGCGGTGGCGATTTTGCTGATCTTTTTCGTGCGGGGAATTTTTACCTTCGGTCACGGCTATCTGATGAGCTATATCGGCCACCGGGTCGTGATCGATATCCGCATGCGGGTGTACTCGCATCTGCAGCGTTTGTCGCTGGCGTACTTCGATCGCCGCAAGACGGGCAGCCTGATGAGCAAACTCACCAACGACGTCAACGCCTTGCAGACGGCCATCGTCGATAATATCGTCGACATCGTCAAGGAGAGCGTCATCCTGATCGGGTCGATCGCCGCGATGGTGTGGATGCATTGGAAATTGACGCTGTTGTGTCTGATTATCGTGCCGTTGGTGTCGACGACAATTCGCTATTTCGGTAAAAAAATCAAGCGCAGCGGCCGACGGGTACAGAAATCCGTCGCCGACGTGACGGCGCACCTGCAGGAGTCGATTGCGGGGATTCGTGTGGTGAAGTCCTTTCACCGCGAAGCGTATGAGATTGAACGTTTTCGCCGAATCAACGAACGCAATTTCTCCGCATTGATGAAAGCGGCGCAGCAGACAAGTCAGTTGTCGCCGTTGGTCGAGTTCCTCGCGGCGCTGGCGATCATCGCCATTATTTGGTACGGCGGTCGGAGCGTCATTCACGGAGAACTGTCGTCAGGGGAATTGATTGCGTTTTTGATTTATGCAATCAATTTGGCCAATCCGGTACGGCGGCTGAGCAGTCTGTATGCCAACGTCCAAAAAGCGTTGGCGGCGGCCGAACGGGTATTTTCCGTGCTGGACGAGACGCCCTCCGTCAAGGAGCGGCCGCAGGCGCGGGAGTTGCCGCCGGTGGAAGGCCGCGTGGAATTTCGCGCGGTATCGTTTGCCTACGAGCCGACGAAACCGGTTTTGCATGATCTCAGTTTTGTCGCCGAACCGGGACAGACGATTGCACTGGTCGGCCCGAGCGGCTCGGGCAAATCGACCGTGGCGAATCTCTTGCCGCGGTTTTACGACGTGACGGCGGGGGCGGTACTGGTCGACGGCCATGATGTCCGCGATGTGACCTTGGCGTCGTTGCGTGAGCAGATCGGCATTGTCCCGCAAGAGACGGTGCTGTTTAATGCGACAATTGAAGAAAATATCCGCTACGGCCGACCGGATGCGTCGCCCGAAGAAATCCGGGCCGCACTCGTCGCGGCGAACGCGGCGTCATTTATCGAGGAGATGCCGGACGGGCTGGCGACGGTCATCGGCGACCGCGGCTTGGTCTTGTCGGGCGGTCAGCGGCAACGCATCGCCATCGCGCGCGCCCTGCTCAAAAATCCGCGGATTTTGGTGCTCGACGAAGCGACATCGGCACTCGACACCGAGAGCGAGCGCATCGTACAGGACGCGCTGGACCGTCTCCTGGTCGGACGTACGGCGATGGTGGTCGCGCATCGGCTGTCGACGATTCGGCGGGCGGATTTGATTTTGGTCATCGACCGCGGACGCATTGTCGAGCGCGGTACGCATGAAGAATTGCTGGCGGCCGAAGGTATGTATTACAATCTCTACACGCTGCGGCAACAAGGAGAACAGTCCTGATGTATTGGTTGTATAATATTTGTTTGGTGGGGTATTGGCTTCTGTTGACTCCCGTTTTGTTGTATCGGTTAGCCTTTGAAGAAGGCTTTTACGACCGGTTGAAGCAAAGCGCGGGAATCATGCCGCAGCCGACACTCGAAAAAATCTACGGCTCGAACGGAATTTGGGTGCATGCCGCGTCCGTCGGCGAGATTGTCGCGGCCAGTCCCGTCGTGCGCGAACTCAAACGCCGCTACCCCGAAGAAACGGTGGTGGTGTCGGTGGTCACCGCAACGGGACACCGGATGGCGCAGCGGATTATTCCCGAGGCGGACGGGCATATCTTTTTTCCCGTCGATTTGCCGATTATTACGGCGCGTATCGTCGATATTGTCGCGCCGAAAGTGATTTTGTTGGTGGAAACGGAGCTGTGGCCGAACTTTTTGCGGGTGGCCAAGGACCGCGGCTATCCCGTTATGATGGTCAACGGCCGCATCAGCGACCGCAGTGCGCGGCGGTATGCCTTGATTCGGCGGTTTACGCAGCGGATGTTGACACAGATCAAATGGTTTTGCATGCAGTCCGAGCAGGACGCCGAATATATCATTCAGATGGGTGCACCGCCGGAGCGGGTCGAAATCACGGGCAATACGAAGTACGATCAGACCTATGCGGAGGTCAGCGCGGAAGAAAAGGAAGCGCTGCGGCGTGAATTTGCCGTAGGCAATCGCCATCCCGTGATTGTGGCGGGCAGTATCCACAAAGGCGAGGATGAGTTGATTCTCGACATGTTCGCCGCGGTGCGGCGGGCGTATCCCGAGGCGG
>CABTYA010000054.1 GCA_902488965.1 uncultured Veillonellaceae bacterium
GATGATGCTGATGGTAGATTCAGCGGTCCTTTCATCAAGCAGAAGGCGGCATACGAAGTGTGTGAATCCTTCGCCGGCGATGACGGGGACGGAAACTTCCCGTGCCGGTGCAGTCAGGATGCCGTTCGCGGCGAGTTTGTCACCGTCGCGTCCCGAGGTTCTGCCGCAGACGCGCAGCCAGTCTTGGTAGCGGTCGTCGTGGGGAACCGAGATAGTGAACTCGCCGTGCTTGGCGAGAATTTCCGCGGTATAGCGGGACGGGCGGATGAAGGCCGTGCAGCAGTAGCGCCGCCAGCGATAGCCGACCGATCCCCAGTTGAGCCACATGGAATTGACAAAGTCGCCCTTGGTCGTTAAAAACACACCGTGGCGAATGCGTCGGGTAAATTCCGCGCCGAATTCTTCAGGCAAAGCAGATTCATTCATGATGAGATCCTTTCTGTCAAATGACGTCAAATACCAAGTTGATACGTACGGATACTTCCTGTGTACCGCCGGCAATCGGTGTGCCCGCTTGGTCGGTGGCATAGAGCGCCATCGATTTTGTACGACCCCAGCCGTTGTCGTAGATTTCCGCCTGCCGCAATGCCCCTAACCGCGCACCGGCCGCTTGGGCGATGAGGTCGGCTTTGTGACGGCCGTTGCGGACGGCTGCGGCGAGCAAGTTGTTTTCCAACTGCTCCGGCCGATCGACGGAGAAATAGATGCTGTCCGCGACATTAGCACCGGCAGCGACCGCTTGGTCAAGCGCGGCGGCCAACTGATTGACATCGGTCGTCGACAGCGTGATTTTGTTCGTGACCCGATAACTGGTAATTTTAGCCGGTTCGTGCTCACGGACTGTCGTATAAATCGGTACGATACTGAACGTATCGGTTTGCAGCTGTTGTGACGGGATACCGAGATTGCGCATGGCCGTCATCAGACGGTTCATGATGGCGTCGTGAGACGCTTTGGCTTCTTGGACCGTGGCGGCTTCACCGATGACACCGAACGACATCGAGGCCCGGGTAGGGGCGACTTCCTGCGAGGCGCTGCCGGTGACGGTGATCGTCCGCGGTTGGGGCACCGCATCGGCCGCATGTACGGCCGCTCCCAACGGGACAGCGGTCAGCAAACAAAGTAATCCGAAATGGCGTAATACATTCATAAAAAATCCTCCTTCGGCAGATAACAATGATCATCATCAATCGTCTTGATTGTACTATATTTTGCAGATGACGTAAAATACGGCAGGAGGAAAATCGAAACGGAGATGTTTCGATGCGCTCGCTGGCAAGGTGGGGGATATGGTATAATTTTTGGCAAAGGAGGCAGGTATGGAGCAAATCAAAGCAGCAGCAGTGGGATTGATGCTGATCGCAGGGGCAGGGAATGTCGCATATGCGGATACGGAGCGGGAGAATGTCCCCGATACACCGCCGGTACAGTCGGCGGTGCAGGACGACGAGGCAACGGCGTTGCCCCCGGCGGAGGGGCGTGCGGAACAACGCGTCCATGAAGGGACGAACCGCACTTACTTGGTATGGTCGCTGGCCCAATTGCAAAACGAGCCCGTGACGACGGCGGATATGCAACTGAGCGGTGTCGGCATCGGCAGTGATGCGGCGGCGGCAGTGCGGGCATTCGGCGCGCCCGAGGCTATCCGTCGCGGCAATATGGATACCGAATACCGCTGGATGGGTGGCGGCGCCGTCGTGCGCGATGCGGTGGACTGGCCGGCGGAAGTCGCGGCGCAATATCATATCCCGCAGGTGAAATTGCAGCAAGGCGTTATCAGCGTGACCGCCACCCAAGCGGGACCGAAAACACCGCGAGGGCTGACGGTCGGCAACAGTAGGGAAAATGTCGTACGGATGTACGGAGCCCCCGCGCAAGTCCGACTGGACCCGGCGACGGAGACGACCTATTATCTGTATGACAATCCGGAGGGAACCCAACGACTGACCGTGACGGTACACAAATTGCAAGTCGGCGAGCTGCGGATCGATGCGGTCGATGCACAGGCACACACGGAAAAAGAGGAAGACCGCGGCGAGCGTCTGCTCGGTTGGCGTGTCGGAGAGGTCTATCGGGAGCCGTCTTGGGCGACGTGGGAAAGCAAGGCCGAAATGAAGGACCGCTGTTATTGGCTGTTTCGAGATATGATGATCGAGGTTGACCTGCCGACACAAAAAATCCGCAAGGTGATTGTCCGTTCGCCGCATGTGGCGACAAGCAAAGGGATTGCGCTCGGGGACAGTGTGTCGACATTGCTGCATGTCTACGGGAAACCGTTGCTGCAAGAGCAGGGGGACGGCAATCGGCCGTCGGTATGGTATTATACGGATCATGCGGACACGGGCGCCTACTTGGCGTTTGTGATTTCCACGGACAAAAAAGAAATTATTGACATCATCCTCACGGATACGAAATTGGCCGCATCCGCCGATCGCGACGTGCGGTACGGTTTGAAATCGGAAGCAAAGTCACCGCAGACAAGGTAGAATTTTGACGAAAAGTATATTATAATGAAACCAACAATCAAACATGGGGGCGTGATGCTAGTGGCGACAGTAGAGGATTTGCAAGCACGTTGGCAAGATGTGGCGCAAAGCGACAACAAGATTTTGTTCGTCGTGGGCGGCGCCGGCTCGGGCAAAAGCAAATTGTTGCGCGAACTGGAGCAGACGGGTGAATGGCGGTATATCGAAGCCAAAGAACTGCTGATGGAAAAGCTGTTTGAAGTCGAACATGACGAACGACCGATTGAGGCGAGAGAGTCTTTGGTGGAAACGTTCCGTATTTTGGCGGATAAAGGCATCATCATCGACAGTGTGGAAATTTTGTTCGCACCGATTTTCAACTTGGACCCGATGGCCATTTTCAAGGATCTGAGTTGTACGTATCCGATGATTATCGGCTGGCGCGGCTCGTTTGACGGTCGGGTGTTGCGGTTGGAACACAACAGCAAGAAAAATTATTTTTCATATGAAATCAATGATCCGCAGTGCGTGCTGACATTGGATTGAGCGTGTTGCCGGAACAGGAAAGAGCCGCTGAAAAGCGGCTCTTTTTACAAGGAGAGATTATGCAGTATTGCGATCATTGCGGCGCCCGCTTGGAATCGCATCGTCACGGGGAGACGGTGCGGGCGTATTGTCCCCGTTGCCGGGCGTGGAAATACCGAAATCCGATGGCGGCGGTTGCGGGGATTATTTTGCAGGAGCAGCGACTGCTCTTGGTGCGACGCGCACCGGGACAGACTTATGCGGGAAAGTGGTGTATCCCGTGCGGGCATATTGAGTGGGGCGAAGACATTCGAGATGCGCTGGTACGGGAGATGCAAGAGGAAACGGGATTGACGGTGCGCCCGCAGAAAGTGTATAATGTGTACTCGAATTTCCATGCGGCGCATGCGCTGAGCGTGGGATGCTGGTTTTTGTGCGACGTGGTCGGCGGTGTCTTGCAGGCGGGGGACGATGCGGATGCGGCGGTATGGGTAACATATGAGGAATGCCCTTCGCTCGCGTTTCCGACCGATCGATTGATTATTGATGAATTGGCGGCGGACGGGAGTCTGCGCCGGAACTAACGGGAGAATAGTATGTACGAATATTTTGCGGCGATACTAATCGGGATTGTGGAAGGATTGACTGAGTATATTCCGGTATCCAGTACGGGACATATGATCATTGTCGGCGATATGATCGGGTTTACGGGAGTCAAGGCGAGCGTGTTCGAGGTATTTATCCAGTTGGGCGCCATCTTGTCGGTACTGGTGGTGTACCGGGAGAATTTCGCCCGCATGATCCGCCGGGAGAATTGGCTACAAAAGCGGGGAACGTCGTGCTACAATCTGGCACTGGCGATGTTGCCGGCGATGGCGGTCGGGTACTTGCTGCACGGGTTCATCAAAACCTATTTGTTTGGTTGGCAGACCGTTGTGATCGGTCTGGTCGCCGGGGCGCTCTTGATGTTGGCGGCGGAAAAAAGCGGCGTACGGGTGCGGGTAGACGACGTGAATCAAATCACGACCGCACAAGCCGTGCTGATCGGCCTGTTTCAGGTCCTGTCGCTTTGGCCGGGATTTTCCCGCAGCGGCTCGACAATTTCGGGCGGCATATTGATCGGGATTACCCGTAAAGCGGCGGCGGATTTTACGTTTATCATGGCGGCGCCGCTGATGCTGGTCGCATGTCTGTATGATTTCCTGAAGATTTATCGTTACCTTACATGGAACGATTTGGGCATTTTTGCCATCGGATTTGTGACGGCCTTTGCGGTCGCCTATGTGTCCGTGTTGTGGTTCTTGCGATTCTTAAATTGCGCGAGCCTGACGGGATTTGCCTACTATCGATTCGGCTTGGCGGCAGTAGCCACCTTGTACTTTTTGATTATTCACTGATAAAAAACCTTGCACGCGATCCGCATGAAGCGGATGTGTGCAAGGTTTTTTTAATGGTTGAAGATATCGGGGTCGATCCGCATGCGGCGATAAATATGCCAAATAATCGGCAAGAGCAGCAGCACGGTCAACACGCCGCAAAAGAGCATACCGCCGGCGGTGCCCAGCGTTTCGATGGCGGTGCCGGTAATCAGATTGCCGAGCGGAGTGGCGCCGAGAAAGACGAAGGAATAAATCGAGAGAATCCGTCCGCGCAGTTCCGGTGCGGTGCTGATCTGCAGCAGGGTATTGACGTTGATTACAAAGGTCAGGCAAAAGAAACCGAAGAGGACACAGGCGCCCAGTGCCAGGTAGTAGTCCGATGTCAGCGCAAGGGCGACGAGCGCAAGGCCGGTCAGAACACCGCTGCCGAAGACGAGTCCGGCGCCGGGGCGTCCTTGGCGGCTGGTCGCGGAAATCAGTGCGGCGGTAAATGAGCCGACGCCCATAGCGCTGGTGACCATTCCGAAACCGGCGATGCCTTCATGCAGCACGCGGTCGGCGTAGAGCGGTGCGAATACGCTTTGGTTCATACTCATTACGGAGACGATGGCCAGTGCCAACAAGGACGACAAAACCGGCAAATGGCGCGAGGCGTAGTGCAAACCGCCGCGAATCTCGTCCGCAAACCGATGGGTGACAGCGGTCTGCGGGGCGCGCCCTTCAATCGGCAGATGCCAGTACACGTAGAGGACGGGCAGCATGCAAAGACCGTTGATCAAAAACAGCCAGCCCGTGCCGTAGGCCGCCGCAATGATGGCCGCCAGTGCCGGGCCAATCATGCGGGCCACATTGAAGTTGGCGGAGTTCATGCTGATGGCATTGCGCAGGTGCTTGGCCTCGACCAAGTCGGGGATGAAGGACTGGCGGGCGGGCGTGTCAACGGTCTGAATGCACCCGTAGATGAAGGCGAGGACGAGGACATTGTAAAAGTTGGCTTGATTTGTCAGCACCAGTGCGGCCAGTGCGAACGCTTGCAGCATAAAGCCCGCCTGTGTCCACCGCAACAAGGTCCGTTTGGCGATTCGATCGACGAAGACGCCGGCCGGCAATGAAAACAGCATAATCGGCCCGAATTGCGCCACACCAAGCAGACCCAGCAGCAAAGCCGAGTCCGTCAAAGAATACACCAGCCATTGCTGCGCGGTAATCTGCATCCACAGACCGATCAGTGCCAGCCACTGGCTGCACCAAAATTGTCGATAATAGAGTTGTGTCAACGCGGGGAACACCCGATAGAGTAATTGCATATGTTTCACCTATATTGCTTCCTTGTCTTAATGATACGCGAGAGTATCGGATTTGTGCAAGCCGTTTTTATATTTACAAAAGAGCGAAGCGGTATCCGGCACAGAGATTCATGTTGGGGAAAATACGGCAGATTATTACTAAAACAAAAGAAGTAGATGCAGGTTGACAACAAACAAAGATATTGATAAAATTTTATTAATAAAAAGTGCTTAAAGTGTACGCAAAACGAAGATACGTGGCTGTTGGTCGGTGTCGGCGGTACGCATCGCTTGAGCGACAGCACGTACATCTACGGCAACCTCGAACGCAGCTTCGGCGGCGATTTCAAGGAAGACTGGCGTGCGGATCTCGGCTTGCGCTGGATGTTCTGATCAGAACGCGAGCCGTATGTGCTAAGGCATGAACGGGAAAAGGCGGTACGGGATGTCCCGTATCGCCTTTACCCGCCATGATATTTTATTTCCAGGAGGGGATTGTATGAGTCAAAAGCGCAGGTGGTTGGGACGAGCGGTGCTGTGCTCGCTGATGTGCGGTGCGATGTGCACCTCCGTCTGGGCGGCAGAGCCGGCCGTCGTGGATGTCGGCGATGAAGACATCACGGTCGATTTGTATGACTGGCAACAGGAAAAAGCATATGTATTTCGGCATGATTTGACGACGCCGACGACGATTTTGGGCGGCAACGTCACGATCAAAGCGTCAAGTGTCGGGCCGTCGGAGATGCCGGCCTTGGTGTACTTGCGGACATCGGCGGAAGGCATTGACACGACGGACAGTGTTTTGGTACACAACGTACTGAACAACATGGCGAACAAGCTTTACTACACCGCCTACACCAAAGGTGAAAGAAAGTTGGCCGGCCGTGCGGAAATCATGGAACAATTGACATCGCCGAGCATGGTCAAGTCATTTGAAATGCTGGCATTCAAGCCGAAGACCGGGCAGGCATTCGTGAGCGGCGCAAACGCGCTGCTGGTAGGGGAAGACGGCATCACGGTAGACAAGTATCTGTTCAATCAGCCGCAAATCTACGCCTATCGCCACGATGCGGCCAATCCGACGAAAATGCTGGGCGGGGACATTCTGATCAAGAGCGCGGAACGCTCGAATCAGGTGCGGTCGATGGTGGTACTGCGTACGGACAGCGACGGCATCGATATGAAAAATGCCGAGACGCGGCAGAATGTACTGAATGCGCTGGCGAACAAACTGACGTATCAGGCGTATGTGACGGGCGAAC
Organism: uncultured Veillonellaceae bacterium; assembly: GCA_902488965.1. GTDB lineage: Bacteria > Bacillota > Negativicutes > Veillonellales > Negativicoccaceae > CAMCNU01. The sequence continues at coordinate 6,918 of CABTYA010000054.1, forward strand.
GCAATCTCAAAGGGCAGGCGGAAATCGCGGAAAGCCTGACCGCCCCGAAATACGGCCAGCGATTCAGCACGCTGACATTTAACGAAGCGACCGGACGTGCGGAAGCGAAGGAAGACCTGATGCATTTTACGAC
>CABTYA010000055.1 GCA_902488965.1 uncultured Veillonellaceae bacterium
GCCCGCCGCTACCGGTTGATCACAAAGAAATACTTATTTCTTCACGTGTTCCTTAATGAATTCTACGATTTTCGAGGTCGGAGTGCCCGGTGTAAATACCGCTTGTACGCCGGCCGCTTTCAGATCCGGAATATCTCCTTCCGGAATAACGCCGCCGCCGATAACGAGTACATCGTCCATGCCGCGTTCTTTGAGCAATTCAATGACACGCGGGAACAAGGTGGCATGCGCGCCCGAGAGCAAGCTCAGTGCCACTACGTCAACGTCTTCAGACAGAGCCGCTTCCGCGATCTGTTCCGGCGTCTGACGCAAACCCGTATAAATAACTTCGAATCCCGCATCGCGCAATGCGCGAGCAACTACTTTTGCACCGCGGTCATGACCGTCAAGACCCGGTTTCGCTACGATAACTCTGATCAGTTTTTCTGCCATGTTGATTACCTCCCGTTAATTCGCTATCTTATACCGTCGCATGTGCCTGGTATTCACCGAAGACATCACGCAATACGTTACAAATTTCACCCAAGGACGCATAGACACGTACCGCATCGAGAATGAGCGGCATGAGGTTGACTTCTTCGTCTTTCGCGCCTTCACGCAACGCTTCCAATGCTTTCTTGACAGCATCCTGGTCGCGATCGGCTTTGACTTTCGCCAATTTCTTCGACTGCAATTCGCCAACCGAAGCGTCTACTTTCAGGAGACCTTCAACCGGTTTTTCTTCGACTTGGAATTTGTTGACGCCGACAATTACGCGTTCGCCGGATTCAACTTCCATCTGCCATTGATAAGCCGATTCCTGGATTTCTTTTTGGATGTAGCCTTTTTCGATCGCTACAACGGCGCCGCCCATTTCGTCGATCTTGCGGATGTATTCTTCCGCTTCATGTTCGATCTGGTCGGTCAACGCTTCTACATAGTACGAGCCGCCGAGCGGGTCAACTACGTCAGCCAAGCCGGATTCGTAAGCAACGATCTGCTGCGTACGAAGAGCGATCTGTACCGATTCGGTCGTCGGCAATGCCAACGCTTCATCGCGGGAGTTCGTGTGCAGAGACTGGGTACCGCCCATAACGGCAGCGGCTGTCTGCAACGCAACGCGGACGATGTTGTTATCAACCTGTTGGGCTGTCAGCATCGAGCCGGCTGTCTGCGTGTGTACACGGAGCATCATGGATTTCGGTTTTTTCGCACCGAAACGTTCCTTCAAAATGCGTGCCCACAAACGGCGGGACGCACGGAATTTAGCAACTTCTTCCAGTACGTTGTTATGCGCATTCCAGAAGAACGAGAGACGCGGCGCGAAGTCGTCAATCTGCAAACCGGCCTTCAACGCTGCTTCAATGTATGCAATACCGTCGGCAATCGTAAATGCGATTTCCTGCGAAGCGGTCGAACCCGCTTCACGAATGTGGTAACCGGAAATCGAGATCGTGTTCCATTTCGGTACATTCTGCGAGCAGTATTCGAAAATGTTCGTAATCAAACGCATCGACGGTTTCGGCGGGAAGATGTACGTACCGCGAGCCGCATATTCTTTCAGAATATCGTTCTGGATCGTACCACGCAACGCGCTGGCCGGTACACCCTGTTTTTCCGCAACGGCAATGTACATCGCCAAGAGAACGGACGCCGGAGCGTTAATCGTCATCGAGGTGGATACTTCGCCCAAGTTGATTTGGTCGAACAGGATTTCCATATCCGCCAAGGTATCGATCGCAACGCCAACTTTACCGACTTCGCCAACACTCATCGGATCATCAGAGTCATAACCGATCTGAGTCGGCAAGTCAAATGCGCAGGACAGGCCCGTCGCACCGTTTTCAATCAGGTAACGATAGCGTTGGTTCGATTCTTCCGCTGTCGCAAAGCCCGCATACATACGCATCGTCCACAAACGACCGCGATACATTGTCGGTTGTACACCGCGTGTGTAGGGGTATTCACCCGGGATTCCCAAATCACGTTCATAATCAAACCCTTCTACATCCAACGGAGTGTAGAGTTTGTTATGTTTCAGATTCGGACGCTCCGGGCGTTTCGCATACATTTCGGCCACTTTTTCTTCGTATGCCGCGAGTTTGGCCTTCAAGGATTCGTTAGCCATGTGTTCATCATCCTCCTAAAAAAATATAAATATATTGCTTCACAGTCCTTCACGCTGTGAAGATGACTATCGACGCGAAACGCTCTGCGGGTTATCCCGTCTTTCGGTTTCGCGCGATGGGTCAACTGGGTATTGCGAACTTACGCTTTTTTCATGCTGCCCGTTTCCAGGAAGCGGGTATACCAGTCAAAAGCTTCGTCCAGGAGATGCGGGGTCTGGGAACCGCCGCACTTCGCTTCGGCACGTTTGAGGTAATCACGCAATTCATCCTGATAATCCGGATGAACGATATTGTCGATGATAACACGTGCTCTTTCTTTCGGCGACAAGCCGCGTACATCGGCGACGCCCAATTCGGAGATATATACATGCACGTCGTGTTCCGAGTGATCGATATGGGACGCGAACGGCGTGATGCAGGAGATTTTGCCGTCTTTGGCAATCGAGTTGGTAAAGAAGATGCTCAGGTAGCCGTTCCGTGCGAAGTCGCCCGAACCGCCGATACCGTTCATCATCTTCGTACCGGTAACATGAGTCGAGTTGACATTACCGTAAATGTCCATTTCCAACGCGGTATTCATCGCAATAACGCCGATTCGACGAATGACTTCCGGGTTGTTGGAGATTTCCTGCGGACGCAGAATAATCTTTTCACGGTATTCCTTGATATTGTCATAGAACCGTTTCAGTCCGTCCGGTGACGGCGAGAGGCTGGTACCCGATACCACGTCGAGTTTACCTTCGTCGATCAAATCGAACATACCGTCCTGAATGACTTCCGAATACACGGTCAAACCTTCATACGGCGAATCTACCAAGCCGGAGATAACTGCGTTGGCAACGTTGCCTACGCCGGATTGCAGCGGCAAGAGATTCTTCGGCAAACGACCGTGTTTTACTTCGTTTTGCAGGAAGTCGATCAAGTTATGGCTCATCGCTTTGGCATCATCACCGATCGGTGAAAACGGACGGTTCTTGTCCGTAATGTCCGACGGAACGATCGCGATGATCTTGTTCGGATCACATTCGATGTACGGTGTACCGATACGGTCTCCCGGGGAGACAATCGGAATCGGTTGACGATGCGGCGGGTTCGCCGGCTGATAGATGTCGTGCATCCCTTCCAGCTCTACCGGCTGTGCCACGTTCACTTCCACGATGACACGTTTCGCCTGATCAACGTATACCGGCGAGTTGCCGATTGCCGTCGTCGGAACCAAATGTCCGTCTTCCGTAATCGCGCACACTTCGATAATACATACATCCAAGTCACCGAAGAAACCGTAACGAGCCTGCTGCGCCACATGGCTCAGATGCATATCAATGTAATGCACCTTGCCGCTGTTGATTGCTTTCCGCAGCGTGCTGTTGGTCTGGTACGGGAACCGACGGTTCATCCCGTCGCACTCTACCAGTGCCTGGTCCGCTTCCGGTCCGACTGAAGCGCCTGTCCACAAGTCGATTTTAAAATGTTCCTTTTCGATGCGGTCTTTGAGCGCCAGAGGAACCGCCTTCGGATAACCGGAAGGTGTAAAACCGCTGATCCCGATTTTGTCGTTCGGGTTAATCATTTTGGCTGCTTCTTCAGCCGTTACCACTTTGGAGAGAAGTCCTTTACAACGAATTCTGTCCTGAATGTCGATCATGTTACCATCTCCTTTTACATATTAAATTTGTACTATAAGAATCGCGGTGGTAGCACGATTCTCGCAGAAACAAAAAAGAAGGATCCTTGACAACACAAAAGATCCTTGTACGTACGAAGAGACCTTTTGCGGTCCCATGGCCGATGGCATAGGGAATAATCATCCTTCATCCGATCCTCTGCAGCGACTCCTGCCGCTCCTTGCCGATTCGACAACTGTCGGCAATGCGGATGATCTTGTTTCGTCTTCATTCTAAGACAGAACGCAAGAAAAGTCAATTCCGGTTTTTCTCTCGTCCTTACCTCGAACAAAAATGATAATTCATTTGAAAAGGTAGTCTACATACTTATATGTAAACCCATTGTAACGAATTTGTTCGATTTTATTCGGATTTTTAATCTCCGCGCTTATTCTTGTTTTATTTATTGTAAACCTTTTTCTCCTGTTGACGGGCCGCCGCCCAAAGCCCGCATAAAAACCAATAGGTCAGCGCGACGGAACGGTTGAAAAACGCATAGTCGGTCAGTCCGCTGATCGTCATGCCCGCCGTCGCCAGGAGCACCGCGAGCGAAGTGCCTCGGACCCAGCCGTGATCCGTCGTGCGATACGTCCGATACGCCGCCATACCGTGCCCCCAAAACGCTGCAAGGAAAAGCAGCAAGCCGATCAGTCCCGTCTCCGCCGCGATATGCAGGTACATATTGTGCGCATGATAGATCAGCACATCGGCATTATGGACGTAGTAGTCGTATTGCGGATAGACGCTGACATACGCCCCCCAGCCGATTCCCGTCCACGGTGCGTCCGCAATCATCTGGAGCGTACTGTTCCAAAAAGCGAACCGCAGCAATACCGACGTATCCGTCCCGCTGAACAGCGACACCATCCGCTCGGTGATTTGGCCGTGATAGCCGATGATAAAAAGCGGAATCAGCGGCAACCCCCATGCCAGCCGATGCTGCCAGCAGGCCGCCGCCACAATCCACATCACCACGGCGGCCACCCACGCCCCGCGCGAATACGTCAGCGCGAGTGCCACCGCCGTGACGATCAGCATCGCCGCCACCAAGCGCCGGTCACGCCCCCGCCGCAGCGCCGCCAGCGCGCCGACCATCGCCGCCCCCGCCAGCAACAGATACGCCGCCAGCAAGTTCGGATTGCCCAGCGTGCTGTACATCCGCCGACGCAACAACGGAAACCGTTCCGCATCCGTCCACGCCGTCGCCGTGCCGCGAATACTCTCGACAAAATACTGATAAAACCCCGTCCCGAGCACCACCAACAGTCCTGCGACAAACGCCCCGACGGCCCAATTCAAATGGCACCTCGCAGTCAAGTACCGGCGGAGCAAAAAGTAAAACCCCACCCAACCGCCGACATGATACCAATAGTTGTACCCGCTCGCCGCGACGTCGGGCGCTCCCCACGTCGTCATGTACGCCCACGCCGCAAAGAGGAGCAGTGCCGCCCCCGGCAGCGAAAACGGTTTCCACGTACGGGAAAGCGCCAGCTCCGGAATGCATTGCGCGAGGCCGAGCAACAGACACCACGACCATGCCTCACCGTGCCACGGCATAAAAAAAACGGCGGCATACAGCGTCAGTCGAATTCCCGCACGCAATGCGGAAACGGCCGATACCGACAATGACATGCGCGAACCTCCTTTACCTTGCAGTCCTTTGACCGCGAATTGTCATCGTTTTGACAATCATAATTGCTCCTATTATACCTATTCGCCACGCGCTTTGTCTATCACCGTCCTTCGTCGACAGCGGGCAAATCGATATGTTACAATATGAAAGAAAGAATGATCCATGTAAGGAGGAACGGATATGAGCAAAATCAAACTCGGCACACTGGTCGTCGCGTTCGGTTATATCATCTACCACATCAATCATTTCGGTTGGAACTACGGCAACGCCGCGGTATTTGCGTTCTTGATGATCTGCATTGCGGCGGACTGCTACCAAATGGCTCGCCAAAACACCCGCGACAAACATCGCGGTCGCCGGCCGCGCAAATAAAGGCGATGCCCGCGGATACATCCGGCCGAGCAGCCGGTACGGCTCGCCAATCGCACAGCGCATATAGTATAATAGAGATATCAATGATAAGGAGGTGCTCGTATGAGCATGATTGGAAAACGTTTACCTGAATTTCGCGCCGACTACTACCAAAACGGCGAACTGAAAGAATTAACCGACAAAGACGTCCTCGGCAAATGGGCGATTTTCTTCTTCTATCCGGCTGACTTCTCATTTGTCTGCCCGACAGAACTGGCGGATCTCGCCGACCACTACGACGCCATCCAGGCACTCGGCTGCGAAGTCTACAGTGTCTCGACGGATACGCACTTCGTCCACAAAGCATGGGCGGATGCTTCGGACAGCATCAAAAAAGTACAGTACAAAATGATCGGCGACCCCGCCGGCGTACTCAGCCGCTACTTTGACGTCATGACCGAAGATGCCGGCACGGCTCAACGCGGGACGTTCATCATCGACCGCGAAGGTGTCATCCAGGCACTTGAGATTCACGCCGACGGTATCGGGCGCAACAGCGAAGAACTCGTCCGTAAACTCGAAGCGGCTCAATTCGTCGCCGAACACGGCGATCAGGTCTGCCCCGCCCGTTGGAAACGCGGCGACAAGACATTGACGCCCGGCGTTGACCTCGTCGGTCACATCTGATTTCCATCAAGCCGCCGCACGGCGGCTTTTTTCAATCGTGCATCCGCCGATGCACGACGACTACTCTCCGAAAAGGAACGATGCAACTATGATCATTACCCGACCGCTCAGCGACGGCATCTACTGCCTCGGCGCCTCTGACTGGCGCAACGACCGCTTTGAAAATCTGTTTCCCTTGCCGAACGGACTGAGCTACAACTCCTATCTTATCCGCGACGAAAAGATTGCCATCCTCGACACCGTCGATGCCTCCGTGCGCCGCGAATATATTGACAACCTCTTCGGCCTGCTCGACGGGGCCAGCCCCGACTACCTCGTCATCAACCACATGGAGCCGGACCACTGCGCCTGCATCCTCGACTTGGTGGAACGGTTCCCTGAGATGATACTCGTCGGCAACCGCAAGACGATGATTTTCTTTGAACAATTCTACGGCGTATCATTCCCCGATCGCTATCGCTTTGTCAAAGACGGGGACGTGCTCGACCTCGGCCGGCACAAGCTGCGCACCCTGATCATGCCGATGGTGCACTGGCC
>CABTYA010000056.1 GCA_902488965.1 uncultured Veillonellaceae bacterium
GACGGGGAGATTGGCACATTATACGCGCAGCGAGGCTAAGGCCGCGATTGAGCAAGCCGGCGGAACGGTACTGTCGGCAATCAGCAAAAATGTCACTTTGGTAGTGGCGGGCGCGGATGCGGGAAGCAAGCTCGACAAAGCGCGAAAACTGGGAATTACAGTTTGGTCGGAGAACGAATTGCGGGCCGCATTGGCGGAAGTCGCGGCGCCAGGTGCGCCCGACGGTGTGCTATAATAGGAAAAAACAGGAGGCGCGGATATGAAACTGACAGCAGAAGAGTTGGCGAAGGTCGCTCACCTATCCCGATTGGACTGGTCGGCGCAGGCGGCTGCCGATATCGGTGATTCGCTGGATGCGATTTTGACGTATATGGAAACCTTGAACGAAGTCGATACAAGTACTGTCGCACCGACGGTACATGCCGTTGAATTGTGCAATGTATGGCGGGAAGATGTCCCTCAGGAATCGTTGCCGCATGAGGATGCATTGCAAAATGCACCGGATCGAAACGACGAATATTTTAAAGTACCGAAGGTCATATAGGAGGGCAGTATGGAGGAACTCACCATTCATGAGTGTCATCGGCGGTTGGCAGCCAAAGAGGTATCGGCTGTCGAACTGACGAAAGCGGTTATCGCCCGAAAAAAAGAAACGGAACCGCAAATCCACGCGTATTTGTCCGATTCACACGAATCGGCGTTGCGGACGGCGGCGGCGGGAGACACCAAATTGGCCGAAGGCAAAGCGATCTCTCCGCTTGCGGGGGTGCCGGGCGCCATCAAAGATAATATGTGCATCACCGGTCAGCCGACAACGGCGGCATCGCGGATGTTGGAACATTTCGTTTCACCCTACGATGCGACGGTCATTGACAAGCTGAACGCATGCGATTATATTTCCCTCGGCAAACTCAATATGGACGAATTTGCGATGGGAAGCTCGACGGAAAATTCGGCATTCGGGCCGACACGCAATCCGTGGAATCACGATCATGTCCCCGGCGGCAGTAGCGGCGGCAGTGCGGCGGCGGTTGCAGCCGGCAGTGCATTGTGGGCGTTGGGTTCGGATACGGGCGGCTCCATCCGCCAGCCGGCCGCCTATTGCGGTGTGGTCGGATTGAAACCGACGTACGGTCGTGTTTCGCGGTACGGGTTGTTGGCATTTTCCTCATCGCTTGACCAGATCGGACCGTTGACACGCGATGTGACGGATTGTGCGTTGGTGATGAATGCAATCAGCGGCTATGATGCTAAAGACAGCACCAGCATCCCGCAGGAAGTGCCGGATTATACGCAAGCCTTGCAAGCGGATGTGCAGGGGTTGCGCATCGGTGTTCCGGAAGAATTTTTCGGAGACGGGATATCCGCACCGGTCAAAAATGCGGTCACGCAGGCGTTGTGGTTTTATGAATCGCAAGGGGCGACATTGGTGCCGATTTCGTTGCCGCGGGCCAAATATGCCATTGCGGCGTACTATATTATTGCGCCGGCGGAAGCCAGCTCGAACTTGGCCCGTTATGACGGCGTCAGCTATGGATTGCGTGTAAACGCGGACAATTTGATGGATATGTACAAAAAGACCCGCAGCGAAAGTTTCGGTGCGGAAGTCAAACGGCGCATCATGCTGGGGACGTACGTGCTGAGCGCCGGATACTATGATGCATATTATCTGAAAGCGCTCAAGGTGCGGACGTTGATCAAAGAAGATTTTGCCAACGCCTTTGCCAAAGTCGACGTGATGATTACCCCGACCGTGCCGGATACGGCGTTTCGGTTCGGCGAAAAAATCAATAACCCGCTGGCAATGTACATGGAAGACGTGTGCACGGTACCAGTGAACTTGGCGGGGATTCCGGCCATCAGCATTCCCTGCGGTCGGTCGGAAGGATTGCCGATCGGGATGCAGATTATCGGGCCGAATTTGGCGGAAGAAACGCTGCTGCGTGTGGCGTATACATTTGAAACGGCACATCCGGAATATACCCGCATGCCGAGTCAGGAGGCAATGGGATGAAATACGAAAGTGTCATCGGTTTGGAAGTACATACGGAACTGAAAACCAACACCAAAATTTTTTGCGGTTGCCGAGCCGAATTCGGCGCCGACCCGAACACCAATGTTTGTCCGGTGTGTTTGGGATTGCCGGGCGTTTTGCCCGTGTTGAACCGCAAAGTGCTTGAATATGCGGTGCGGGTCGGCGTCGCGTTGAATTGTAAAATTGCCAACTTTACCAAATTCGACCGCAAGAACTATTATTACCCGGATTTGCCGAAAAATTTCCAGACGTCACAATACGATTTACCGATTGCGGAACACGGCTACTTGGATATCGAGGTGGACGGCGAAGTGCGCCGCATCGGGATTACGCGTATCCATATGGAAGAAGATGCGGGGAAATTGGTGCACAGCGGGGAGACGATTACGACATCGGACTACTCGTTTGTGGATTATAACCGTACCGGCGTCCCGCTCTTGGAAATCGTATCGGAACCGGATCTGCGTACTGCGGCGGAAGCGCGGGCATATATGGAAAAATTGCGTTCCATTTTGGAATATTTGGACGTCTCCGACTGCAAAATGGAAGAAGGCAGCTTGCGGTGCGATGCCAACGTATCGGTCCGCGAAGCGGGCGCGACGGATCTGGGCACCAAAGTGGAGATGAAAAACATCAACTCGTTGCGCGGTGTCGAACGCAGTATCGAATACGAAGCGCAGCGGCAGGCGGAGGCCTTGGAAGACGGCGAAGCCATCGTGCAGGAAACACGTACGTGGGACGAGGCGGCCGGTGTAACGCGTTCCATGCGTTCCAAAGAAGAAGCGAACGATTATCGGTATTTTCCGGAACCGGACTTGGTACCGTTTACCGTCAGCGACGAATATATTGCGCAGGTGAGACAGGCGTTGCCGGAATTGCCGGATGAGCGTCGGGACCGCTTGATGAGTGAATACGAACTTTCGCGTTATGATGCGGAACAGATTACGGCGAAAAAAGATTTGGCCGAATATTTCGATGCGGCGGTGGCGGCGGGCGGCGACGCCAAAGTTGTCGCCAACTGGCTGATGGGCGATTTCGCACGTCTGGCCAATGAGGCGCAGACGGCGGCGAGTGATGCGCCGGTATCGCCGGCACATCTGGCCGGCATGCTGGCCAAAATCGACGACGGTACGATTTCCGGCAAGATTGCCAAATCCGTATTTGAGGATATGTGGCATACAGGTAAGTCCGCAGAGACTATCATTGAAGAAAAAGGGCTGCGGCAGATTTCCGATACGGGTGAATTGGAAACAATTATCCGTGATGTTATTGCAGCCAATCCGCAATCGGTGGAAGATTTCCAGGCGGGGAAAAAGAAAGCAATCGGCTTTTTGGTCGGTCAGACGATGAAAGCGACGAAAGGTAAAGCCAATCCGCAGATGGTCAATCAGTTGTTGACGAAGTTGTTGCAAGAGATGTGAGAACGGACAGGAGGGATGACATGACGGACTTTGAACAGGAAGGGACGGAAGCAAAAGAAGCGCGCAAAATTTCCGAAACGGAGCGGCAGGCGTTTCAAGGAGTCACGTATGAAGCTAACGGCGAGCGTGAAAAAACGATTGACGATTTATTGCAACGCAGCAGTTGGCTGGAAAGCGGTCGCTGGAAATCGGTGGCTATTGCGGTGGCCGTTGCGGCGGCCGTGTTGTTGTTCGGCGGTGTGTTTATTTTTCTGGCGCTCGCGGGAGCGGCTATCGGTGTCATCAGAAAACTGTTTCGCTGAAAAAAGGGCTGCGGCCCTTTTTTTGTGAATTGAATGCGCTATCGTATATAATAGAAAGAAAACAGGAAAGCGAATCGATGTGATGACAGAGCAAGAGCGAGACTATCGGGTGGAGTTGTCGGTGTTCGACGGACCGTTGGATGTATTGGTGCATTTGGTCAAAAAAAATAAAATCGATATTGCGGATATCCCGATTCATGTGATTGTGGCGCAGTACATGGAGTATTTGGAATTGGCACAGGCGGCCAATCTGCAGTTGGCGACGTCGTTTTTCGAGATGGCGGCGACATTGCTCGCCATCAAGGCGGCCATGCTTTTGCCACGCCCCGAGGGCGAGGAAGAGGAAGACCCGCGGGAAGATTTGGCGGAGCAGATTCGCGTGCACGAAGAAGTTGTACGGCTCAAGGAAGAAATCGTAAGACAACTGGCGGCGCAGGAGAATTTTTTGGAGAGGTCGCCGACGGTACTGCGTTCGACGCAAATCAAGGGAGATATCTCGCGCCGGCGGCTGGAAGCCGTTTGGCAACGGTTGCAGGAAGCGCAAGCGGAGGAAACACGTGTACATACCGTTATCGTCGATCCCCTGTCGGTCGTGCAGGTACAAGCGGAGCTGCAGGAACGATTGCGCAGGGGGCGGGTGGACGTGCTCGGGTATATCTTGTCCTTACCGCACAAACTCTATCAAATTACGGCCTTTCTGGTGATTTTGGAAGGGGTGCGCCAACAGAGGATTTCACTGTACGATGACGGCGCAGGCTGGTATATGGAAGGAAATGATGACGATAGTAATCAAGGATGAGCAGTTGGCCTTGGCGGAGGCGTTGCTGTTTGTCGCGGGCGATCCGGTCGGAGTGGAAACGGTCGCGGCGGTGGTCGCGGTGACACCGGAGGAGGCGGCGGACGTTTTGCAGTCACTTGCTGCGCGCTATGCGGCGGATGCGGCGTGCGGGATTGAATTGCGCGAGACGGACGGCGGGTGGCAGTTGTGCACCAAGGCGGCATACGGTGAACGGCTGAAGGCGGTTTATGCGCCGCCGCTGACATTGAGCAATGCGGCGTTGGAGACACTGGCAATTGTGGCATACCAGGCGCCGGTTACGCGCGCCCGTATCGAGCAGTTGCGCGGTGTGGGCAGTGAGCGTTCGATTGCGACGTTGTTGGAACGGGATCTGATTATGGAATGCGGCCGTGCGGAGCTTCCCGGTCGGCCGATTTTATATGATGTGACACCGTTGTTTCGGCGCAAAACAAACGGAGATGCAGTGACCGTCGCGCAGACGGACGAAGAAGGGATACGGCATGAAGGAACGATTACAGAAACTGATTAGCGGAGCGGGACTCGCCTCACGGCGCAAGGCGGAAGAGTGGATTCTCGAAGGCCGTGTGCGGGTCAACGGCAAAGTGGTGACCGAGCTCGGCAGCAAGGCGGACGGCAGACGGGATAAAATCACCGTTAACGGGAAGGCGTTGGTCATGCCCGAACCGGTGTACTATTTATTGAATAAACCGAAAGGGGTCGTTACCACACTTTCCGACCCGCAAGGGCGACGGACGATTATGGATTATTTGCAAAAAATTCGCGTACGGGTTTATCCGATCGGTCGGCTGGATCTGAACACGGAAGGATTGTTGTTGCTGACGAATGACGGCGCACTGACACACGGCTTGGAACATCCGTCGTCCGAGGTGGAAAAGGAATACGAAATCCGTATCAAATCACCCGTCAGCGACCGTGTATTGCAAGCTTTTCGGGACGGTGTCCGCTTGGCGGACGGGATGACGGCTCCGGCTACCGTGGAAACGACGGGGTTCGATGTCAAAACCGGCCTGACAACCTTGTATGTGACGATTCACGAAGGGCGTAACCGTCAGATTCGCCGGATGTGTGAACATTTCGGTCTGCGGGTACATAATCTGAAGCGGGTTCGCTATGCGGGCTTGACGTTGCAAGGAGTCAAGCGAGGGAGTTACCGTAAGTTGACGCCGACGGAGGTGGAAGAGCTTTATGCCTGCATCCCGACGTAAGGACGTTCTTGTCATCGGCGGCGGGGCGGCGGGACAGATGGCTGCGTGGACGGCGGCACGGGCCGGAGCGCATGTTATCCTGCTGGAAAAGATGCCGCAGACCGGATTGAAAATGGGGCTGACGGGGAAAGGCCGCTGTAATATCACGAACGCCCGTCCGATTGAGGAATTTATCCCCGAAACGCCGGGCAACGGGAAGTTTTTGTACGGCGCCTATCGCCGCTTTTCCAATGAAGATATGATGGCGCAGTTGCAGGAACACGGTCTGGCGCTCAAGGTGGAACGCGGCGGCCGCGTATTTCCGGCAGGGGATTCGGCCCAGGAAGTGCGGGCGTTTTTTCGCCGCGAACTCCGACAGGCAGGGGTCGAAGTGTATACGGGCGCTGCGGTCAAGCAGTTGGAGAAAGAGAACGCTCGTTACATCGCACTGACGGCGGACGGTGAGCGATATAGCGGAGATGCCGCAGTGATCGCGACCGGCGGAGCGTCGTATCCGCAAACCGGATCGGACGGCAGCGGTTGGGCATTGGCCGAGAGGCTGGGACACCGGATTATTGCGCCGCGGGCGGCGTTGATTCCGCTGGTATGTACCGGCGATACCGCCGCATCGATGCAGGGGCTGTCTCTGCGCAATGTGGAACTGACGTTGGAGATTGACGGCAAACGCAAGGCGACATTGCGCGGTGAGATGCTGTTTACCCATTTCGGCGTATCCGGACCGATTGTCCTTTCGTTGAGCGATCAGGCTTCCGCCGCATTGCAAAAGGGGAAACGTGTACGGTTGTCGCTGGATCTGAAGCCGGCGCTGACGGAGTCGCAATTATCTCGGCGAATTCAGCGAGATATGGACAAGTATCACCGAAAAGTGATGAGCAATGCGCTGCAAGATCTGTTGCCGCAGAAGATGATTCTTCCTCTGCTGGCAGTGGCGGGCGGTGCGCCGGGCAAAATTGCGGCGGGATTGACACGGGCGGGGCGGGCGGGGCGCC
>CABTYA010000057.1 GCA_902488965.1 uncultured Veillonellaceae bacterium
CCCCCCTTTTGGCCGCGCAGCGGCGGGCCCCCGCCCGCCGGGCACCCCCCGCCCGCTGCCCCGTCGCCCCCGCATATCCGCCCGCCAGACCCGCCGTGTCCGCCGCCGCATCCAGCCACGCCAGCCGTACGCCGTCGACCGCCGGTGCGACGATGTCCCGCAGACGCGCTTCCCGCCGCCAGAGATGACACCACAGCGCCCAACCGTACGGCCGATACAGCCCCATCGACGACGGCATGAGGATATTCGCATAGCGTCCCTGCGCCACGCCCGCCTCGAGCGCCGCCGCCAACAGCCGACGCGCATACCCGCGGCCGCGCGCCGCCGGATGCGTCGCCAAGCCGACGATGTAGGTCACCTCCAGCGGCACGCCGCGCACAATCAGTGTCCGCGGACGCAAATGCAGCGCCGCCGCCACGCCCGCCTCGGTATCGACGACCAGCGTCTCCTTGGGGCGAAAGCAATGCGTAAAATAAAACTGAAAGAACGGCGTTGTGCGTGCTTCAAAAGAATAATCCCACAACGCTTCGAGCGCCGCACGGTCCGCCGCCGTCCCCTGCCGTACTGTCGTCATACGTCCTCTTCCTCGCAGCCGCAATCCTCATCCGCCAAGCGGATATCGTATTTCTCCGCAAAATGATGCGGCTGATAGCTCATCTTCGCCTGCCGCAAACCGTCGATTCCCATATCCTCTTCCCGATTGATATAGGTCGTATCCGCCCACGCGTGGCGGACAAATTCGTAATTGATCGCCTGGTAGCTCCCGCGCATCGTCGGGTCGGCCTTTTCAATGTGAATGACCGCCATCTCCGGATGAATATACTCCCCGACGGAAAACGCGACAATCTTGCCCTGCCAGCGAATCGCGCCGCCTTTGACTTCCAGCGGCTCCCAATAATCGAACAACCGCGCAATCCCGCGCTGCTCGGCTTCCATGTCCGCCGTCGTCTGGTGCTCTTCGAGCCAATGCGACGCCACCTGCATGCATTCGTCCTTGTCATCGGGGCCGAGCGTCACATACTCGTAGCCGATGAAATTGCGGCGAAAGGCGTTCAGGTGATTTTTCTTTTGCCGAAACGGCTTACCCGGCAGGTCGATCAAATCGCTCGTCAAATAGATGTACTCGAAATTGTCGCGGTCCTCGGTATAGGTGTAGCAGTCGGGGCACAACTCGTGCATCCGTTCGACCACCCAGGGCGATGCGCCCTTGAGCAAAAACGGCAGCCCCTGCTCGCGAAACCACTCTTCGGCCCGCCGCAAGCCGCCGACAAACGAATTGTTTTCGCCGGAAAACGGCGGCAGCAAAAACTCATGTCCGTACCGCCCCGCCCGGATAAACAAGACGTCGTCTTCAATCGCCCACGCAAGGCGGAACGCATCCTGCCAAATGAACAATGTCCCGAACGCGCATTCCGACTGCTCGTAGTGATGCTCGCGAAAATACCGGTCGAGCAGCGGTTTGTCTTCGATATGAAACGGTGTAAATTGAATCGTTCTCCACTCCTGTCTGCTGATTGCAACCACTTGTGATAAATTGAATCTTTTCCATGTACCATTGTACCACAGACGAGGCCTCGGGGCACATCCCTCGCCGATGAATCGCACGCCCGTCGCCCGTGATATAATAACCGTACACCCGCACGGCGGGAGAAAAGAGGTTACGATGGAATTTATCGCATTTGATTTTGAAACGGCTACCAAAGATCCGTCCAGCGCTTGCTCGCTGGCGGTGGTACGATTTGTCGACGGAGCGCCCGCCGACACGCATTATCGACTGTTTCGCCCGCCGGCGATGCGCTTTGACGATGACAATATCCGCATTCACCAAATCCGCCCGCGCGATGTCGAGGACGCGCCGGACTTCAGCGGCGTGTGGGCGGAGTTTTTGCCGTATTTCACCGACACGCTCGCGATTGCGCACAATGCGGAATTCGACTTGGGGGTACTGCGGGCGACGCTGGCCTACTACGGCTTGTCGCTGCCGCATTTTCACAGCGGCTGTACGCTGCGGCTCGCCCGCAAGGTCTGGCCGGGGCAGGCCTCGTACGCCTTGAACGCCCTCGGCGCGTTCCTCGGCTACACCTTTCAGCATCACCGCGCCGACGAGGACGCTCTCATCTGCGGCCGTATCCTGCTGGCGGCGCAAGAGGCCGTACACGAACCGGACAGCGCGGCGATTTTTCGCCGCTACGGACTCGGACCGGAGGAATTTCTCGCCGAAGACGGCTGGCAGCAAGGCGGTCTCTTTTGAATCTTCCCGTACTGGTCGTCGGTCCGCACGGCCTCATCCGCATGGGGCCGATCGGCGCTCTGCTGACCCTGCCGCCGCGCGTCGTCGTAACGGGCGTGACGGCAAGCGAGCGTACCCGTGCCGCCGCCATCGGGGTCCTCGCCCTGCGCGAACTCTCCGCCTATCTGCATGGGAAGCTGCAGGAATGGAGCGTCCCCGTCCGTCCCGAGGGGACGGAATTTCAGCGGGCGGTCTGGGCGGCCATCGACTGCGTTCCCTACGCTGCGACCATGACCTACGGGGCACTGGCCGCCGCCGTCGGCCGTCCGCGGGCGGTCCGCGCCGTTGCGGGCGCTTGCGGACGCAATCCGCTCCCGCTGCGAATCCCCTGTCACCGCATCGTCGCCGCTCACGGTCCGGGCGGATATACGGGCGGCCTTGCCTACAAATTTCGCCTGTGGGAGCTCGAAGGCATCACCCCCGCCTTTCGCTGACCGATTTTTTCGTCCGTTCCGTCCGTTTTTTACGACGAATACATTGCATTTTTTCTCTGACGGTGTATGATAGTATCTGCTTGCGTGAAATATCACGCCTTTTCCGGTGAACCGCGCCAATACCACATAACAAGCGGTCGCCGTTGTTGACAAAAGGAGAGAACTATGCTGTTTTGGTTTCGTGTGGCCGGCCAAATCGTCTTGCTGAGCATCATCGCGCTGCTCGGCGATGCGATTGCCACACTGGCACATCTCCCGATCCCCGGTGCCCTGATCGGGATGGCGCTGCTGTACATCGCATTGTGGCGCCGCTGGGTGCGGCTTGAATGGATTGCCGCGGGCGCCGATATTCTCATTCGCGATTTATTGCTGTTTTTCGTCCCCGCCGCAGTCGGTATCATGCAATATACGGACCTGTTCGGTACCTTGGGGGCCTTTTTGGTTACGTCGGTCATCTTGAGCATCATCATCGTACTGTGGGTCATCTCGGCCGCAACAGTCTTTATCATGCACCTGCGCCGCAGAAAGTGGCACCGCTTATGATGAATGCGATTCTGTCGATATGCGGTACGCTGGCGGTCTACTACGGAATGAAAGAAATCTACCGCCGTACCGGCTCGCTGTGGCTGATGCCGCTGATTGTCTGCCCGATTCTCATCGTGGGCTTTTTGATGACGCTCGACATCCCCTATGCCGATTACCGCGCGGGCGGCCAGTGGCTGCAGTGGCTGCTCTCGCCGGTCACGGTCGCGTTTGCCGTGCCGCTCTACCGCCAACGCCGCCTCGTCCGCAAATATCTCGTCGAGTTGCTGGCCGTCGGCATCGTCGCCGCCGTCACCGCGATGACGACCTCCATGCTGCTCTCGGACTGGTTCGGCGTCAGTCATGAATACGTCCTGAGCTTGGCACCGCGCTCGATCACGACCCCGCTGGCGATGAACGTCTCCTCGATGCTCGGCGGCAACGCCACCATCACCGCGATTTTCGTCATCCTGACGGGCGTCATCGGAATGCTGCTCACCGTCTGCACCGTTCGCATCTTAAACGTCCACAATCCGCTCCTGCGCGGGCTTTTCTACGGGCTGACGGCGCACGGCACGGGGACGGCGCGCGCGTATGAAGAAAGTGAAAAGACCGGCGTCATCGCCAGCGTGGCAATGATTTTCATGGGCGTACTGACCGCCCTCATCGCGCCGCTGGTCATCCCGGCGATGCTGTGGATTTTGTTTTAATCCGTTTCCCGCTTTGATTGACAGGGAGCGACGGATATTGTTATTATAGATAAAGGGATACCATTGCCGCTCAAAAAAGTTCCCCATGCTTTTTTGGGCTGTTTTTATGAGCAAATTTCGTCGCCGTCGGGGCGGCGTCCCCGCTCGACAGGGACACAAAGGAGTGACTCGCATGATTACACGTTATACAAAAGAAAAGATGGGCCGGATCTGGACGGAAGAAAACGAATTCCGCCGCATGCTCGATGTCGAAATCTACGCCTGTGAAGCACAGGCCGAACTCGGCGTCATTCCCGCCGACGCCGTCAAGGTGATTCGCGAAAAGGCCGATTTCGACGTGGACCGCATCCATGAAATCGAAAAAGAAACGAACCACGATATTATTTCATTTGTTTCTTCGATTGCCGAGTTTGTCGGTGAAGAAGCCAAGTACGTCCACATGGGGCTGACCTCGACGGACGTCAAAGACACCGCGCTGTGCGCCATGCTGGTGGAAGCGACGGACCTGCTGCTCGACGATCTCGAAGCCTTCGCCGAAGTGCTGCGTCGCCGTGCGCTCGAATTTAAACACACGCCGATGATCGGCCGTACGCACGGCATTCACGCCGAGCCGACGACCTTCGGGCTCAAACTGCTCCTGTGGTACGACGAAACGCAGCGCAATCTGCGCCGTCTGCGGGCGGCCCGCGAAGAAGTCCGCGTCGGCAAAATCTCCGGTGCGGTCGGGACGTATGCCAACGTCGACCCCTTCGTCGAACAATACGTCTGCGACAAGATGGGTCTTGTCCCCGCGAAGATCTCGACGCAGGTCCTGCAGCGTGACCGCCATGCGGCCTATATCACGACGCTGGCCGTCATCGGAAGCTCCATCGACAAATTCGCCACCGAGATCCGCAACCTGCAACGCACGGACATCCGGGAAGCGGAAGAATATTTCTCGCCGAAGCAAAAAGGCTCGTCCGCGATGCCCCACAAGCGTAACCCGATCACCTGCGAACGCATGAGCGGCATGGCTCGTCTGCTGCGCGGCTATACGATCCCCGCCCTCGAAGACGTGGCGCTCTGGCACGAACGCGACATCTCGCATTCGTCCGTCGAACGCGTCATCCTGGGCGATGCGACCATCACCCTCGACTATATGCTGCAGACCTTTACGCGGGTCATGGACCGGCTGTTGGTATACCCCGACACGATGCTCGCCAATATGAACAAAACGGGCGGCCTCATCTACAGCCAGCGGATTCTACTGGCACTCGTCGATCACGGCGTCATGCGCGACACCGCCTACCGCTGGGTACAGCGCAACGCGATGAAACGCTGGCTCGAAGGAGAAGACTTCTTTGAAAATCTCGGCCGCGACGAAGATATCCGCCAATATTTGAGCGAAGACGATATCCGCGCGTGCTTTAATCCGCATGCGATGCTCAAGCATGTCGATACGATTTTTGCGCGGTTCGATTTGTCCGAAAGCAAAGGAGAATGACATGACTACAGCAATGGTAATCGGCACCCAATGGGGTGACGAAGGAAAAGGAAAAATCGTCGACTATCTCGCCGCCAAGGCCGATGTCGTCGTCCGTTCGCAGGGCGGCAACAATGCCGGCCATACGGTCGTTGTCGACGGCCAGGCATTTGCCCTGCGCCTGCTCCCGAGCGGGATCATGTATCCGGGCAAGGCCTGCGTCATCGGCACGGGCGTGGTTATCGACCCGAAAGGCCTCATCGCCGAACTGGATAATTTCATCGCCAAGGGCCTCGACGTGTCCGCACTCGAAATTTCCGACCGCGCGCATGTGGTCTTTCCCTATCACGTCCGCATCGACGAAGCGGAAGAACAGCTCAAAGGCGCGAAAAAAATCGGTACGACGAAAAACGGTATCGGCCCGTGCTACGCCGACAAGATTAACCGCGTCGGCATCCGCATGAGCGACCTGATCCGTCCGGACGTACTGGCGGAAAAATTGCGTTGGAACGTCGAACGCAAAAACCTCCTGCTGGAAAAGCTCTATAATGTCGAAGGTTTCGACTTTGACCAAATGCTGGCCGAGTACTCCGCCTATGCCGAACGGCTCCGTCCGTACGTAACCGATACGAACTACTCCGTCCACCGCTACATGGCGGAAGGCAAGAGCGTCCTGTTTGAAGGGGCACAGGCGACGATGCTCGACCTCGACCACGGGACCTATCCCTTTGTCACGAGCTCGCACCCGATTGCGGGCGGCGCCTGCATCGGTGCCGGCATCGGTCCGCACAAAATGGAAAACATCTTCGGTGTCGTCAAAGCGTACAGCACCCGCGTCGGCGCGGGTCCGTTCCCGACGGAACTGCTCGACGAAACAGGCGATCTCCTGCGCAACCGCGCACACGAATTCGGCACGGTCACGGGACGGCCGCGCCGCACCGGCTGGCTCGACGCCGTCGGCGTCAAGTACGCCGCCATGCTCAACAGCCTCGACTACCTGGCAATCACGCGTCTTGATATCCTCGACACCCTCCCCGTCATCCGCACCTGCAAGGGGTATCGCTACCAAGGCGACGAAATCTCGCAATATACGGCGGATTTGGACGTTCTCGAACATGTGGAACCGATCTACGAAGATCTGCCCGGCTGGCAGGAAGATATCAGCGGCATTCGTCGCTATGACGAGTTGCCGGACAACTGCCGCCGCTACCTCGAAACGATCTCCGACCTCGTCGGCGTGCCGATCGGCATCATCTCCGTCGGCCCCGATCGGGAACAGACGATTGTCCTCAAAGACGTTCTATAAGTCAGAAACAATGAACGAGCC
>CABTYA010000058.1 GCA_902488965.1 uncultured Veillonellaceae bacterium
ATCGAAATCGGTCATCCGGAACGGGTGGTTGACGGATTGGCGGATGGGATCCGCAAAGTCTGCCAGGCGATGGCGCCGCGTCCGGTGACGCTGCGTTTCAGCGACTTCAAATCGAGCGAATACCGCGACTTGAAGGGCGGCGACAAATACGAACCGTACGAACCGAGTGCGCTGCTCGGCTGGCGCGGGGCGTCGCGTTACTATGATCCCGCCTACATCGAAGCGTTCCGCTTGGAATTGGCGGCGGTCCGCAAAGTTCGCGAAGAATACGGATTCAAAAATCTGCATGTTATGATTCCGTTCTGCCGCACCGTCGACGAAGCACGTAAAGTCGTCGATTTGATGGCTCAAGAAGGCTTGCGCCGCGGTCCGGACTTCAAGGTTTGGCTGATGGCGGAAGTACCGTCCAACATCATTTTGGCCGATCAGTTCAACGAATTTGTCGACGGCTATTCCATCGGCTCGAACGACTTGACGATGCTGGTACTCGGCTGTGACCGGGACAACGATACGGTGTCGCATATTTACGACGAACGCAACTTGGCGGTACGTCGGGCGATTCGCCGCTTGATCGAAGTGGCGCACCGCGACGGCAAGACCGTGTCGATTTGCGGTCAGGCACCGAGCGTATATCCGGACTTTACCGCGTTCCTTATTCGCAGCGGTATCGACTCCGTCTCGGTCAACCCGGACATGGTCAAGGCAACCAAGAAGATGGTCGCGCAACTCGAACAGCGGATCATGCTGGACGCATTGACAGGCAAAGGGTTACAATATCCGACCGACGAAGCGGAATGGTAATGATATCAAGGGCCCCTCGCGGGCCCTTTTTTGTATAGGTGGTGAGACGGTGTTATTGTCCGAACGACAAGAGAAAATAGCGGAAATGGTGCATGCCGACGGGCCGATACCCGGCAACGAGATCGCTCGCAGGCTCCATGTGACGCGGGCGGCGCTTCGGAGCGACTTGGCGATTTTGACCATGCTCGGCATCCTTGACGCGCGGCCGAAGTTGGGGTATTTTTATATCGGCAACGAATCCACGGACCTCATCGCCGACAAAATTCGCTCGCTGTTGGTGGATACTGCGCTTTCGCGGCCGGTCATCGTATCGGGAGACGCGTCCGTCTACGATGCGATTGTCGCCATGTTTACGGAAGACGTGGGTACGATTTTTGTCGGCAGCGAGGAGTCGCTCGAAGGGGTCGTGTCCCGCAAAGACTTGCTGAAAGCCGCCCTGGGTAAGCGGGAATTGACGACGATGCCCGTACGGATGGTGATGACGGGTTCGGGACGGTTGATTTATGCGGAGATGGGGGACGATGTGCTCTCGGCCGCCCAAAAGATGATTGATCATGAGATCGACTGCCTGCCGGTGGTCGATGTCAAGCAGGACGACGGCAAACGCGAATACTGCGTGCGCGGTCGGATTTCCAAAACGAATATTGTCCGATTGTTCGTCGATATCGGGCAGGGATCAAGGAGAGTGAACGAATGAAAGTGCCGACAATTTACGTATTGTCCGACTCGCTCGGCGAGACGGCCGAAAATGTGGCGCGCGCCACGATCAGCCAGTTTGACAAGGAAGAAATCGATATTGTACGGATTCCGTATATTGCCAATACCGAGCAGATTGAAGAAGCGGTACTTGAGGCCAAGGCCAATGACGGGATTATCTGTCATACAATCGTATCGGAGTCGCTGCGGGCGTATTTTGACCGGGTGACGGCGGAAAACGAAGTCCGTTCGGTCGATATCCTCGGCCCGATGCTGACGGCGGTCGGCTCGATTGCGACGACGAAACCGCGCCTGCAGCCGGGGATGGTCCACAAACTGGACCGGGAGTATTTCAGAAAAGTGGAGGCTATCGAGTTTGCGGTCAAGTATGACGACGGCAAGAACCCGGCGGGATTCCTCAAGGCCGATATCGTGATTATCGGGGTATCGCGTACGTCGAAAACGCCGCTGTCGATGTATCTGGCTCATAAGAGCATCAAGGTGGCCAACTTGCCCTTGGTGCCGGAAGTATCGCTTCCGGAAGAATTGTTCAAGCTGCCGCCGTATAAAATCGTGGGGTTGATTATTGACCCGATGAAGCTGAACTATATCCGCAGCGAACGGCTGAAAACGATGGGACTGGCGGACGGAGCCAACTATGCCGCGGTCGAACGGATCAACGAAGAACTGGCATATGCCCGTGAAATCATGCGCAAGCTGCATTGTCCGGTCATCGACGTATCCAGCAAGGCCATTGAAGAAACGGCGAACCAGGTATTGGAAATCGTGGAACGCAACGTCAGGTTGCACGGGAGATAAGATGACGATACGGGAAGAGAACGAGGCGCGCGAATATACTTTTCTCGCCCCGCAGGCGGCCAAGAGCCGCGAGGCCGTGCGCCGGCGTCCGGAGACACCCTGCCCGCTGCGTACGGAGTACCAGCGAGACCGTGACCGCATTTTGCACAGCAAGGCGTTTCGGCGGCTCAAACACAAAACGCAGGTGTATATCGCACCGGGCGATCATTACCGGACGCGGATGACGCATTCGCTCGAAGTCAGTCAGATTGCGCGGACGGTCGCACGGGCGCTGCATCTGAATGAGGATCTGACGGAGGCGATTTCGCTCGGTCATGATGTGGGGCATACGCCCTTCGGTCATATCGGCGAGTTCGCCCTGCGCGATCTCATCGGGCATTTCAATCACAACGAGCAGAGCCTGCGGGTGTTGGACGTACTGGAAAAGGACGGCGCGGGACTCAATCTTACCGAGGCGGTACTCGACGGGATCGTGCATCATACGGGCGATGTGCGGGCGAAAACGCTCGAAGGTCAAATCGTGCGCTATGCCGATCGGATTGCGTATCTGTGTCATGATTTCGACGACGCGATGCGCGCCGGCATGCTGACGGTGGACGACTTGCCCGCGCGGGTACGGCGCGAGCTCGGAGAGACACACTCGGGGATGATTACGACCATGGTGACGGACGTCATTGCGGCCTCGGCGGATTACACGGGCATGAGGATGACGCCCGGCGTGGAAGGCGTCATGGACGAGTTTCGGACATTTATGTTCGAGCATGTGTACAAGTCGCCGGCGTTGGTCCCCGATCGGGAACGCGGCTATCGCTTGGTGCAGGAGCTGTGCAAGTATTATTTGGCGCATCCGGAACGACTGCCCGATGAACACCGGCACGACGATCGGGTGACGGAGACCGGCGTTGTCGACTATATCGCAGGTCTTACCGACCACTATGCGATTCATCTTTACAATGATCTCTTTATTCCGCGCTTTTGGGATATCTGATCGTTTTTGGAACAATAAAAAAGACCGCAATTGCGGTCTTTTTTGATGTTGTGTTTATACGGCACGATCCACTTTTCCGGAACGAAGGCATCGCGTGCAGACATTCGTTCGTTTGACTTTCCCGTTAATCACCGCGCGCACGCGTTGAATATTGGGTTTCCATTGTCTTTTGGTTTTTAAGTGCGAGTGGCTGACGTTCATGCCGCTACCCGTTTTCTTGCCGCAAACTTCGCAATAACTTGCCATTATCTACACCTCCTCGTCATTCCGTGGTTGCAACAGTAATATTCTAGCATAGGCCACCCTAAATAGCAAGTAGCTGCTAGGGACGAGAGAAAAAATCCCTCGTCCGAACGGATCAGCGCTTGCTGGCGCGCCGCGCCAAGACGTTGCCCGCGCTTTGGATGGCTTGGACGATGACGACCAAAATGACAATCGTCAGCAGCATGATGTCGGCGCGGAAACGCTGGTAGCCGTAGCGAATCGCCAAGTCGCCGAGACCGCCGCCGCCGATCGCACCGGCCATCGCCGAGTAGCTGATGAGATTGACGATGACGTTCGTCATGTTGTCGATAATCGCCGGCAAGGCTTCGGGGATGAGCACCTTGTAGATGATTTGCAGCGGGGAGGCGCCCATCGCCTGCGCCGCTTCAATCAGTCCGAAGGGGACTTCTTTGAGCGAGGTTTCGACGAGACGGCCCGCAAAGGGAATCGCGGCCAGTGTCAGCGGTACGCAGGCGGCCGTCGTGCCGATGGATGTCCCCGCAATCACCCGTGTCAGCGGGATGATGGCGACCATCAGGATGATGAACGGTATCGAGCGGAGCATATTGACGACGGCGCCGAGCGGTTTGTTGACGGCGGCGTTTTCGAGGATGTGGCCCTTATCCGTGACGAGCAGCAAGACGCCGAGCGGGATGCCGAATACGGCGGAGAGGGCGGAGGAAACAGCGACCATGTACAGCGTTTCATACAGGGACTGCCACAGCAGTTCAATGATTTCCGGCGACATAGCCGATCACCTCGCTTTCAATCGGGAGACTGCGCAAATAGTCGAGTGCGTCATTGACGCGGCCTTCGTGGCCGTCGACGGAGACAATCAGACGCCCGAAGGGGCGTTCCTGGATATAGTCCACCGTCGCATACAGGATGCTGACATTCAAGTCGAACTTGCGGATCAGATTGCCGATCAGCGGTTCGTCCGTAACATCGCCGACGAAGGAAAGACGCAGAATCAAGTCGGCGTCGGGCGTGCGTTCGCTGCGAATCGGCAGATGCTGCAGGCTGTCCGGCAACGCATCGCTCAGGACGTCGCCGATAAATTCTTTGGTCGTCGGGGACGACGGCTTGGTGAAAATATCGATGACCGCACCCTGCTCGATGATTTCGCCGTTTTCAATAACCGCGACCTGATTGCAGATCTCTTTGATGACCTGCATTTCGTGGGTAATCAGGACGATGGTCAGCTGCAAACGCTGATTGATATCTTTGAGCAGCGCCAAAATCGATTTCGTAGTTTGCGGATCGAGCGCGCTGGTGGCTTCGTCGCAGAGCAGCACTTTCGGCTCGGACACCAGTGCGCGGGCGATACCGACGCGCTGCTTTTGCCCGCCCGACAGCTGCGACGGGTAGTTGTGCCGGCGTTCGCTGAGACCGACGAGCTCGAGAATCGGCTCGATGCGGCGGGCGCGTTCGGCTTTGTCCAGTCCCGCCAGCTCTAACGGGAAGGCGATGTTGTCGTAGACCGTCCGGTTGGAAAGCAGGTTGAAATGCTGAAAAATCATGCCGATGTGTTTGCGCTCTTCACGCAGCGCCCGTTCACCCAGCGCGGTCATGTCCTTGCCGTCGACGATGACTTCGCCCGTCGTCGGACGTTCGAGCATGTTGATGCACCGAATCAAGGTCGATTTGCCCGCTCCGGACAGACCGATGATACCGCAAATACTGCCGGCCGGGATGTGCAGATTGATGTCGCGTAACGCTTCCACCTCCTGCGCGCCGTGATAGGTCTTGCCGACATGACGCAGGTCAATCATAGGAATCACTCCTTCAATAAAAAAACTCTTCATACCATAAAGATGAAGAGTTGCGTATCCGGTCTTCTTCATCTGTCGGGCGATTGCCCGTCGGAATTGGCACCGTTCTCAAACGAGATGGTTGCCGCGACATCATAGGGCCGGTCCCTCCGTCACTCTGGATGAAATACGGTATGAAATTAAATGGTTAGCTGGTAGTATAGCATCGTTTTCCGGCCTTGTCAATCGAAATAACGACAGTATTTTCAGTTTACCGCTTGCGGATACGGCAAGAGCGCGGAGAAGCGGCGGACGGCGAGTGCCTCTGCGGGGCGTCATGCGGGAAATCCGAGCGGAAAGTAAAGGGGCGGAGGCATTATGCCAAAACAACATATAGAAAATGAAGGCTTTTTCATTGCAGACTCACTACCATATGTAGTATACTGTGAGGGTAGAGACAGACAGCGGCATACAGGGAAACGGATGCGTCCGCGGCCGCCGATTTTATAGGAAGAGGAGAGAGACAGCCATGTTGCAAGTAGTCAAACGTGACGGGACGACAGTTCCTTTCGATCGGTCGAAAATTACGCTGGCGATTGAAAAAGCGATGAACAGCTCCAGCGGTGTGTACGAAATCGGGCAGGCGGACAAAATCGCCTGGGAGATTGAAAAAGAAGCGCGTCAGGCGGAAAAATCGCTGACGATTTATGAAATCGAAGACAAGGTCTATTATAAACTCATCGAAAATCACAACCCGGCGACGGCGCGTGCCTATGAAAACTACAAGGCCGTGCAGACGTTCAAGCGTCATGAAAACACGACGGATGACAGTATTTTCGGTCTGCTCAACAAGAGCAATATCGCGGTTCTCGATGAAAACTCGAATAAAGACGCGCATGTCGTCTCGACCCAGCGTGACTTGATTGCCGGCGAAGTCTCGAAGGATATCGCCCGCCGCAAGCTCATTCCGGCGGATATCGTACAGGCGCACGACAGCGGGGCGA
>CABTYA010000059.1 GCA_902488965.1 uncultured Veillonellaceae bacterium
GCCGTTGTTTATGCGGCGAGTAAGTGATTGTTAACCATTTTGTTGACGTCAACAAAATAGGGTAAAAAATAGAGCGCATCGATTGACGTGATATAATATAGGTGAGGGCGGATAAAGGATTCGCCTTGCCCGCATTCCCTGGCGGGCTTTTTTATTGCGTAAATGATAATAGGTACTGCATGCAGTTGCCCTTTTTTTGCCCTTTTTTATTTCTCATAACGTGATAACACCTATGTATAGGGGGTCTAAAATACGCCCCTTCTCTCGCACCATTGCTCAGATTAATCGAATGATTTCGAAAGGTCCTTGGGGAACCGAGGGCCTTTTTTATTGGACGGCGGCGGGAAGATTCGGTGCGATATTATCAGAAAGAACTATATTTGCCCGCCGGCGGTTGCGGGGAGCGGGTTCGGGCGAGCGCGGGACGGTATGGCAAATGGAAACACCGGTAGTTATATTGCGGTTCGGCAAGACTGATGTTATACTTCGGTTAGGGAATATATTGTATTTTTACGAGGAGGTAAAAGTATGAACAAAGTAGTAGCGGCAGTATTGTGTGCCGGCTTGGTCGCCGGGACGATGGCGGCGACGGATGTGTCGGCGCACGGCGTATTTGTCGCCAACAGTTTGGACCAACGCGTGCTGGTCTTGGGAGAAGGCCCGGGGAACAATGCGTACGATCCTTCCTGCGTGACGATGGTCGAAGGCTATGACAAAGCGTTTCAGCCGATGCCGGTCGGCGTGGTTCGTCATGCGGATCACATTTCATTTGCGGCCGACGACGCATTGGGGGTAACGACGACGTTCTTCGATTACGGGTATTTTACGAAAACGACAGACGGCAAGACTGTCAATCGTCCGTTTGCGGAAGTGCCCAATGCCAAAAAGACGACCCATGCCGTGAAGTACAATGTCAATTATTGGTCGGCCGATGTGACGCCGGGCTATATCTATAACGTACCGATGCAGATCGTACCGTCGGTCAATCCGTTGACGCTGCGCAAGGGCGATACCTTTGAAATCCGCGTTTACAAAGACGGCAAGCCGATGGCGCACGCGCCGCTGATTGCCGACGTGATCAACGACTTGACGAATGAATCGCAGACCGATGAAAACGGTCGCGCACGGGTGACGGTGGCCGCCAACGGCTTGAACGTCATCGGCGTGGAAATCGCGTATCCGACGGACGATCCGAATACGCAAGTCAAATATTTCTCCTCGCTGTCGTTCATCATCGAACCGGAATAAACAGCGCCGAAACCGCATGCAACCGCCTGCCTGTGCAGGCGGTTTTTTGGCGGCGCAGTGTTGTGTGGGGTCGGGTCAGCGGCAATCTGTCAATATTCCGTCATATTTAGGTTTGTGAATAGTTTATTATGGGGGGGCTATGGTATAATAATTTTACAAACGGTGGAATGGTTCATATAAAGGAGATGCGGTATGGCGTTTCGGTTAAAACCCAAAGAAGAGAAGTTTTTTGCGTTACTGGAAAAGCATGCGGCATTGTGCGCGCAGGCGGGTGAAGTGCTGTATGACTGTTTCCAAGGTAAAATTCCCGGAGAGGAAGGCCTGGAAACGGTACGCGACTTGAAGAAGGAAGGCTTGGCGATTCGCGTGAAAACGATGGAACGGCTGCAAAAGACGTTCATCACGCCGATTGACCGCGAGGATATCCAAAATTTGATAGAACTTTTGGATGCAATTCTCGATGAGATGAAGGAAATCATGGACAAGATGGTGATGTACCATCCGGGGCAGCCGGCGGCACGGGCGATTGCCATGGCGCAGATCATTGCGCAATGCACGCAGGAAATCAAAAAATCCGTCGCGTACATGCGAAATCTCAAGGATAATTATCTGAAAATCGAAGCCCGCAGCGAAAAGGTCAACAATCTCGAATCGCAGGGCGATGTCCATTATCATGAAGAGATGGCGCTGTTGTTTACGGAGTGCACGGACCCGATTCATATTATCAAGTGGAAGGAGATCCTGTCCTCGATGGAAAACGTGATTGACGGTTGCGAAGACTTGGTCAAAGCGTTTCTGCGGGTCGTCTTGAAATATGCATGAGCAGATGTTACTGTGGCTGGTGATTTTCCTGGCCATTGCATTTGATTATATCAACGGGTTTCACGACACCGCCAATGCGGTGGCGACCTCGGTATCGACACGGGCGATTCAGCCGCGGTATGCGATTATCATGGCGGCATTGCTCAACTTTCTCGGTGCGCTGGTGAGTACGGGCGTCGCCAAGACGATCGGCGGGGATATTATTCAGTCGCCGGATTTCGTCAATTCGCAAGTGCTGATTGCGGCGCTCATCGGCGCCAACTTTTGGAATTTGGCGAGTTGGTGGTTCGGCATGCCGTCGAGCTCCTCGCATGCCTTGGTCGGCGGACTCATCGGGGCGGTCGCAGTCAGTGCGGACTTCGGCGCGCTTGACTGGGGCGGTATTTTTCGCATCTTTATGGGCTTGGTCGTGTCGCCGTTGGCGGCGCTGGCCATCGGCTACGTGATTATGATTACGCTGCTGTGGCTGTTCGGTAATCATTCGCCCTTCCAACTTAATCGCAAGTTTCGGCGCTTGCAACTGCTTTCAGCGGCGATGATGGCGTTTTCCCACGGGTCGAACGATGCGCAGAAATCGATGGGGATTATCACGCTGGCACTGCTCTCGGCAGGGCATTTGAGTACCTTCGAGGTACCGCTCTGGGTCAAAATCGCCTGTGCGACGGCGATGGGACTCGGGACGGCGGCGGGCGGCTGGCGGATTATCGCCACGGTCGGACGCAAGGTGTTTCGGATGGAGAGTATCAACGGATTTGCCGCGGACTTGAATTCGTCCATCGTGATTTCGGTGGCGACGTTTCTGCATCTGCCGGTCTCGACGACGCATGTGGTGTCCGGCTCGATTATGGGCGTCGGTTGCGCCAAACGGGCGACCGCCGTCAATTGGAACGTGGCACGGAGCATGGTGGTGACCTGGGTGTCGACGATTCCGTTGAGCGGATTGGTCGCGGCGGGAGTGTTTTGGATACTGCGGGCCGTCGGCCTTTGATGACGGGCATTGCGCCCGTTTTTTTGTGCGGGTTTTGCGGACACGGGTCGCGGGTATAAGGTGTGATATAATACCATTAAAATGACGTCGGGCGTGCGCGTTGCCGACAGACCGATCGAAGAAAGAAATCGAAGAAAGAAAGCAATCATTTATATAGGAGCGTGGGACGATGAGTGCAGCGGATATCTCGTTATACAGTTTTACCGTGATCACCTTGTTGGTGATGTATATGATTATAGAGTCGACCGAGTGGGGCTTGTCGATTATTATTCCCTACCTGACGAAACACCCCGGAGATCGGCGGGCGCTGGCGCGTCTATTGCGTCCGGGATTCAAGGGGACGGAATTGTGCTTGGCGGCGGGGATTTTGTTGTTGATGAACGTGTTTCCGAGTGCCGCCGCACACCATACCGTGGAACTGTGGATCGGCGTCTTGATTGTACTACTCAGTCTGGTGACACGGCTGGCGATGGCGTGGGGCTGCAACGGCGAGACGGCGGCGGCGCGCCTGCTGGCGTGGGGCAACTCGCTGTTGGGCGTGGCGGCGATAGCGATCTCCTCGTGGATGTTGATGGTGCTCCTGATGGAAATTTCCGTCGGCGCATTGCCTCCGGCCGAATGGATCTGGATGCCGCTGACGTTCCTGGCGTCACTTTGGGGCGTGGCATCACTGAGCGTGCAGGGCGCATATGTGGTGGCGCACGGCACGGAAAATCCGCTGGCGGAGCGGGCACGGGCGGCGGCGTTGGTACTCAGTTTGCCGATGATCGTGTTGTATGTGTTGCTGTTTATTGCGGCGTCCAGCGTGTGGAATATTCCCGATAAAATTTTCCTCAGCGTATTGATGGGGGCGATACTGCTTGCCATTTATGTCGGCGGATTTGTCGCGGCGCGTCGCCGGCATCCGGCATGGGCGGGCTGGCTCACTTTCGGTGCGCTCTTTCTGACGTGGATGGAGTTTTTGTTTACGATGTGGAATATCCTGACGGAATTTGTCGTCGGCACGACCGTTCGGCAGTACAACGTCGCGCCGGAAATTTTTTGGATGGCGGGGATTGCCGTAGCAGCGACGATGGCGGCCAAACTTTGGCGGTGGAACCGCCCGCGTGAGCAGGTGCTGACGGGCTACGAATGGGAAACATTGCGCTCGCGTCACGGACAGGGAAAATAAATATAAAAAATTTTCGATATTGCTCTTCCCTTTTTTGGAAACTGTGATATAATATACATGTACAGTTCCATTGGAGCTGTATCCTGGAAGCTTCAGGAGCTCCTTTGATGATATTTTCCCTGATTATCAACGGAGCGCCGTTCGTCCTTTCTCCTCTATTGGACGTTCGGCACAAAAACAGCAACTTCGGTTGCTGTTTTTGTTTGCGCAAAATTCGTACTGGACCGTTCATTTTCTTGTGAACTGTCTATTGGGAAAGACGTCCGAATACGTTACGATGGGGACAATGAAGGAGGAGATGAAATGGCAGCATCGACCATACCGACATGTCTGGCCATCCATGACTTGAGCTGTATCGGGCGGGCGTCGCTGACGGCGGTCATTCCCGTATTGAGTGTCTTGGGAGTACAGGCGGTGCCGTTGCCGACAGCGCTGTACAGCAACCACTTGGGGTTTACGACTTGGCATGTGACGCCGATTGATACGCAGCGGGAAATCATGGATGCGTGGGAGGCCAATGACGTACACATCGACGCCGTGTACAGCGGTTTTTTGGCGTCGCCCGCGCAAATCGGTCTTGTGCGTGAGGCGATTTCCCGTTACGGGAGCGTCGGCAAACTCGTTGTAGTCGATCCGGCGATGGCCGATCACGGGGCGCTGTATGCTTCGTACGATGACGAGATGATTGCCGCGATGCGCCGATTGGCGACGGAGGCGGGCGTCCTGCTGCCGAATTGGACGGAGGCGTGCTTTTTGACGGGGACGCCGTATACGGAGCACCCTGCGGCGGCACTCGTGCGCGAGGTCGCAGAAGGCTTGGCGGACGGCCGTCGGCGGGTGATCATCACCTCCGTACCGCTGACAGACGAAGTCCATGCCAATATCTTGTGTGACGGCGAGCGGGGGCGGTTCACGACGACGGAGTATGAACGTATCGATCGGCGCACGGTCGGCACGGGAGATCTGTTTGCCGCTGCAGTGACGGGATTGCTTCTGCGCGGGCGGCGTGCGGACGCCGCGATGCGGACGGCGACGGAATTTGTGACCGGTGCAGTACGCCGACTGGCCGCGAACGATGCCGATCCGCGCTACGGCGTTCCCTTTGAACCCGAATTGATTCGATTGCGACAGGAGGACTGACATGACGACATCCGTACAACAACTGACCCGCATTGCGGCGGCGAGTGCGCTTTGCGTAGCGGGGAGGATGATCTTGATTCCCGGGCCGAACGGGGCGCTCATTCATCTGGGCAGCGCCGCGCTGTACTTGGCAGCGACGGTATACGGCAGGCACGTGGGAGCGTGGGCAGGCGCACTCGGCTCGCTGATATTTGACATTCTCGTCAGGCTGTCGGCGTATTCGCTGTGGTCCTTTGTTATCAAGGGCGGCGCCGGCTGGATTGTCGGTTATTTTGCGGCTCGTCCCGACCGTCCGCCGACTCGCGGTGCGGTCCTCGGGGCGACGCTCATCGCTTCGCTCTGGACACTTCTCGGTTATATCGGCACTTGGTGCTTTGTCATCGGGAGCTGGACGGCCGCGGTTGCGAATATTCCGTTCTCGTTGATGACCTCGTTTATGGGGATTTTGTTGGCCGTGATTCTCACTCCTGGCTGTACCGCATCGTGCATCGCAACTGACAGGGGAGGTTTAGCGCATCGGAGATTCGATTCTGTGCAGACAAAATCAAAAAAAACAATGAATCAAGCGAAAACATAAAAACATTTGATTAAAGTTAGCATTTACATTGTTTATGAAAAGTGGTACACTAAGGCCAATCACAGAATGCGACTGCTGTGAGAAGGGGAAATCGAGCAGTAGAGGAAACAAGGATACTCTTACCGAGCGACTTCCCGATGATGAGTCGCAATTTCTCATAGGAGGGTGTCAATGATGAACAAGAAATTGGCAGCAGTATTGGCGGCTACATGTGTACTCGGTGCAACGAGCGCATTTGCAGCCAACCCGTTCTCCGACGTACAACCGAGCGATTGGGCGTACCAGGCGGTAGAACAACTCGCGGA
>CABTYA010000060.1 GCA_902488965.1 uncultured Veillonellaceae bacterium
AAATGCTTGACATGACAACTGAATTTATTTATACTAAGTAAGTCATGGTGCAGTGCAATGACACAACCGCTCGAAGGGGTATATAAATGCTACGGCTACCGTATTCGGCGAGTCCGAGAACAAGGAGGTGCAACTATGTACGCGATTATTAAAACCGGCGGCAAGCAGTATCGGGTAGAAGAAGGACAAGTCATCTACATCGAAAAGTTGGATGCCGCTGCGGATGAAACGGTCACATTTGACGAAGTATTGTCCGTCGTAGACGGTGACAACGTCAATTTCGGCGCGCCGTTGGTCAACGGTGCCAGCGTCAGCGCAACTGTGTTGGAACACGGTAAAGGCAAGAAAATCCGTGTCTTCAAGTTCAAATCCAAATCCAACTACCGTCGTCGCCAGGGTCATCGCCAACCGTATACGAAAGTACGGATTGATGCGATTGCATCCAAATGATTGAGGTCGCATGGTCACGTAACCGACAAAACGAATGGGTCGGTTTTACAGTGACGGGACATGCCGAGTATGCCGAGGCGGGGACGGATATCGTCTGTGCCGCCGTATCGGCCGTCACGCTGACCGCCGTATTGGGGCTGCGCGATGTGCTGGGGTGTGCCGGTACTTATGCGACGGAGGACGGACGGCTGACCGTCCGATTGGACGCACCGCCGGATTCACGGGCGTGTGCGGTGATAGAGACTATGCAAGCGGGATTGCGCGAGATTGCGCGTCAATATCCGCAGTACGTATTCATTTCGAAATGATGGAGGTGAATTTCATGTTCACTTTTGATTTACAATTGTTCGCTCACAAAAAAGGGCAGAGCAGTACCCGTAACGGCCGCGACTCGCGGAGTAAACGTTTGGGTGTCAAGGTGCACGACGGACAAGTCGCCAAGGCGGGTTCGATTATTGTGCGCCAGCGCGGTACGCACTTCCATCCGGGCGAAAACGTCGCTTTGGGCAAGGACGATACGATCTTTGCGCTCAAAGAAGGCAAGGTTTCGTTCGAGCGGTTGGGCAAATATCGTCGTCAGGTCTCGGTACGGCCGGCGGAAGCATAAGACAGATACACAAAAAACGCCTTCGGGCGTTTTTTATTGGGCGTATTCGCCGCACGGAGCGTCGGCGGGTGCATCGACGCGGCGGATGTGGTACAATAAACAAATACCAACGAATAGGAGTGTGGCCATTTTGTGGGCGGATATCGGAATTATTACGGCCTTTGTGCTGTATCTGGGCGCGATGATTTTCATCGGAGTATATTATTATCGGCAATCGAATGCGCTGAGTGATTATATTTTGGGCGGACGCAGCCTCGGCCCGTGGGTGACGAGTCTCAGTGCGGAGGCGTCGGACATGAGCGGCTGGATGCTGATGGGACTGCCGGGATTGGCGTATTTGTCGGGATTGCCCGCCGTGTGGACGGCGGTGGGACTCGCGTTCGGTACGTGGGCGAACTGGACGCTCATTTCTAAGCGGCTGCGCAATTATACGGAAATTGCCAACGACAGCCTGACGATTCCCGATTTTCTGAATAACCGCTTTCACGATCGGAGCCATGCACTGAATTTTATTTCCGCCGTATTTATCCTCATCTTCTTTTTGGTGTATACGTCGTCGGGTTTTGTGGCGGGCGGCAAGCTGTTTGAAACGGTATTCGGTCTGCCGTATCTCGCGTCGCTTTTGATTACGGCGGGCGTTGTTGTGATGTATACGTTCCTGGGCGGTTTTTTGGCGGTCAGTCTGACCGACTTTATTCAGGGCGCGATGATGTTTGTGGCGATTTTGGCGGTGCCGCTGGCGGGTATGATGGCGCTCGGCGGGATCGGACCGACGGTCGCGGCCATGCAGAGCCGAATCCCCGAGCATTTTTATCTGTTCGACCCGGCGGTCGGGACGACGGCGACTGCCGTGATGGTCGTGTCCGCACTCGGCTGGGGGTTGGGCTATTTCGGCCAGCCGCATATCTTGGTACGGTTTATGGCGATTCACGATGCGACGGAATTGAAAAAAGCGACCCGCATCGCGATGACATGGGTCGTCGTTTCGCTGACGGCCGCCGTCTGTGTCGGCTTGGTCGGGCGCGTGTACCTGCCGGAGATGCTGGTCGACGCCGATGCGGAAAAGGTATTTCTCGTCATGACGCAGGAGCTGTTCAGTCCGTTTGTCGGGGGCTTGATTTTGTCGGCGGTATTGGCGGCGATTATGAGTACGTCGTCGGCCCAGCTCTTGGTGACGGCCGCGACGATTTCCAAAGATTTTTATAAAAATTTCGTGCGCCGCAGTGCGAGCGAGCGGGAACTGGTGGCGGTCAGCCGCTTGACGGTACTGGGGGTGGCGGCGTGTGCGCTGCTGCTCGCGCTCAATCCGAAGAGCTATATTCTCACCATGGTGGCGTATGCCTGGGCGGGGTTCGGCGCGGTCTTCGGGCCGGTCGTGGTGCTGTCGCTCTTTTGGCGGCGGATGACCCGCAACGGCGCGTTGGCCGGCATGATCGTCGGCGGAGTGACGGTGTTGGTATGGAAACAATTCGCCTGGTGGGGACTCTATGAAATCGTACCGGGGTTTGTACTGGCGCTTATCGCCATCGTGGCGGTGAGCCTGCTCGACGCACCGCCGAGTAAGGAAATCACCGATCATTTCGATCGGGCTCGCGAGCGGCATATTTTGGGATAATGGCAAAGAACGGCATACAAAAAGCGGCACTGTTTAAACAGTGCCGCTTTTGCCGTACTCAGCGAAAGGACGGGACTCGCTGCAGGATGGGGACGAGAATCAACGCAATCAGTGCGCCCGATGCCGAGCTGACGGTAAAGGGCAGAACGAATGCGATTGCCGCCGCGCTCGACCCCATCACGAAGTGGGCGACGGGATAGGCGATGAGACCGCCGATGACGCCGGTGCCGAAGACTTCGCCGACGGCGGCCCAGACCGCCGAGTGCGTGCGGCGGTACAGCAGGCCGGCCAGGCAGGCGCCGACCATACTGCCCGGATAGGCGAGCGGGGTGGCGGTCGCCATCAACAGGCGCAGGGTCGAAATCAGAAATGCGCCGGTCACCGCATAGCGGGTGCCGATCAAGACGGCGAGCAGGACATTGATCATGTGCTGCACGGGAAATGCTTTCATCACGCCGAGGGGGATGGCAAGCACCGGTGCCAGCAAGACGCCGAGGGCGACAAACAGTGCGGTGAGGATACCGCGGTGTAACGATGTAGTATGCATAATAGGGGCCTCCTGTTACTCAAAAGCGCTGCCGCGAGGCAGTGCGGAACGAATTTATTATACCACGGATGAGGCGTGATGAACGGCAATCGGTGAAAAAGAGCGGTCCTTCTTGATGGACGAAATCCGGTAGGCGAAGAGCATGGGAAGAGCATGGTAGGTTAAGACTATAAACATTTTATTTATATATAATATAAAGTAGCATTACCGCCGGCAAGAGAGTATAATAATAAGGTGGTCGACAAGACGCATGCGCCCGCCAATACAGGGGGTGCATGCGTGAAAAAACAAAAGATGATACACACGGACAAGTGTATTTGTCGAAACTGTGCAGGGCAAGGCTCGAACACGGATAAAAAAAGATTGACAAGGGGCTTGCTAAGTGGTACACTGTTAGAGTGTTTGTGTGGGCGTAGTCTGCCCAAATGATGTACAGCGAGGTGATCACATGACGGAAAACGACTGGCAAGGTCCACTGGCGGTGGGCACGAAGGAAGCGCTTCGGGCGGTACGCGCCGGTCGCGCGACGCAAGTACATATCGCGACCGATTGTGAGCCGCGCGTCGTCCGCGAGCTGGTGGAGGCTTGCGAAAACGCACAGGTTCCGATTCGACGGGAATACACGCGCGTCCAGCTGGGCGGTGCGTGCCGATTGAAAGTCAAGGCAGCGGCGGTCGCCGTATTGCAATCCACATGGTAATATCTTGCGGAGCAAGATCAATTATAAATCTACAGCATGGTGAGAGGGGAGGTATTCGAGAATGCCGACAATGAATCAACTCGTCCGCAAAGGACGTAAAACCTTGACGGTCAAATCCAAAACGCCGGCGTTGAAAGAAAGCCCGCAGAAAC
The DNA here is from genome assembly GCA_902488965.1 of uncultured Veillonellaceae bacterium. Taxonomy (GTDB): domain Bacteria; phylum Bacillota; class Negativicutes; order Veillonellales; family Negativicoccaceae; genus CAMCNU01. Next base: position 4,072 of record CABTYA010000060.1, read on the forward strand.
GCGGTGTGTGCACGCGTGTGTACACGGCAACGCCGAAAAAGCCGAACTCCGCATTGCGGAAAGTCGCCCGTGTTCGTTTGACGAACGGGATGGAAGTTTCGGCGTACATTCCGGGGATCGGCCACAACTTGCAGGAACACAGCGTGGTCCTGATTCGTGGCGGTCGTGTGAAGGACTTGCCGGGGGTTCGTTATCATATCGTGCGCGGCGCACTGGACACAGCAGGTGTACAGGGCCGGATGCAGGGTCGCTCCAAATACGGTGCGAAATCCGCAAAGAAATAATCCGCAAACGAATCATCAATCGATAACAATCACCGAATAAAGGAGGAAATCACATGCCAAGAAAAGGCCCCGTGCCGAAGCGCGACGTACTGCCGGATCCGATTTACGGATCGAAGGTCGTGACTCGGTTCATCAATAAAGTGATGCTCGACGGTAAAAAGGGCATCGCGGAAAGCATCGTCTATGACGCTTTCGAAATCATTCGTTCGAAAACGGGTAAAGACCCGATCGAAGTATTTGAAGAGGCATTGAACAACATCATGCCGGTATTGGAAGTACGAGCTCGCCGTGTCGGCGGTGCCAACTACCAGGTGCCGGTCGAAGTTCGTTCGGAACGCCGCTTGACGCTCGGTATCCGCTGGGCGGTCAACTACGCTCGCCAACGCGGTGAACGCACCATGCGTGAACGCTTGGCGGCGGAATTGATGGATGCGGCCAATAATACGGGCGCAGCCGTCAAGAAGAAAGAGGAAATGCATAAGATGGCGGAAGCAAACAAAGCGTTTGCCCACTATCGCTGGTAATTTTTGAGGAGTGAAACGATATCGTGGCAAGAGAATTTTCATTAGAAAATACGAGAAACATCGGCATCATGGCGCATATTGATGCCGGTAAGACCACGACGACGGAACGTATTCTGTTCTACACCGGTCGTACGCATAAGATCGGTGAAACGCACGAAGGTGCGGCCACCATGGACTGGATGGATCAGGAACAGGAACGCGGTATCACGATTACTTCCGCAGCCACGACCTGTCAGTGGAAGGGACATCGAATCAATATCATCGATACGCCCGGTCACGTGGACTTCACGGTAGAAGTCGAACGGTCCTTGCGCGTGCTGGATGGATCCGTCGCCGTGTTTAGCGCCAAAGACGGGGTGGAACCGCAGTCGGAAACGGTATGGCGTCAAGCCGACCATTACCATGTACCGCGGATCGCCTTCGTCAACAAAATGGATACGACGGGAGCGGATTTCTACAACGTTCTCGATATGATCCGCGAACGCCTGGGAGCCAATCCGGTAGCCATCACGTTGCCGATCGGTGCGGAAACCGAATTTGAAGGGGTTATCGACCTCATCAACATGAAGTCCGTACATTTCAACGGCGACCACGGCGAAAACATGGAAGTCGCCGACATTCCGGCGGATATGCAGGCAAAAGCCGACGAATACCGCGGCAAGTTGGTAGAAGCGGCGGCCGAATTGGACGACGACCTGATGATGAAGTATCTCGAAGGGGAAGACGTCAGCACGGACGAAATCAAAGCGGCGTTGCGCAAAGGCACAATCGCCTGCACGGTGAACCCGGTACTTTGCGGCTCGGCCTACAAAAACAAAGGCGTACAGCTGCTGTTGGATGCGGTGCTCGACTACATGCCGGCGCCGATCGACGTACCGGCCATCAAGGGTGTACATCCGGACACGGGCGACGAAGACCGTCGCGAATCGAGCGATGATGCGCCGTTCTCGGCACTGGCCTTCAAAATCATGACCGACCCCTACGTCGGCAAACTGTCGTTCTTCCGTGTATACTCGGGTTCGCTCGAAGCGGGTTCGTACACGTACAACTCGACGAAGGGCAAACGCGAACGTGTCGGCCGTATCTTGCAGATGCATGCCAATCACCGCAGCGAAATCGAAGAAGTGCACGCCGGCGACATTGCCGCGGCAATCGGTTTCAAAGACGTGACGACGGGCGATACGCTCTGCGATGAAAAAGCGCCGACAATCTTGTTTTCGAAGATAAAGCCGGTGCCCGGTTCCTGCGGTTC
>CABTYA010000061.1 GCA_902488965.1 uncultured Veillonellaceae bacterium
GCCGCATCACTGGACGCTTTCAGCTTCCACGAACTCATCGACCCTGTGCCGAGTTTGTCGATGCCGAGATCTGTTTTCAGTTTCTTCGTGTTCAGCGTGTAGGTGACGGACTTGTCACTCCCCACCGTAGCGGTCAATGCGGACGTTGCGCCGTCTTTGTCTTCCGATACGGCTTTGAACGTAATCTCGTTCTTTGTGTCGCCACCCAAGGTCACATCCGCTGTGCCAACAGTCGCATTCGCATCTTTGATGGTAAATCCGCCTTTGAGTGCGGTGATGTCGTTGTTGATATTCGTGATACTGGTGTTGACGTCCGTGTAGTTATTGTCTCCCGCTTTGCGGATACCCAGTTTTTCCTGCCATGCTTTGAGGTTATCTCCTTCGACGTTCTTCGCATCAACGTCCGCTTTCTTCGACAGCAATCCGTCGTTCTTCGTGATGTTCGTGATGTCGCCCTTGATATCCGTAATGGACGAGTTGTTACTGAGGTCGATTTTTTCGCCCAGTTTCGCATTCGCCTTGACGGTCACTTTCGCTCCCGTGCCGTCTTTTGCCACGGTGACGTCGATTTTGTCCGTTTCGCCTTCAAATTTCACATTCGGCGTCTGATCTTTCGTCATCGTCAAATCAATGGGTGTTTCGGTTCCTTGGACGGAAAATTTCGTGGAAATATTCGTAATCGGTGTCGTGTTGTTCGTCGTGTTGTTGATTTCCGTGATGATATCGCCGGCGATGTTTTGTACCAGTTCACTGTGATTGATGCCGTAGGTAATCGTGCTGCCCTTACGTGTCACGACCAAGCCTTTTTGCTTTTCTTCCGTGCTGGCGCCGAACATTACTTCGCTGTCATTTTCAATCTTCGCCGCTTCCGTTCCAGCCGCATCACTGGACGCTTTCAGCTTCCACGAACTCATCGTGCCTTTGCCGAGTTCGTTGATACCGAGCTTTTCTTTCCACTTCGTTACATCTTCCGTCCCAAGGTTGGTCGCATCTTTCTTCGCATAGTCTGCCAGTTTCGTATCGAGCGTTCCGCCTTGTTTCGTGATGTTTTCAATATTGGTGTTGATATTGGTAATGCTGGTATTTCCTGCAAGATCAATCTTACTGCCATCCACCCCGAAGGTGACTTTCTTGTTCGCTTGAGAAATGGTAAGACCTTTGTCTTTTTCCGTATAGAATTCTACCGTTTCTCCGTCGGCTACATTTTCTTCCGTGGTGCCCGTTTTCAGCTTAAAGGACGACATCGTGCCCACGCCTTTGTCGGTGATGCCCAAGTCTTCTTTCAGTTTCTTCGTGTTCAGCGTGTAGGTGACGGACTTGTCACTCCCCACCTTAGCGGTCAATGCGGATGTTGCTCCGTCTGTATTTTCCGATTTAGCCTTGAACGTAATCGCACTCTTCGGATCGCCACCCAAGGTCACATCCGCTGTGCCAACAGTCGCATTCGCATCTTTGATGGTAAATCCGCCTTTGAGTGCGGTGATGTCGTTGTTGACATTCGTGATGTTGCTCTTAATGTCCGTCAGTTCACTCTTGTCCGCTTTGTCCTTGATGGCGTTGTAGACCGTGCCGCCCGTCACAATACCGGCATTTCCGTCAGTGACCTGCCCGTCCGCGGCAACATTGACAGTGTATGTTTTTACACCTGTTTCCGCATCCTCTGTCGCTTGCACAGTGGTATTCGTACCCGCGGCAACAACAACTGCACCTTTGGCAAGGTTCTTGATAACGGTCTGGCCTTCCTCCGTGATATTGTTCAGATTCTTGTCCGCTTTCTTCGCATCGAGCACTTTGAGCTGCGCGACGTTCACCGCATCCGTGTCCTGCGTACCCGCGGCGAGGTTCGTAATCTGGCGGGTCATACCTTTCGCCGCATTACCTACCGATACGGCACCCGCGCCCGATTGCCATGTGCTTTCGAGCTTCGTTTTTTCTGCCACAGCTTTCATGAAGTCGCCGTGATTTTTGATCCATGTGTCCAGTTCCTGTTTCGCCTTTGTTTCTTCTGACGATTTGTTCGGTGCTTTTTGGTAGGCGTCTATCAGTCTGTTGTACTCATCTTTCAACGGATTGACGACTGCTTTGAGTTGATCGTATTTCTCTTTTTGGCCCGCGGCTTCGATGGCCTGTTCCAATGTCGCACCGTCTGCGGCAAAGGCATAGCCCACCTTGCCCGATTCAACGGCAGCCAAACTGTTAGCGCCCAGTGCCACCGATTCTTCCGCTTTGGCGGCGGCAACTGCCCCCATCGCTAATGATTTATCTTTTTCCGCTTTACTGTTAAGCCCCTGTGCGATACTCCATTTTCCGCTAGCCGTGGCTTGCGTCCCTTCGGATATACTGAATTGTCCCGATGCGACAGCTTTGTATCCCATCGCTTGCGCACCATATGCCTGCGCCTTGGCTTCACTGCCTATGGCAACTGACCTTCCGCCTGTAGCTTCGGAAGACCCACCTATTGCCGTATCGGACGTATCGGAAGCCTTGGCGGTAGCTCCAATGGCCGTACTCCATGCTCCTGTGGCATCCGCTTTATAGCCCACAGCCACTGCCGAATCGCCTTTTGTATGGGCACGGTCACCTGCGGCAAAACTGTAACCGCCTTCTGTTTTGGCTTGAGAGCCGATGGCTGTCGACTGTACGCCAAGAGATTCCGCCCAATTGCCCATGGCCATGGATCCGGCGGATACTGCCTTACTCATGTGACCGATCGCTATCGCACGCGGTGCTGCAATCCATTTTTTTTCTGCGCTGGAATACCCGTACCCGAGATCTCCCATGAGATGCTTTATCTTTTCTTTGCCTAATGCCTTGAATTCCTCATTCGTATATTCCGGATAGTTAACACGATAATACGCAGACTTATCGTCAGGTCCGACCTTCATTTCACGATATACATAGTTCTTCTTTTCTTCTTCCGACAACGCGTCATAGGCATCTTTACTGATACCGTCTTCCGATGCCGCCAGTGCATAGTACCCCCACGCCTGTGAATACCCGCCGATGCTCAACGCCTCTACGCCGATGGCACTGCCGTAAATCCCGTGTGCGGATGTGTTAGCACCGATGGCTATGCCGCCGAATGCTTTGGCGCCATCATTTTCGTAGTTGCTTTCTTTCTGAGTATCCGTGTGATTGACGGAAAAATAGTGCAGCGAATTTCCTGCGGAAAGGGCATCGATACCGAGTGCTTGTTTCCACGCCTTGATGTCCTTTTCATTCGTCAAATTCGACGCATCGAGATTGGCTTTTTTCTTATCCAGCGCTTTCAGCTGAGCGACATTCACCGCATCGGTGTCCGCACTGCCGGCGGCGAGGCCTGTGAGCTGACGTGTCATGCCTGTTTCTTCGTTACCGATAGCCGCATCGCCGAATTCCGTTTTCCACGGCACGAAAAGTTTGTGCTTTTTCTCATTTGCTGCAGCCACTTCATTGTGAGCCAGTCGCCATTTTTCTTTCAATTCCGTATCTTGCGGGAATTTGTCTAATTCTTCTTTCGCTTTCTTTTCAATTTCTGTTTTTTCCGCAATTTCTTTGTCAATCGCCGCCACTTGTGCCTTCAAATCCGCAGATACCGCACTTTCATCCCACGCCGCATTGGTTTCGGGATCCCAGCCGATACCGCCTTTGCGCTTGGAATAGGACTCGTACCCCATCGCCACGCCGGCTTTATTATCATCGACCTTCGCGCCGTAACCGAACGCCGCCGCATGGTCACCGTTGGCTTGCGTATAACCGCCGACAGCTGTAGATTGATCCCCCTTGGCAGAGGATACGTATCCCGCTGTCGTGCTTTGTTTTCCTTCCGCCTTCGCAAAAGCACCGATGGCGGTGGCCCCTACGAATGCGCCTTTTGCTCTGCTCCCGATGGCAACGACATCACTGTCTTCCGCCGCGGAAAAATTGCCCAACGCGATGCTGTTCAGATTCACATCAATGAGTGATCCGTCCTGTTTCGGCGCTTTCACCTGATAATACACTTTCGTACCGTCAGGATTATCGTAGGCGATAAACCACTGCTTTACATTGTCCGACAAGGTATCGTATTTTGCTTGTGAAATGGCATCGCCCAGCGACACTCTTGCCCCTTGTCCGATGGCAATACCGTCGGCATTGACAGCTTTGCTGCTCCAGCCGAGAGCCATAGACCCCCGCCCCATGGCTCTGGCATTATGTCCGCCGGCAAAGGCCATATCACCCGTTGTTTCCGCATTGGCTCCGATGGCCACACTACGGTCACCGCTGACCGCTGCGTCCGCGCCGATTCCCGTTGAACGGAATCCCGACGTTTTCGCCCCTTCGCCGATGGCAATCGCGCCGTTAGCGGTCGCACCTTTATTGTCAAAGTTGGAATTTTCCCCTGTTTCCGTACCGGTAACGGACACATAATGAACGCCGCCTTCCGGCATTTGCTTTTCAAGTTGGTTTTTCACCACTTTCAGCTGGCCGACATTCACCGCATCGGTGTCTTCCGTGCCGGCGGCGAGATGAATAATCTGTCGGCCGGATGTTTGCGTGCCGACGGAGACCGCTCCCATGCCGGAGCGCCATGTACTTTTGATTTGCCCCAATTCCTTATCCGCTGCATCCCATTCGTCAAGCGCCTGTTTCGCTGCGGCTTCCTTGTCGGTGCCTTTCGCCGCTTGATAGGCGCTCGCCAGATTCGCACGCGGCGTTTGCGTGATTGCTGCCAGCTTATCGTAGCGTGCTTTTTTGTCATCAGCAAAGGCGTAGCCGAACTTGCCCTCAGCGACGTCCGCCACCGACTCCCCTCCCAGTGCTACACCATAAGCGACCGATGCCTGCGCCTTTCGTCCGAGCGCTACGGACTGCCGTTCTTTGCTCTCTGCCATTGTTCCGAACGCTATACTGTCATTGCCGGCCGCTTCGGCCTCGGTCCCGATTGCCGATGCGTCCGTGCCTTTACTGTTGGCTTTGTAACCGACAGCGATGCCATTCCTGCTGACACTTTTCGTCTCCACGCCAATCGCGACGGCATTGTCGCCTGTGGCGCCGCCGTTGTTGTAATTGGCGGTTGCCGTATCCCCCTTCGGGCCTTTGACAGAGACATAGTGAATATCAGTTTTCTCTATCTGATTGACGAGCTGATAGATGTCATTCATTTTATGATTAAACGTTTCTACCGCTACATAGCTCCCACCTTCCGGAGCACGCAAGGCGACGTTGCGCGCGCGCAGCAATTCCTGCCATTCGTCTTCCTGAACGCGGACGTTTTCCCTGTCACTCGCCGTCCCCTGCAGGAGCGCCTCATCCTGTGCCGCATCGTCCGCAACGGCTGCCATACTCTGTCCCGCCAGCCCGAGCGCGCATACGCTCATCATCACGCCCAAACGCAAGCGAGCCTTTTTCGTCTGTTTCATACTGTACCTCCATACCGATTTTCTACATGCCGTTTTCACATACCATGAATCAAAACGACTAATGTCACAATTATTCTATGTTAATATAGCACACTGGCAATTCCTTTTCTACATAAAAAAACTAGCGATTGCTGAGTTTTTTTACTAAAATTATAATTATCATTAATATTTATCTTATTTTATTTTAGCTTATTTGTTCAAATAGGCTGATTTCGGCCGCCGGTATCGGTTCCGTCTCGGTCGCCATTCATACCGATTGTCGTTCGCCCGCAGGTGTCCGCCTTGCCGTGTTCTCCCGTCACGCACAAAAAAAGACATCTCCCGAGGGAGATGTCTTGGTACTGTACACATAGCATACCGCGCAATATACCGCACGGATTGCCGTATCGGCAACCGGATGTATGCACATGCAGGGACATCCGCGATGTCGTCAGCCCAAACGGGCGAGGAGTGCGCGTACTTGTGTTTCGAGTTCGGCGATGCGTGCTTCCGCCGCGTCGTTTTTCGCTTGCAGGGCATTCACTTCATCCTGCAGGACGTAGACCGAGCTGATCGGACCGGCCGCATATTGCGGCATGCGTTCCGCGCGCGCCTTGCGATTGTCGCGGTCGTCCTTGTCGCCGAA
>CABTYA010000062.1 GCA_902488965.1 uncultured Veillonellaceae bacterium
GAGCTGATGTTCGCGCACCAATATCGCCCAAATCTCCGCGGGTTTGATTCCCGTCTGCGCCGTCTTGAGGATCCCGACTTCGACGCGGATATACGTCCCGTCCGCCGCCACCGTGAGCGGGGTCGGCACCAGCGGCCGCACATTGATCTCGCGTACTTTTTTCGGTGTCACCTTCCGATACAATATGCGCTCGCGCGCCTCCCACGCCCGCGCGACGGCCGCACCGTCGACCTCGCCCCGTTGCGGACCGATGATCCGAAACGTCTCGTAATTGCTGAACGCCATCAGTTTCGCCTCACCGTCCTCAACCGTGCGCATCGCCGTCAGGCGAATCCCCGCCGGCAGTTGCGGCGCAAGTTTCGCCCGCACGTCATCGGCGGCGAGCGGCGTCTCCAGTTCGACGTCCATATAATAGGGATCGGCCGTCATCCCGACCGCCAGCGCCGTGTCGTAGCTGACCTTCATATGCGGGTTGAATCCTTCCGAGTACGCAATCGGCAGGGCGGAGCGGCGCAAGGCCCGCTCCATCGTCCGCAAAAAATCCAAATGCCCCAAAAAACGCAGCGGCTCATCTTTGCTGATAGATATACGTAGTCTTGGCACGGTCTCCCCCCTTTCCGTCGACGACTTGGACATTCAACTGCGGACACACGCCGCAGCCCAGACACGACAAGCGGCGGCAATCATGCGTCAGTCCCGCCGCACAGCCGCGCCGCCATTCGCGTGCCAAATAGTCGCGCGTCACGCCGCAATCGATATGATCCCACGGGAGCGGCTCGTCGAGCGAACGCAGCCGCGACGCATAGTACGCGGGGTCGATGCCCTCCGCCGCCATCGCCCGCGCCCATCGGTCGTACGAGAAAAACTCCGTCCAGCCGTCAAAGCGGCCGCCGTCTTTCCATACCCGATAAATGACGGGCGCCAGCCGGCGGTCGCCGCGGGCCATGACCGCCTCGATAAAGCTCGTCGGTGCATCATGGTAGTGATAGCTGATATGCCGGTTGCGGATGCGGCCTTTGAGATATTGCTGCCGCCGCTGAATTTCTTCAATCGGCGCCTGCGCCATCCACTGAAACGGCGTAAACGGTTTCGGGACAAAGCTCGACACGCTGATCGTCACCTTGCACCCCGTACGGCCGGTGATCTCCCGATAGAGGTCGCTCACCCGATAGCCCAAGTCCGCAATCCCGTCGAGGTCCGCATCCGTTTCCGTCGGCAGCCCCATCATGAAGTACAGCTTCACCGTATTCCAGCCCGAGGCGAACGCATTCGTACAGGCGGCGATCAGGTCTTCTTCCGAGACGCCTTTGTTGATGACGTCGCGCATGCGCTGCGTCCCCGCCTCCGGCGCGAACGTCAGCCCGCTCTTGCGCACCTGCTGAACTTTTTTGGCGATATCGATGGAAAAACTGTCAATCCGCAGCGACGGCAGGCTCACGCCGACACGTTGCGAGCGAAACCGCTCCATGAGCCGATCGACCAACTCCGGCAAATGCGAATAGTCCGCCGACGACAGCGACATGAGCGAGATTTCGTCATAGCCGCTGTTGGCGATGATCTCCTCGGCGAGCGCGACGAGTTTTTCCGGCGACTTCTCGCGAATCGGCCGATACAACATCCCCGCCTGGCAGAATCGGCAGCCGCGCGTACAGCCGCGAAACAGCTCCAACACCGCCCGATCGTGTACGGGCGCGATATGCGGCAGGATCGGCTTTGTCGGTACGGGCAGCGACTCGACATCGCGAATCACCCGTTTGACGATTTTCGCCGGCGCGGCGTCCGTCGTCGGTACGAGCGCGCGGAAATTCCCCGCCGCGTCATATGTATCGCGGTAAAACGCGGGTACATAGTTGCCCTCGATGGCCGCCATCCGAGCCAGGATTTCCGCCCGTCCGCCCGGCTTGCCCGCCGCTTTCCACTCGCGCCAGACGTCGATCATCTCGACCACGGACTCTTCCGATTCGCCGATGAAAAAGACATCGATAAACGGCGCCAGCGGCTCGGCGTTGTACACGCACGGCCCGCCCGCAATGACCAGCGGGTCGTCGTCCGTCCGCTCCCGGCTCCATACGGGGATCCCCGCCAAGTCGAGCATGTTCAGCACATTGGTCGCGCACATCTCATATTGCAGCGTCAACCCGAACAGATCATACTCGCGCACGGGACGTTTTGTTTCCAGCGTATAGAGCGGCCAACGATGCGTGCGCATGAGCGCCTCCATATCCGGCCACGGCGCATAGACGCGCTCGGCGACCGCATCGGGAATCTCATTGATGACATGATACAAAATCTTAAGTCCCAGATGGCTCATCGCCACCTCGTAGACATCGGGGAACGCCAGTGCGACCGTGACATTCATCTTCGTGTGGTCTTTGACCGTACTGTTCCATTCTCCGCCGATATAGCGTGCCGGCTTTTGCACTTTGGCCAGTGCAAACGGCGATACCTTCACTTCGGACATACGTCTCCTCACCCTGTTAGCGATCAAACAACATCTCCTTACGCTGCTGGTAGATATTGAGCAACAGCCCCACACTGCACAGATTGACCGTCAGTGCGCTGACGCCGTAGCTCAAAAACGGCAGCGGAATCCCCGTCACGGGCATCAACCCGATGGTCATCCCCACATTGACGAAGATCTGAAAGAGCCACATCGACACGATGCCGACCGCAATATACCGACCGAATTCGTTCTTGGTCGTCCGTGCGATCTGCAAGCCCCGATACAGCAGGATAAAATACAATAAAATCAATAATACTGCACCGACCCAGCCGGTCTCCTCACCGAGCACCGCAAAAATAAAGTCCGTGTGGTTTTCCGGCAAAAAATTGAGCTGGCTCTGCGTGCCGCCGAACAGTCCTTTCCCGATGAGGCCGCCCGAACCGATGGCGATTTTGGACTGCGTCACATGGTAGCCCGCATTGTACGGGTCAAGGTCGGGATTGATCAGCACGAGAATCCGGTTTTTCTGGTATTCCTTGAGCAAAAAGAACCACGCCAGCGGCAAGGCCGCGATAAATGCGCCGAACAGGTTGCGCAGATGCTTCCACCGCACACCCGCAATGACGCTCATCCCCAACGTCATCGCCCCGAAGACCAAACTCGTCCCGAGGTCCGGCTGCAGAAAGACCAGCGCGATCGGTACGGCCAAAAACAGCCCCACCGCCACCAGTCCGCGCCAGGTATCGACGCGAATCTTGTCCCAGCAGAGAAACCGCGCCAAACAAACGAGATACAGCAGTTTGGCAAACTCGGACGGCTGGATGCTGATCGGCCCGATTTGAATCCAGCGCTGCGCGCCGAGAGCACTCGTACCGACGACCATGACCGCCGCCAGCGCCGCGACATTCAGCAAGTACAGCAGCGGCGTCCAGCGAAAGAGCCGGCGATAATCATAGCGCATGAGATAAGCGACCGCCGCCGTCACGGCGAGTAAAAAGCCGCCCTGTTTTTCGACGAAGTCATAGAGCCGCAGACCTTCGCGGTTGATATGCGTGGCGCTGCCGATCATGATGAGCCCGATACACGACAATACCGCCGTCACGATAATCAGCACCCGGTCGGTATGCCGCCACCAGCGTGCGACGTTCATCTGCGCCCCCGCCGGCGCCACTGCCGCGCATCATCACGGCGGCGCACGAGCCACCGCGGCGCATCGACCGTCCGGCACATCGCCGTCAGCCGGCGCGCCCATTCAGCCGGTGCCTGTCCTTCCCCCGTCTCCATATAGTCGACGACGGCGTCGATAGCCGTGCAGAGCGCGTCCGCCTTCGGTCGGCGGGCGAGCGCCCCGTCCTGTGCCGCCGCCGCTAACTGCGGCGTATAGGGAATAATCCCCGCCAGGTCTTCCGCCCCGACGGCTTCCGCCCATTCTTCCACACCGAGTGCCGGCGTCGTACCGAACCGATTGCCGACGAGCGCATACGCAAACTGGCGCCGCTCGTGCAGATCGCTCATCAGCCGTCCCGTATCGCGCACCGACACCCACGTCGGTTCCGCCACCAGCAGGACCAGATCCGCCATATCGAGCGTATAATACAGCCCTTTGCCGACACCGGCGGGGCTGTCGATCAGCACATAGTCGTAGCGTTGGCGGACGTCTTCCAGCACGGTAAGCACCGCATCGCCTTCGACGTCTTCCCAGCGATAACGCTGACTGGCGGGCAACAAATCCAACCCGGCGGCGACGTTGAGAATGGCGTCTTCTTCGAAACAACGCCCCGTCGCCACATCGAAAATATCAAACAGTACCCGATCTTCCATGCCGAGCACCAAATCCAAATCCCGCAGTCCCATATCGCCGTCAACGAGCAATACCCGTCGGCCGCGCGCCGCCAAGGCCGTTCCGAGGAGTGCCGTCAAGACGGTCTTGCCGACGCCGCCCTTGCCGGATGCCAAGGTGACGATCCGTCCCGGCGTTGCCGGCGGACGCGGTGTCCGTATTCTCATGTCTCTCATTGCGTACCTCCTTGTGTCTGTGCCGTATCCAAGCGGAAATAACTGTCCAACATGCGTTTGGCGATCGGCGCCGCCGACATGACGCCGTAACCGCCGTGTTCGACGACGACCACCACCACGATTTGCGGCCGATCAAACGGCGCATACGCGGCAAACATCCCGTGATCGCGCCCCGAAGCGGTTTCGGCGGTTGCCGTCTTGGCCGCAATCGCAATCGGATAGCCGCGGAACACATCGCCCGCCGTGCCGCCCGTTTGGCTGACGCGCCACAGGCTTTGGCGCACGACATCGAGCACCGCTTTGGAGATCGTCGTTTTGCCGATGACCTCGGGCGTATGAATCCGATACGGAGAGCCGTCCGGCCGATCGATGCGGCTGACGAGATACGGACGGTAGCGTGTGCCGCCGTTGGCGATTTCGCTGAAGAGTACCCCCAACTGCAACGGCGTCGTCAAGTGAAAACTCTGCCCAATGGCCGCGTCAAATGTTTCCCCTAAGTACCAGTCTTCGTCAAACACTTCACGCTTGTACGCTTCGGACGCGACCAAGCCTTTCGCTTCGCCGTAAAGGTCGATTCCCGTCAACTCGCCCAGTCCCATATGGTGCGCCGTGCGGGCAATCGGCTCGATGCCCAGACGATTGCCCAATTCATAAAAATAGACGTTGTCGGATTTGGCCATCGCCTCATAAAAATTAATCCAGCCGAAGGCCTCGCCGCCGGCATTGTGCTTGTCGATGAGCCAGTGCTTGCCCTCGTCGTAGATCTGTTCTTCCGGCGTGACGACCTGCGCTTCCAGTGCCGCCACCCCCGTCACGACCTTAAACAGCGAGCCCGGCGGATACAGACCGCTGATGGCCTTGTTGTCCAGCGGGCGCATCGGATTGTCGTTGAGGGCGCGCCATTCCTGCGTACTGATCCCGCCGGCAAAGGCGTTCGGATCGAACGACGGCCAGTTCGCCATCGCCAAGACCGCCCCCGTATTCGGGTCGAGCGCGACCGCCGCCACCCCCGTCGGCCAGATCTGCTCCGTCGCCAAGAGTGAGATCTGCTCGCGAATCGCCGCCTCCGTGGCCTGCTGCAAGCGCAAATCGAGCGTCAGCCGCAAGTTGTGCCCCGGTACGATCGGCACCGCTTCGATATTTTTGACCGGCTGTCCCGTCGCATCGACTTCGACCTGCTTGCCGCCGTCCGTGCCGCGCAGCAGATGATTATAATACGTCTCCAACCCCGATCGGCCGACAATCGACCCGGGGCGGTATTCTTCGCCGTTTTCGTCACGATCGTCCGGTCCCGCCTCACCGACATAGCCGATGACATTGGCCGCCAGCGAGCCGTACGGATAGTAGCGGATCGGCTGTACCTCAATCGTCACGCCCGGAAATTCCGCGCGC
>CABTYA010000063.1 GCA_902488965.1 uncultured Veillonellaceae bacterium
AAGCCGGCGGCGGCTGAACGCCCGACTCCGAAGGCCGCCGCACCGGACGCCGTCCGCGATACGGGACATACGACAGCAGTCGACAAGACCGACGACGATATCCGCAGTCGTGTCCAAGCGATTTTAGGCAAATAACCCGTCACCGACCCAACGCACATAAAAAGGGAACGTCCGAAGACGTTCCCTTTTTTGTTTTCCGATGGTTCGCTCTGTCAGGCGAGCCGCTCCAACAAACGGACGAAACTGCGGACACCGTAGAGTCCGTCGGCGGGATCGATCCCCGCCGCATTCGTTTCCGCCAACGCGGCGTCGATAAATTCCGCCGCCACGGCGACCGCCTCCGCGCAAGGCAACCCCGCGGCTACCGCCGCCAGCCAGGCCGCGTTGAAATAGTCCCCGCTCCCGCTGAACGCCGCCGCACGACGCACGAAAGGCACCGCTCCCGCCGTGCCCGCCGCCGTCCGATACCGAATCAGACCGCGGGCGGGAGCGTCCGTCGGGCAATCCGTGATGATGACCGTCTGCGGCCCCGCCGCCGCCAAGCGATTCGCCCAGTCGGCCGTATCCGTCGGAATCCGCTGCGGATCCTCACCCAAGAGCAGTGCCGCCTCGGTTACATTCGGCGTAATCACGTCCGCGGCCGTAATCAACTCGCGCATCGCCCCGATGATGCCTTCCGGCAACGTCGGGTAGAGCGCCCCGCCGTCCCCCATCACCGGATCGACAATGATCCGCGCCCCCGCTGCGCGATGCCGCTCCAACAGCCGCCGCACGGTCGGGAACTGGCGCCAATCGCCCAAGCTGTCGATGAATCCCGTCATCACGACATCAAAGGCAAACCGCTCCGGCCGCTCGTCCCACAGCGCCGCGATTTGCGCCAGCTCATCGGTCAGGGGGCGGTACACATAGTCGCCGTACTGAAACGCATGGCTCATCATCGCCGTGAGCAGTACCGAGACCCGATGCCCGCTCATCATGAGCAGCGGCTGCAGGACATTCGTCGTACCCACGCCGTGCCCGATGTAGTCGTTGATCAGCAAGATCCGTTTACGCATGATCGTCCTCGGCGAGCGTCCGATTCAATTCGTCCAACGACAGCTCGAAACTCGGCGCGAAAATCTCCAGAAAGTCCTTGACCTCGGGAACCGGCGATTCCGCCAGCGTCCCGCGAATCGTCGCATACGCCTCGTCAAATTCGGGATTGCCCGCCGCCCGTTCTTCCGCACATTTCAAAAACGCGGACAAGGTATCCGCCGCCTTCACCAGCGGCCACAATTCGTCCTCTTCGGGTGTCAGCACATACGGCGCAAAATCCGGTGCCAAATCCGCGGGCAACGTCGCGTACAGCTTGCGGACCGCGGCGACCTCGATCGTCTTGTAAATCGCGCGAATATCATGATTAAAATACTTGACCGGCGTCGGCATGTCCCCCGTAAAGATTTCGCTGACTTCGTGGTACATCGCCAGTACCGCCGCATGCTCGGGCGAGACATGCCCCCCGTGCCGCCGGTTGCGCAGCACCGCGAGCGCCTGTGCGATCATCGCCACTTGCAGGGTATGCTCCTGCACATTTTCCGGCACATGACTGCGCATCAGTCCCCAGCGGCGAATAAATTTCATGCGGTTCAAATACGCAAAAAAATGACTTCGTTTCATCGCCTGCTTCACTCCTCGTCGTCCGGCCGCACATAGCGGACCAGCCGTAATACGCCTGCGGGATCGCACGTCAGCTCCGTCACCGCACTCTGGCGGTACTTCACCTCGAAATCCGCCTCTTCGCGCAGCCATTTTTGTAAGTACGGATGGTGGCTGACCAACAATACATCCGTCAATCCGCGCCGTCCGGCGTCAAGGATATGCCGGCGCAGCGGCTCCCAGTCCGAACGCAAGAGCGCATAGAGCGCCTGCACCTCGCGGATTTCGACGCCCGCCGCGCGGCATTCTTCCGCAACCAGCTGCGCCGTTTGCCGAGTCCGCACGGGCGGACTGTAATATATCCCCACCGTGCCGTCCGTCCAGCGAGCGGCCAGCCGCCGCCCCATCCGTTTCGTCTCGGCGACGCCTGTCGGGGTGAGTGCCCGATGGAAGTTGTCAATCGGCGGCACGGCGTCCTGCGCGTAACCGTGCCGCATCAAGTATACCCGCATCATCGGCGGTGATGGGCCGCGTGCTCGATGCCCTGCTCCAATAAACGGACGACGTGATTGTCATCCAAATAGTACCAGGCGACCTTGCCGTCTTTACGGAAATCGACGACCCGCGCTTGTCGCAATACCCGCAGCTGATGGCTGACCGCCGACTGCTCCATGCCGATATCGTCCGCAATCTCGCCGACGCAACGCTCGCCTTCCACCAAGAGCACCTGCAAAATCCGCAGCCGCGTCGGATCGCCGAGCACTTTGAAAATGGAAGCGACGCCGTAGAGCAGGCGCTCATCGCCCGCCGCTTGCGCAAAGACGGACACTTCTTCGGTGTCGTCCTCCGGTACTTCACAAAATGCCCCGTGATGATGCGTCTCGTTGTTCATCATGCGCCTCCCTTCCGTGTCGGCGCTGTCGCCGGCACCTTGGCCGTCATCGTACCGGCCGCATCGCCTGTCGGGTAGACTTCGCCGATACTGCGACCGTCAACCAAAATATCCGTAATGACCGCATCGCCCTCGAGCACCCGCAATACCGCCAACAATTCGTGGCGCGGGACATATTTGACGGGCGATACCCCTTTCTCTTTCTCCTCCGGCGTCAGCGCCTCGCCGACATCGACTTCGTCTTCCGCCATATATTCGTCCAACGGCAGTTGCTGCAGTTTGTGCTTGTCAAGATAGTACCGTTCGAACGGAAGCTTCAGCTCGACCGTGCCGTCCCGCAGGTTGCTCCACGCTTCCGTCGTCAGATAATCTCCCTGTGCCGGCATGGCCAAATCCGCTCCTTTGATCATCAGCCGTCCTTCGGCATCGGGTGCGACCGATACATAGACCCGCTCGCCTCGTTCCGGCGGATTGGCATTCAGCCAGCGGGCTTCCCACGACGATACGAACACGCGAAGATAGTCGGCATCGCCGTCGTAGTACAGCCGCACGGGCATGGTATAGCGCGTACCGTTTTGCGCCACGTCCTCATAGCCGCTCCGATAACCGTTGATGAGTACCAGCTGCGCGATCGCCACCACGGCAAATACGAGCCACCGTTGCCATTTAGTTGTCTTCATGGTCCGTGCCTCCTTTGTCCTCGTGATCGACGCGTACCGATTTCGGCATCACGGGTTCCCTGCCTCCGAACGTCGGCATCTGCGGCACCTGCGGGCGAGATTTCCGCGGCGCTTGCGTCGGTTGCGGTGCCACCCGCACCTGCGGGCGCTCATCCGGCGTCGCAACTTCCCGGCGCACCGTCTTGGCCGGTTTCCCTTGGCCGCCGACCCGCCGCCGTGCGGAACGTACTTCACGCCGCATCGATCGATCGCGACGCGAGAGCCGCATCTTCAGTACGAGATGCGCCGCCAGCACGGCCAACCCGATGACGACAAACGCAATCCCCCGTTCATAGTCCGTAAATTGTGAGTCCGCCAGTCGTGCCAAGATGAACAGTCCCGCCATCACCAGGCCGATATCCGTCTGCCCCAGCGACCGACGGCCGATTCCTTGCCACAACATCCAGCCCGTCGCTGCCAAGTAGTACGCCATCATCACGACCGCGATAAAGGTATACCCCCATTGAAAGACGGCGGCAATCGTTCCCAGCAGCACCAAAACCGGAAAGAGAGCGATGGCCGTCAGCAAGGGCGAACGCCGCGCCGGTGTACTCCACCACACCGCCCCCGTCGCAAACAATACCAACAGCAACATGACCATCGGCCAAACGGTCGGCGTTTCTTGGCCGATATCGACCCACATGGCCCTCATGGTCGCCAACAGCATCGTGCCGACAAAGGCCGCCCCGCCGATCCAGCGGAACGGTATCCCCCAAACGGAGTGCCGCCCCGGCAGCAGCCCCACATACAACGTGAGCGTCGCCATGACCGCAAAGAACGCCAGACTCACGACCGAGACGTCCAGCAATGTCCCGAAATACGCGCCGTAGACCGCTGCGCCGTACGACCAACCGAACAGCAGCATTTCTTTCCCGCGCGAACCGTCCTTGTACAGCAAGTAAAAGTACGGAGCCGCCGCCGCCAGCAAAATCCACACCAACTGCTTGCCGAACCAGACCTGCTCCGCTCCCGCCGTCGCACAAAACGATGCGGCCAGCAGGACATACACCGACGCCGCCACTACCGAGCGCAACAGGTACACCATCGGCAAGAGCAACACCGCCGCCCCAATCACCGACTGCCACTCGTTAAAGCAGTTGACCGTGTACATACTGTCCGCCAGCCAAAACGCCCCCGGCAGCATGATCGCATGAAACGCTCCGACCGCTTCGCGCAGCGCGGTCGACGTCGGTCGCAGCGCCATCGTACCCGCGATGCCGAGCAGCGACAGCGCCGTCAGACCGAGCAGCCAGCCGAGCCGTGTGTCCCGTGCGATTTCGTACCATTGCGATGACGCCAGCAGCAATATCCCGATGGCGATGCAGATCATCGCCAGTATCGGCCAAATCACCGCCCACGTCGATTTCGGTGCGGCCACTTCCCCGTAATGCACCCGCAGGCGATCCGCCGTCGGGGCATCAATCAGGCCGTGCTCCACCCATTTGGGCAGCTCCCCATACAGCCATCGAATTTGTTTTTCCATACCCCACCTCGATTTGTTGATAGAAAAAGGCGGACTTTCGTCCGCCCGTTCGAATTATTTTACGATCAGCACTGGACACGTCGCGTGACTGACAATATAGCTCGATACCGACCCCATGAAAATGCCCTTGATCGGTCCCAGACCGCGGCTGCCCATGACAATCAGATCCGCGTTGTTTTTCTCGGCGACCATCGCCAGCGTCGGTCCCGGCGAGCCGACCTCGAAAATCGTCTTGACCGGCACTTCCGGCGGAACGGATTTGACCATGGATTCCAGGATTTCCTTGCCTTTGTCCTCCATATCCGTCGCCATTTGCTCCGTAACATACCCCGCGCCGCTCGGAATCTGGTCGAAACCGGAGATGACCGAGACGATATTGGCCACATGGCAAATCAGGATCGTTCCGCCCGAGAGTTTGGCCAACCCGACAGCATGATGCAATGCCCGCAAACCGTTATCCGAACCGTCCGCCGGAACCAAAATTTCTTTGAAATCAATCATCAGATGTTCCTCCTCGCTCTATCCTACTTGACGACCAATACCGGCATCGGTGCCTGCTGCAATACATATTTCGATACCGAGCCGAGCAACACGCCGCTGAGTGTACCCAAACCGCGGCTGCCCATCACAATCAAATCCGCCTTCACGTCTTTGGCGACCGTCACGATATCTTCCCGCGCCGTACCGTTGGCGATCAGCATCCGCCGCCGTACGCCGTCCGGCAGGCTCGCCGCCGCCTTGCGCAAATCCGCTTTCGCGAGGCTGATTTGGTGCGACGTCAGCCCCGTGTACTGATCCTCATCGGGCGCCGGCTCAGCCGGCAATTCCGCCACGCCGCGATACGGCTTGACGTCCCCCTCGAGACCGACCAGCCCGCCGACATAAAACTGCTGTTCGAGTACCGTCAGCAACACCAGCTCGGCATCGAATTTAGTCGCTATCCCCACGGCTTCCGCCAGTGCCCGTGCCGCATTGTCCGAGCTGTCCGTCGGCACGAGAATTGTCTGAATCGTATGCCGTCTTCTGCTTGCAAAATGACGATAATTACAGCCACCTCGGCCGTAGAAGCTCGAGAATCACTGCTGGCTGGGAGGAGGG
>CABTYA010000064.1 GCA_902488965.1 uncultured Veillonellaceae bacterium
CGCTGGCCTTTCTGCACTTCACGCTGGTCGTGTCGTTCGCGCCGATACTGCTCTACATCGGCGTTTGGTCGTGGATAGCGATATGGGGCAAGGGCGAGCCGCCGCTACTAAACTTGCTCCAAGAATTAAGACAATTTATTGCGACAATATTCTCGCCCGCCGTCCTTGCGGCGGTCGTTTCATACGGTGCTGCGCTTATCGATGACAACAACGACGGTCAGTCTGACGACTGGGCATCAAAAATTAAGAAAGGGGATAACATGAAATGAAAGTATTTATTAATCCGGGGCATGCTCCGAACGGTGTGCCTGATCCCGGCGCGGTCAATCCCGTGACAGGTGATCGTGAATGCGATTATGCTTTAACTTGCGGCGAACAGTTGAGGGATTATCTCGTCGGTGCCGGTTGTGAAGTGTCCATGCTCCAATCAGATGACCTAGGAGAAATATGCGCTGCGTCTAATGCGTGGGGAGCAGATGTTTTTGTGTCGATCCATTGCAACTCTTTTAACACCACGGCACGAGGCACGGAAACACTTTACAAATCATTCGCGGGGAAAACTCTCGCCGAGTGCATTCAGTCACAACTCATCAACTCGATTGATACTCTTGACCGAGGTGTCAAGCAAAGAGATCGCCTTTGGGTGCTGAACGCGACCAACGCACCGGCAGTTTTAGTCGAATTGGCGTTCATCGACAACGCAAACGACCTCGAACTTCTGAAAACGCAGTTAATCACCTTTTCTGCGGCAATAGCGCGCGGCGTGACGGATTATGCCAGACTGTGAATAAAAGTCGGTAAAACGCGCTAATTTTATTGACGTTTTTGAGCGAGCGAGCAATAAAAAGTACGATGTAGGAAAAATCGTGCATTTTTTCATGGGTGGCGTGTCTTGCTAGGAAAAAATAGCGGTTTTTTCATAGGTAGTGACGGCAGATGTTTCCAAAATGGAAATATCTGAAAGCTACTCGAAAGCTACTTGAAAGCTACTTGAAAGCTACTTGAAAGCTACTTGAAAGCTGCTAGTTAACTTCGTAAAAATCGGGGTTTTCACGAAGCTAAAATATTGAACTTCGTAAAAAGTAGCATTTTCACGAAGTTAGAATAATTGCTTATGTCATAAAATCGCTAAAACATGAAATAACGATGTCCCTTATTTCATAAAATCGGTAAAACCTGACATATGGCAATTTTAACTTGTTTTCTATATATGGTATGTGAATAAGTTGCACATGCCATAAAAGAGGTGAGGACGATTGACAGGAAAGTTTTGGCGTTTTGTGCTTGCGGTCTGCTTGGCGTTGGGATTTTATACTGGAGTACAGGCGGTGGAAATTACAACGGACGAATTGAGCAGGTTAGAGAACAACTTAGTAGTGATCGAGTCAGAGTTGAGCGCATTAGAGAAAAACAATCAGACGCTATCTTCCGAGTTGAAGTCAGCGCGACGCGACTTAACAAAGTCGAAAAACGAATTGACAACAGCGAGCGACTTGTTGAAGATAACGCAAGACGAATTGAAACAGCACGAGAAGCAATTGCAGACAGCAAACGAATTATTGAAGAAGTCCGAGCAAGAGACAAAAGCGGAAAATAGGCGCAAGCGTATTTGGCAACTGGTCGCGATTGTGGCGACGGTATATGCGGCGGCAAAATGATGAAACGGCAAAAGTATACGAGGAGCGGATTGAAATAGTGCCCGCCGGACGGACTTTAGAGACGTTTTTTAGTAGGTGGCGGCGTCAAAAAATCGTCAAAAATCGTTGCTAAAACAGGTTAAAATGAGAAAATAAAAAAGCGGCGCAAATAGCAATTGAGGTCTGTATATTGCTGATTTGCGCCGCTTTGATAAATTCTGATTTGAGAAAGTTTATTTGCTGTACAACTCGATGATGAGTGTTTCGTTGATATCGTTGGCAAAGGGGAGTTCTTCGCGCATCGGCATACGGGTGAGCGTGCCTTCCCATTTGTCCAGGTTCTTTTCAATGTAGGGCAGTTCGAAGGTACGAATGTCCTGGAAGCTGGCCTTGTACATTTCGTTGCTGCGGTTCGCTTCTTTGAGCGAGATGACTTGTCCCGGTTTCACTCCGTAGGAGGGGATATCGACGCGTTTGCCGTCGACGAGGATCAAGCCGTGGTTGACCATCTGGCGGGCTTGGCGGATCGAGCGGGCAAAGCCGATGCGATAGACCAAGTTGTCCAAACGGGTTTCCAAGAGAAAGAGCAGGTTTTCACCGACGATGCCTTCCATTTTCCGCGCTTTATCATAATAGCGATAGAACTGACGTTCCAGTAAGTTGTAAATCGCTTTTACTTTTTGTTTTTCCAAGAGCTGCAATCCGTATTCGGAAGTCTTCTTCTGTCGCTGCTCTTTCGGTTGCCGTTTTAACGCTTTCGGATGGCCGTAGATGTTCAGACCGAACCGTCGGCTAGTCTTAAAACGAGCGTTCTTGTTTGTTGCCATGTACATCACCTCATGTAAAAAAATAGTTTGCTGTCATTTACAGCTGTTCAATCATAGCATACCGACGCGGCCTTGTCAACTATTCACTGAGGACATAGGCCATGAGCCGTGTCGTGCCGCTGGCATCATGGCGGCGGTGGATGCCTTGGAGTTCCGGTTCAAAACCGGGAAGGGTATTCATCGCGTCTTCCAGTGCGAGGAAGTAGGCGATCACGGTATCGTTCCAGCGTTCTCCCGGAGCGAGGACGAGGATACCGGGCGGGTAGGGGAGTACGCTCTCGAGAGAGATGCGTCCGCGGGTCCGCTCGAGCGGGACAAGCTCGCCGCGACCGCGGGTCAGGGCGTCGTTGGCTTCACGCATGGGCAGGCACACTTCGGGGAAGTGTTCGCGGGCGAAGAGGTCGCGTTCGAGGCGATTGATTTCGTGCTTGCGGTAGATGCCGTGCAGTTCGGTGCAGAGCCGGCGCAATCCGTAGTCGCGATAGGCGCGGTGGTGTTGTACGAGATCGGGGAACATCGTTTCGAGCGGTGTGTCGGCGTCGTAGTCGTCTTCAAAGCGGGCGAAGATGTCCACCATGCGGGTCATCTTGGCGGCGGTTTCGGCCGGTGTGATGAGAAAGAGCAAGGTGTTCAGGTCGGCTTTTTCCGGGGTAAATCGGCACGCTTGGAAGTATTGGGATACAATCATTGCCGGCATGCCGCTCGGCGCATATTCATGCGTATCGGGGCGAATGCCGGGGGTGACGGCGAGAATCTTGCACGGGTCGAGGCAGTATTGTCCTTCGGCGACACCGTGAAGGCCGTGCCACGAGGCATCGGGGGCCAAGGCGAAGTAGCGCCGGTCCGAGAGAATCGTTTCCGTGGGGATGTTTTGCCAGGCCGTGCCGTTGACCGTCGGCGGTACGAGCGGGCGGATGTAGCGCAGGCGGCGGAGCATGTCTTTTTTCGTTTCCGTGGTCAGGCGGGCGGCTCGTTCCCAAAGCTGCGCGCCGTGCGGCGATTCATGCATGGCGGCGTTCATGTCGAGCGACGCGAAGAGCGGATAGCTCGGCGAGGTCGAGGCGTGCAGCAAAAAGGCGTTGTTGAACTGTTCATGCGTGACATAGCGGGACTGCCCGCGCAGGTGATTGTCTTTTTTGTGGATCTGCGAGGTCTGGGAAAAGCCCGCCAGTTGTTTGTGGACCGACTGGGTGACGAGAATGCCCGGTGACTGCTCGTCGAGCGGCAAGGTAAGCGGGCTCATCTCCGCCAGCAGGGGAAGAAATTGTTCGTAGCCGACCCAGGCGCTGTCGAACAGGATGTAGTCGCACAGATGGCCGATGCGGCACAAGATATCGGCGGCGCTGTAAAAAATCCCGTCATAGGTGGACAGTTGGAGCGCGGCGAGCCGAAAGGGACGCGGGGCGCGGGCGCGGGCGGGGTCAATCTCGGCGACGCGGGCGCGCAGTGTGTCTTCGTCCAGCGCATCGGCAGGGATGCCGCCGATGAGGCCGTAGGAGTTGCGCGCACCTTCGAGGTAGATCGGCGTCGCGCCGGCGAGGATCATTGCACCGTGGTAGGCCGATTTGTGATTGTTGCGGTCAAAGAGCACCAGGTCGCCCGGTGTGAGCAACGCGCCGGTAGCGACTTTGTTCGATGCGGACGTGCCGTTGAGAACGAAATACGTCCGATCCGCATGGAAGACCTTGGCGGCGTGAGCTTCCGCGTCATCGGCCACGCCTTCGTGCGTCAGCATGTCACCCAGTCGGCTGTCCGACGATGACAGGTCGGTGCGAAAAAGGTTGTCGCCGAAGAAACGGTAAAAGAGTTCGCCGGCCGTCGTTTGCCGATAAAACTCGCCTGCATGATGGCCGGGGGTCGCGAGCGAGGTCTGCGTGCCTTGGCTGTAGGCAAACAGTGTGCGCACGAAAGGCGGCAGCAGCGCATGTTCGTAAGCGGCGGCCGCAGCGAGGACGGTATCGTCGTCGGGAATGGCGGCATAGCCTGCCGCGGGAAAGTCGGCAAAGCGGGGCAGACCGGGAACGTCCGCAAAGCGTGCGGCGAGCGCTTCGTCGGCCGCAGCGAGGACGACCGCGCTCACCCGTGCCGGATCGGCCGTGTGCGGATCGTAAAATGCGGCGTGCGTGGCCAGCCGTTCGCTGATGAGCGATGCGCTCACCGCCAAAGGCAGTAATATCATGGGAATCTCCTTCTTTCTTCATCTCCGCCGCATCCGTGCGATAGTTGCGGTGCGGCTGTCAATCCTTGGCATGGATAATAATTAATGTAGTATAATGAATTATCACTATTATACTATATTGCTTTAGGCGCGCGTGCCATCGGCGCGGTACGGACCTTTGGCGGAGAAAATAAATCAAGGGCAAGTCTGCACCTTGACAAGTCGACGTAAATCACATAAAATAATACGAGTGAGCATTTGTCCTTACCCTTAGCCCCGGAAGGATGAACCATTCACGTTTGAATATGTACAAGGAGGAATGAACCAGCATGAAAACCACGTTTATGGCCAATCCGAGCAATATTGAGCGGAAATGGTACGTCGTTGACGCGGAAGGCGAAACGTTAGGACGTCTTGCTGCCGAAGTAGCGAAAATCCTACGGGGTAAACATAAGCCTACGTATACGCCGCACCAAGATACCGGCGATTTTGTCATCGTAATCAACGCGGCCAAAGTAGCGGTCACGGGTAAGAAATTGGTACAGAAAAAATATTTCCGGCATTCGGGGTATCCGGGTGGCGGACGGTTCATCGGCCTGCAATGGCTGTTGGAACGTCGTCCGGAGCAAGTCATCGAAATGGCGGTACGGGGGATGCTTCCGAAGAACACCCTCGGCGAAAATATGTATCGTAAACTGAAGGTCTACGCCGGCGCGGAACATCCGCATCAGGCACAGCAACCCGAAGTGTTGGAATTGGATATTCGGTAATACCGGAAGGAGGAACATCACATGGCAGAAGCACAGTACTACGGCACCGGTCGTAGAAAAAAATCCGTTGCCAGAGTTCGTCTGGTTCCGGGTCAAGGTAACGTCATTATCAATCAGCGTCCGATGGATGACTATTTCGGCATGAAGACGCTCGAATTGATCGTCAAACAGCCGCTCGAGTTGACCGGCACGACCACGCAATACGATGTCTTGGTCAACGTCAACGGCGGCGGCACCACCGGTCAGGCCGGTGCGATTCGTCACGGCATCAGCCGGGCGTTGCTGCAAGTGGACGGCGACTATCGTCAGGCGCTGAAAAAAGCGGGCTTCCTGACGCGCGATCCGCGCATGAAAGAACGTAAGAAATACGGTCTCAAA
>CABTYA010000065.1 GCA_902488965.1 uncultured Veillonellaceae bacterium
GAGATGGGGGCGGTGCCCCCTCCCGCTCCCAGCCCGCGCGCTTTGGCGAGGGGGTGGGGCGGGGGGCGGGTCCCGCCGTCGGTGCCGAGCAGGCCGCAGCCCGTCGTGACTCCGCAGGCCGTTACGGCCGAGAGAGGCAGTTCCGGCGTACGGGTGGAAAAGCCGCCTTCGCCGCCGCCGCCCGTGATGTGGACGTGGTTATCGATGAATCCCGGTACGAGCCGCGCGCCGTCCAGGTCGACGACGTCCATATCCAGTCCCGTGATGTCGATTTCGGGAGCGATCATCGCAATCTTGCGGTCGGCGATCAGGATATCGCAAACTCCCAAATCCTTCGGGGCAAAGACGTGGGCGTGCTGAATCAATGTAAACATACTACCATTCCTTTCCTGCGGCTACGGGGTAGCCGGTGTCAATCAGAAGAGCGTGAGCAGGAGCTCCATCGCCCAAATGGATGCCAGCGCATTGAATACGCAGACAAAAATGATGATGCCGTAATATTTGCTTTCGACTTCCGCCGTCCCCAGACAACGACCGACGTTTTGGACGGGGTTGCCCATGAGGTAGCAGGCGGGGACGAGGACGGTCGCTTCGTACGGTCCGATTGCGCCCGAGGCGAGCAGTGCCGCGAGTACGCCGATGGCGCCGCCCATGCTGAGCAATGACGCGAGCAGGACGGTGATCGTCACACCCGGCAAGAACCACAGTGCCATGACGGGACCCGCCACTTCGCCGATCCATTGCAAAAGACCCGTGACATTGAGGGCGTGAATCAGGATGAAGGCCAGCATGACGTTGGGCATCATGTTACGCATGCCGATGCCGAGGCCTTTGACGACGCCTTCCGTAAAGAGACTGATGAAGTCGCGATTCAAATCGACTTTGGCTTCCTGCGTGGCCGGATTGATGGTATCTGTTGCCGGTTTCATGCGTTTGCGCCTCCTTTACCTTCCGTCATGCGGATGTACAGGCGGACGATGTTGCCGCCGATGAATTTGAAGACCAAAATGACGAGCAAGGGCAATCCGACCGGTACGAGCAGTACGGGGAATACCGCCACCGCCGACGAGAAATAGTTCGTGATCGGTGCCGATCCCGTGATCTGGTAGCCGGAGAAGATGGCACGTTCGCGGCTGTTGATCAGCCCTTCCTGATGCAGGACCTTGGTCATGCCGGCGCCGGCATCGGTCGTCTGCAGGTTGGCAATCAATGCCAGACCGCAGGTGCCCGGGATACCGAGCAGCGGGCGAAGCAGCGGTGTCAGCCATTTTTTGGCGACGGCCAATCCGCCGTACCCTTCCACGACGTGAATGATGCCGATAGCAAACAGCAATGCCGGCAACAGCGTAATGGCGAAGATAAATCCGTCCTTGGCCCCCGTACCGCCGCTGCCGCGGAAGGATGCCATTTTACCGGCGGCCGTTTCCCACGAGCCGAACGAGCCGTTGAGCACGGTAAAGTCCATGACTTTCGTCCAGTTGTTGGCGTCGGCGAAGATGCCGGAAAAGAAAATCACCGCGCCGATAAACGCGACATAGCTTTTCCAAGACAGCTTCTCTTGACTTTGTTGTTCCATCACAATTCCTCCTTTGTTATGATAAAGACTTATGTCCATTGTAGCGAAACGGGGGCGAAAAAGCAACGAAATCAAGGGCCGGTGCAATGTATACATGTGGCGTTGCCCCCGCCTGCGACACGGGTATGGTACAATCAAAAAAACGAATCGTATAGGGGGCGGGAAGACATGACAATGAAGGTCGTCATCACAGGAGCATCGAGCGGTATCGGCAAGGCGACGGCGGCACGGTGGGCCGCGCGGCGTTGCGAGTTGGTGTTGTTGGCACGGCGTGAGGCGGTGCTGGCCGAGCAGGCGCGGGAGTGGACGCAGGAATACGGGAATCCGATTCATGTATTCGAGCTCGACGTGCGTGACCGCGCCGCGGTCGAGCGTGTCGCCGGCGAGGTCTTGGCAACGATCGGTGCGCCGGATGTATTGGTCAATAATGCGGGCTTGGCACGGGAGACCTTACCCTATCAAGAGAATACGTGGGCGGACATCGAGGAGATGATTGACACCAACATCAAAGGACTGGCGAGCGTGACGCGCGCGTTTTTGCCGGCGATGATCGCACGCAACGCGGGGCATATCATCAATCTCGGCTCGACGGCGGGACAATTTGCGTATGGCGGCGGGGCGGTATACTGTGCGACAAAGGCCGCGGTCAAGATGCTCAGCGACGGAATCCGCATCGATACCGTGGCGAGCGACATCAAGGTGACGACGGTGATGCCGGGACTGGTGGAGACACCGTTCAGCGAGGTGCGCTTCCGCGGCGATCGCGCACGGGCGGCACAGGTGTATGCGGGGGTCGAGGCGCTGACGGCGGACGATATCGCCGAGGTAATCGAATTCGTCGCGACCCGGCCGCGGCGTGTACAAATCACGGATATCACCATCATGGCCAATCAGCAGGCCACGGGATTTACCATTCACCGCGAGCAGGATTGACGGAGCGAGGCGGCGGTCTTGCCCGTTTCTGCGAACACAAAAAGGAGGTTCACCGAAGTGAACCTCCTTTTTGTTGGGCTCAGCGTTTGTGCGGATAGCGCAGCGCCTGCGGAATGACCAACACCAACACGATGACGAGCAGCGGCACAAGCCATTGCGTCGCCGGCAGCCAGGCGGTTAAGTGTGCCCCGACAATCCGGTCGGCGATAATCATCGAGCCCGCCGTGTATCCCAAGATCGCCGCACCGAGCGTGACGAGCCACGGGAATCGGCTCATCAGCCGCGACAGAATTGTACTGCCGCCGATGACGATCGGAATGCTGACCGCCAGACCGAAGATGACGAGGATGAACGAGCCGTTCGCCGCTCCCGCCACGGCGAGGATATTGTCCAGACTCATGACGACGTCGGCGATAATAATCGTCTGTACGGCCGCACGGATTCCGCCGTCCGAGCGCTTTTCGCGGATTTCGTCCCGCTTGGGCAGCAGCAGCTTGATCGCGATCGGGATGAGAATCACGCCGCCCGCCGCCTGCAACAGCGGGATAGTGAGGATCTCGGCCGCAATCAGCGTGAGCACAATCCGCACGACGACGGCACCCGCCGCGCCGATGAGGATGGCACGCTGCTGCAAGTGGGCGGGCAGCTGTCGCGCCGCCATCGCGATGACGACGGCATTGTCGCCCGCCAGCACCATGTCCATCATGACGATCGACAGTACCGCGACCCAAAATGACCAATGAGTGAGTTCCGCCAGTGAAAATTCCATGAACGTAATCGACTTCCTTTATATATACCTTAAGTACTCCACATATGCGCCTGCGTCAGACGCGTTTGTACAAATAGTGCGGGAGGACCAGCACTAATATCGTTGTCGCCAACGGTACGAGATACGCCGTCCACGACGATTGAGCGAGCAGCCATGCTCCGATACTGCCGTCGTGCATAATCATCGAGCCTGCCGTGTAGCCGAGAATCGCACTGCCGACCGCAATCAAAATCGGATATCGATCCATCAGTGACGCAATGATCCGACTGCCTCCGACAATCAGCGGAATACTGACCAAAAGTCCGATGATTACCAAGAGAAAATCGCCGTGCGCCGCTCCGGCGATGGCCAATACATTGTCCACGCCCATCGCGACATCGGCGATAATGATCGTCTGAATCGCACTGCGCATACTCGTACTGTACACTGTCATACTCTTGACCTCGGTGTGCGGCTTCAAGAGTTTGACCGCAATCGGCAGCAAAATCAGTCCGCCGAGCGCCTGCAAAAACGGAATCTGCAATAACCACGTCGCGACAATCGTCATCAACGCACGGATGATGATCGCCCCCGCCGTCCCGATCAAGATGGCGCGTTTTTGCAATTCCTCCGGCAGCCGCCGCGCCGCCATCGCAATGACGACGGCATTGTCGCCCGCAAGGACCAAGTCCAATACGATAATCGAACCGAGTGCAATCCAAAATTGCGCACTGAATAATTCCACAAGACACTTCCTTTCTCTAACCGATACGGTAATAAAAATCACATACGTACTTATTTATTATACCATACGTAGATAGATTGTTATCGATATGCGGATGGAGAGAGCGGGGTTTGTCAGCGAGCCGCAGGCGTGCTATCATCAAAGAACACAGAGGAGTGACAGAGGAACTGCTGCGGCGCATGGACATGCGTCGGGAGCTTGCAAGGGAAAGGGAAGATTCATGCAGTATTGGCGTTATATCGGCGTGCCGATCGTGTTGGCATTGCTGGTGGCACTGAGTCGGGGAATGGTCCCCGATTTGCCCGCGTCCTCGCACAGCGGGCATTTTATGATTGATGAGATGGGGACGAAAGTCGAGTTGCCGGTTCGTCCGCAGCGGGTTTTGGCGACCGCCAATGCGCTCGACGCGATCGTGTTGGAGATGCTGCCGCCCGAGCGGATTGCCGCGGTTACAGCGGACAGTCAGTCGCCGTTTTCCTCACTGGCGTGGGAACGCGCCCGCCATGTCAAAAACACGCTGTCACGGTTGCCGGGAACGGAAGAAATCGTGGCACTCGGACCGGACTTGGTCCTGATGCCCGATTACACCTCGGCCGACATTGTGGACGGCGTACGGGCGATGGGGATCCCCGTCGTCGTGGTGAAAACCCCCGAGCGGGTGAGTGATGTCCATACGATGGTTCGCCAAGTGGCGACCGCGCTTGACGAGGCGGCGACAGGCGAACGGCTGTGCCGGCGCTATGACGCCGAAGTGGCCGCTGTCACGGCGCGTCGCGATACGATCCCGCCAAGCGAACGACGCAGCGTCTTTTTTACCTCCAGCATGACCGGCTACGGCGGGACGGGCAGCCTCTTTGACGATATGACCGGCTACACGGGACTGATTCATGCAGCGCACGCGGCGGGCATTCCACCGAAAACGGAATTTACCGAAGAACGGCTGATTCTGATGAATCCGGATGTCATTTTTGTTCCCACGTACAGCAACCGCTACCAGCGCCAAGTGGAGATGATCTACGCCGACCCCGCACTGGCGTCCGTCGGTGCGGTCCGTGAACGGCGCGTCTACGCGGTGCGGCCCGCGTATATTTACAGCTCGTCCGTCGGGATTCCCGAAGCGATGAACGCGCATCAGGCGCTGGGCTACGGCGACCGTTTTCCCGCACTGGAAGAACGCTACACCGCACCGGTTCCCGAACCGGACAAAGGCACAAGAAAGCCGATGCGCGGGAAAACGGACAAAGTCAAAACGAAATCTTGATTTTGCCTTGACATCCCCGACAAACGATGATAAGATAATAATCGTCGCTGATGACCAACCGCAACAAGCGGTACGGCGGCGAAAAAAACTCCTTGACAAGGCGAAACGGAAAGTGATATACTTATAAAGTCGCCGCAAGGTGAACGGTTCTTTGAAAACTGAACAATGCAAGCAAGAACGCCAATGTGCGGACTCATGAAAATGAGCC
>CABTYA010000066.1 GCA_902488965.1 uncultured Veillonellaceae bacterium
TCGAGCAGCAGCAGATCCGGCGCGGTCACCAACGCGCGCGCGATTCCGACCCGCTGACATTGCCCGCCCGAAAGCTCCCCCGGTAATGCATCGGCGAGTGCCGCCAGCCCTGTCTGCACGAGCCGCTCGTCCACCCGTGCGCTCCGCTCTGCCGCCGAATAGGGGCTTTGCTCCAACGCCAGCGCGACATTTTCCCGTACCGTCAGCCACGGAAACAGCCCCGCATCCTGAAAGACCATCGCCGTCCGCGGGCAGCGCGACATTCCTTGCCAGACCAATCGTCCCCGTGTCGGGGCAAGCAGTCCCGCCGCCAGTCGCAGCAACGTCGACTTGCCGCAGCCCGACGGGCCGACCAATGCGACAAACTCCCCGGCCTCAATCGACCCCGTCACGCCGTCCAAGGCGACGACATCGCTCCCGCCGCGACGATAGGTATAGCCGGCATCGATAATCTGAAACACGCTCATTCCGGTTCGCCGAACAATGCGGTTTGGACGTAGCGGGTTTCCGTCGGTGGTGCGCCGCACACTCGCTGCATCGCCGACGCCGTCACCAAAATCGTCCCCGCGGATTTGCGTGCCTCGCCCGCGCCTAACCGCGGAGCGACCCACGTACCGTCCGCCCGTCGATAGCCGCTGATATAGTGCCGCAGCGTCGACGGCGGTATCCGCCACCGCTCGGACGCTTCGACCAGCGTCAGCACTTCGTCAATGACCACATTGCTCCCTCCCGTCTGATTATGCTCATTATATCACGGCCTACCAGGCCGCCGTTTCACCCAACCGGTACGAATACAGCACGCAGGCTTTGACCCTGCGCCCCCAAATCCGTTCCGCCGCCGTCCGATACAGATCCAGCTGGGCACGGTAACGCGTCTGCAACTCCTGTACCGCCGTCACGCGGTCGGTCTTGTAGTCGACAATGACGAGTTCCCCGTCTTCCCTAAAGACACAGTCCATGACCCCCTGCAGGAAAATCCGCTCCGTCGCCGTTGTCTGTCCGAGCAGCTCGCAAGCCGGCACCAACAGTCCGAAGGGGCATTCAAAGCGCGCCCACTCCGCCGCCGACAGGCGCGTATACAGCGGGCTGCGCAGCCAGGTCTCAAGATCGCGTAGGGAAAGGCGCGACCGCTCGTCCGCAGTGAGAATGCCTTGTGCTTCCCACGCGTCCAACCGCTCAGGCAAGGTATCCGCCGTTACCCGTTCCCGCCCGATTTGTTCCAAGACCCGATGCACCAGCGTCCCGTAATCCGTCCCGCCGGTCGTCGCGACGGGCGCGTCGATGAAATTCGGAATGCGCCATTCCTGCGGCAATACCGCCGTCTCGCCGTCCGTTTCCTCCGCTGCGGAAGGTGCCGTCGCAACCAGCCGCACGGCGGCGGCATCGTCCGCAGTCGCTGCCGTCCGCTCATCGGCTCCGCGCAACGGATAAATCAGCGGCGGCGTATCGATTCCGCCTGTGATCCGTCGCTGCAGCTCCGTGACGGTCATTTTCGCCGGCAACGTCGTCGCTTCCGGTGCGGCGTACGTCCATTCGAGCCGCGTGACCGCCGCCGCCGCGAGCGCCGTCCCCGTCGGCCGCCCTTCCCGCACGGCGTCCCGACGCGCATCCGGAGCGTCGGGTATCACCTCCTCGGTCTCGCCGACCGGCACCGTACGCACGTCCCATATGTCGGGATTGCCCCCCTGTCGTGCCAATGCCGCTGCCAGCCAATCCCAATAGCAGGTCGCCTGCGCCGGCAGCGTCGGCTCGGGCGCGGCGTCGGGTTCGTCGGCATAACGGTAGAGATACAGACGATCGCGCGCCCGCGTCATGG
The DNA here is from genome assembly GCA_902488965.1 of uncultured Veillonellaceae bacterium. Classification (GTDB taxonomy): domain Bacteria; phylum Bacillota; class Negativicutes; order Veillonellales; family Negativicoccaceae; genus CAMCNU01. Next base: position 1,817 of record CABTYA010000066.1, read on the forward strand.
CCACATACAAAAGCCGCTGCTCTTCGGCGAGATTTTCCTGCGCCAAACGTGCTTTGATGGATCGATAGATTACCGTCGGATACGTGAGCCGCAACGATTCGTCAAAATACGCAATTCCCGCGCCGAGGTCGCGGTGCAGCAATAATACCCCCTGCAAGTCCTTCCGATTGAAATCCCGCTGCAATTCCGCCACGAATACCACCGGAAATTCAAGTCCCTTGCTCTTGTGAATGGTCATGATCCGGACGGCATCTTCCCCTTCGCCGATGACCGACGGCGTTGACAGGTCCTGCGCATCACGCTGCAAACGGGCGAGATAGCGGATAAAGCGCGGCAAACCGCCGCCCGTACCTTCGTCAAACTCGGCGGCCCGACGGTACAGCGCCTCCAAATTGGCCCGACGGACATCGCCCTCCGCAAGCCCGCCGACATAGAACAAATAGCCCGTATCTTCGTAAATCCACCGAATCAGCGGTGCGACACCTTCCGTCCGTGCCGCGGCGCGCCACGCGTCGAAATGCGCCAGCAATTCCCGCGTCCGGCGTATCGTCGCCTCGCGTAACTCGGGTATCTCCGCGGTATCCAGCACCTCCCGCAGCGAAAGTGTTGGCGACTGCCGCCGCGCCACGGCCAAGCCCGCCAGCTCGTCTTCGCTCCATCCGCCCAGCGGAGACCGCAGGACCGCCATGACCTCGGTCAAATATTGGGAATTATCGATAACTGTCAGCAGCGACACCATCAGCGCGACTTCCGTCGCGGCAAAATACCCGCCCGCCTGCTCGGCAAATACGGGAATCCCCGCCGCCCGCAACGCGTCAACGTAAATTGGTGCCCGTGCCTGTACCGACCGCAGCAAAATGACGATGTCGCGCCACTCCAGCGGTTTCTGCGTGCCGTCCTTGCGGGCGACGGTCGCGCCGCGCCGCCGCAAATCGGCAATCTCCGCGGCGATGGCTTGCGCCTGTGCCTGCGCCGCCTCTTCGGACGTCGCGCTCTCCGTGGCGGGATTCGTCACCGTCCGCACGGCAACGGGGCCGCCCGCCCAAGAAAGCGGCACGTCCTCGATCGTACGCCCCGCATACAACGCCTCGTCGTCCCCGTAGTCGAGTTCCGCCAGCGGCCGCCGCATGACCGTGCGGAATACATCATTGACCGCCGTCAAAATCCTCGCATCGCTGCGGAAGTTACGATTCAGCAAAATCCGCCGGCACGGGGCATCATCGGCATCACGGTACGTCCCGTACTTTTCCAAAAAAATTCCCGGATCCGCCAGACGAAAACGATAAATGCTCTGCTTGACATCGCCCACCATAAAGCGGTTATCCGCCCGCGATACCAGGGAGGCAATCAATTCCTGTACCGCATTGGTATCCTGGTACTCGTCCACCATGACCTCGGCGTATTGCGCGGCAATCTCGGCCGCAATCTCGGACGGCTGCGGCCGCTCGGGAGTGCTGTCGGGCGCTAAAAGGAGCGACAGACACAGATGCTCCAAGTCGGAAAAATCGATGATTCGTTCTTTTCGTTTCACGGCGGCAAACCGCTCCGCAAACGCCGTTGTCAGTGCCGTCAGCGCTTCCATCCGCGGGCGCGTGGCGACAAGCTCTTCGCCCCAGCGGGCGGGATCTCCCCGGAACAGTTCCGCGACCGCCTTTTCCACGGCCGTTTTCACCGCATCGCGGATATCTTTCGCCTTATTTTTAGTTTCCGCCGCCGCGCCGGTCAGGCGTTTGCCCGGCCAACGGACAAACTGAAGCGTACCGGCCGCCTGATACGCCGCCGTCCAGTCCGGTGCCGCCGCCAGCTCCGCAATACGTTCCAGATCCGCCGTCAGGACATCGCGCCACGGTGCGAGCGTCTCCTCCGCACACAGCTGCGCCGCCCGCGCCAAACGTCGGGAGGCAACCTCCAGCGACTCCTGCCACGAGCGCCACAAGGGGGCCGTCACCGCCGCCAGCCGCGCACCGTCATCGGTATAAGCCTGCGGCAGTTGTGCCAGCCACGCCTGCGGAAACGGCAGTGAGCGGCTGTAATCGTACAGCGACAACACCGCCTCCCGCAGCAAATCGTCACTCTGCTTGCGCCGCATCGACTCGGCCAAGGCAAAAAAGCGCTCGTCGCCGCTCGCATACGCCGCCGCCAACGTCTCGTCAAGCACCTCCGCCCGCGCCAGCGCCAATTCACTGTCCGACCCTTGGCGATACCCCGCATCCAAATCCAAGCGGTAGAAATACTGACGAATCACCGTCTGACAAAAGGAATGGATCGTGGAAATCTGCGCCGAGCCCAATAATGCCAACTGCCGTTCCAAATACGGCGAGGGCTGCGCCGCTTGGGCCGCCGCGAGCGCCGTACCGATCCGCAGGCGCATTTCCTGCGCCGCGGCCCGCGTGAATGTCATCACCAAAATATCCGTAATCGTCGCCGGATCCTTCGGATCAAGTACGCGGCGGATAATGCGCTCGACCAGCACTGCGGTTTTGCCGGAGCCGGCCGCCGCCGCCAGCAGCAAATTCCCTCCGCGCGCCGTGATGGCTTCTTCCTGTGCCCGGGTCCAACTCATGACAACTCTCCTTCCGTCCGTTTACGCATCTTCGCCAGCGCCTCTTGGTCATCCAAGCCCGTCAGCTCGCGATAGGCATTGCCCGTCGTGGTGTCAAACGCACACAGCCGCCGATACGGGCAATACTCGCAGGCCGTATCCTGTCCGCGGCGATACGGGGTAATCGCCACATCCCCCGCCAAAATCCGTTCCACCATGTCGGGGAGCAGCCGCGCGACATATTCCACCATCAGCCGCAACGTCGCCGGCGTCGCGACCGTATCGTCCTTGCGGAACGAACCGTCTTGATTGACCCGCAGCGCCAAAAACGACCACGGTGTCCCCAGTCGGTCGTCGACCTGCGCAAGTACGTCGCGATCCGCCAGGAACAACCCCCGTGAGCGTAACTCTTTAGCGATTTTCAGCCGAACCTCCTGCGCATCTTGCGGCGCCCCTGCCAAATCCGCCCGTTCGTCATGCACATAGACATACATAATCCCCGCCGGCAATGCGTCCGGCTCCGCCGTCAGCGTCACATACAGGTAGGTCGCCAGTTGCAGCCGCAACCCGTAATAAATGTCGCCGATCGTCGTTTGGGGATTGCCCGTCTTATAGTCGATGACCAGGTAATATTCCTGCCCCGTATCCGGGTCGCGGTATCGATCCAGACGGTCGATGACCCCGCGCAGGAAAAATTCCGTTTCTTCGACCCGCCCCGCCCGCAGTTGAAATTCTTTTTCCACTGCGACCGTATCAAATTGACCGTGTTCCGACCATGTGCTGAGCCGCGTCAACGTATCGGCAAACATTCGGTCGAGGACCGTCCGCATGTAGCCGTAAAAGGGATCCTGCGCGAAGGTATCCTGTCCCACACGCGGTGCGATTGTCTCCGCGATCTCCGTCGCCAGCGCCTGCCGCTCCTCCGCATCGACATCGCGCCACTGGCGTCCGCTGCTCAGCAGCCGCTCGCCGAACACCTGCAGCCCCGCATGCAAATACTGTCCGTAATCCGCCGCAGTCAGCCCGTCTTCGGCGGGCGGGCCAAGCCGGAGGCCGTACTGCGCAAAAAAACGGAACGGGCAAGCCGCCTATGGCTCAAAAGAAGTCA
>CABTYA010000067.1 GCA_902488965.1 uncultured Veillonellaceae bacterium
CCTGCCTGTCCCTATATCGCAAGCGCGTATGCCGCCGCCACAACCGCACACCCTGCCCCCGCACCGCGGGCGTTTTTCATTTTCCTTGCCACACAAAAACCGCACCGTTTCCGAAGAAACGATGCGGTTTTATCTCGCCGTCAAAACGGTCGATTATTTCGTTTGGTACATGCCGCTCGGCTGTTCGTTCAGGTTGATCATGATGTTCTTCATCTGGGTGTAGTGTTCCAAGATGACTTTGTGCGTTTCACGACCGATACCCGATTGTTTGTAGCCGCCGAACGGTGCGCCCGCGGGGAAGGAGTTGTAGGTGTTGACCCACATCCGGCCCGTATGCACGCCGCGTGCGACGCGAATCGCCCGGTTGAGGTTCGTCGTAAAGACGCCGCCGCCCAAGCCGTAGATGCTGTCGTTGGCAAGTTTGATGACTTCTTCTTCCGTCGAGAATTTCTGGATGACGACGACCGGTCCGAAGATTTCTTCCTGCGCGATGGACATATCGTTCGTCACATCGGCGAAAATCGTCGGCGCCATGAAGAAGCCTTCACCCAACGCACCGTCCGTCAGGCGTTTGCCGCCGACGACCAGGCGTGCGCCTTCCGCTTTGCCTTTTTCAACGCAGCTGAGTACTTTTTTCAGCTGGGATTCGTAAATGACTGCGCCCATCTGGGTATTGGGATCGAGCGGATCGCCGACCTTAACTTCGCTGAAGATCTTGGCGAGCGATTCGACGAAACGGTCATAGATGGTGTCCTGGACGAAGATCCGGCTGCCTGCCGAGCAGACCTGCCCCTGGTTGAAGAGGATACCCAGCTGTGCGCCGTCCATCGCCATATCCCAATCACAGTCGTCAAAGAAGATATTGGCCGATTTGCCGCCCAATTCGAGCGTGGCCGGGATCATCTTCGCACAAGCCGCTTCGTAGACGTTTTTGCCGACGTCCGTCGAACCTGTAAACGCCAATTTCGACAGGCCTTTGTGCGCCAGCAGGTAGTTGCCCGTGCCCGAGCCGCTGCCCGTTACGATATTGATGACGCCCGCCGGTACGGCCTTGGCGATAATGCGCATGAGGGTCAACACCGAGAGCGACGTATGGCTCGACGGTTTCATGACGACCGTGCAGCCCGCCGCCAATGCCGGAGCGAGTTTCCACGCCGCCATCAGGAAGGGGAAGTTCCACGGGATAATCTGACCGACAACGCCGATCGGTTCCCGCAGGATCATGCTCAGCGTGTTGCCGTCGAGCATTTTGGCGTCGCCTTCTTCACTGCGAATCGCACCCGCGAAATAGCGGAAATGGTCCGCACCGAGCGGAATATCCGCATTCAGCGTTTCCCGGATCGGTTTCCCGTTGTCCATCGATTCGATTGTCGCCAAATATTCTTTGTGCGAATCAATCAGATCCGCGATTTTGAGCAATACGTTTTGCCGTTCGATCGGCGAGGTCTTGCTCCAGCTTTCAAATGCTTTCTGCGCCGCTTTGACGGCGGTATCGACATCCTGTTCGGACGCTTCGGAAATCGAAGAGATTTTTTTGCCTGTGGCCGGGTTCATCACATCGATTGTCTTGTCCGTCGACGCGTCAACCCATTCCCCACCGATAAACAATCCGTACTTTTCCTGCAAATTGACTTCCATCTGATCAGTCCTTTCTTGTCAGCAAAGACGCAGGAATGCGCCTTCACTTTTTCGATAATTCTCTATATAACTATGCTTAGTATACCACGTTCGTTTCATATATTCAAGTTTTTCTATCTGTAAAATCGCATGGACAAAAAAACTCACGCCGAATATCTCGGCGTGAGTCGTCCGTACCGCTGCGATGTAGCGGGCGGGTTATTCGTCGTCGTCCTCCTCTTCCGTCGGCGCCAGCGCAATGGAGGCGATTCGGTCGGTATCTTCAAGTCGCTGGACTTTGACACCGATGGTGTTTTTGCCTTTTTTGAGACTGATGGAATCGACCGGCACGCGAATCACGATTCCGCTCTGCGTCATCACGATGAGTTCTTCATCGCCGCGCACCGTCACCAACCCGACGACCGTGCTTTCCTTCTTGAAGTTGCGCGCCCCTTGGCCGCCGCGCTGCTGCCCGCTGTACGCCGTCGCCTTGTTGCGTTTGGCGTAGGCGTCTTCACTGATGGTGAGGACTTCGTCTTCCGGCTTGAGTACGTCGCCGCCGACGACTTCATCGGTGAGTCCCTTTTTGAAGCGAATCCCGATGACGCCCGATGACGCCCGTCCCGTCGCCTTGACGTCGGACTCGGGAAAGACGATCGCCATGCCTTGCCGCGTGCCGAGAATGACCTGTTCGTCGCCCTTCGTGCAGACGACTTTGATCAGTTCGTCGCCGCCCCGCAAGTTAATCGCAATAAGACCGTTGCGGCGGACGTTTTCATACTCGGAGAGCCGCGTCTTTTTCACGTAGCCGTTGCGCGTCATCATCAGCAAGTATTCAAAATCGCCGAACGAGGACGCGTCGAAGATTTCGGTGACTTTTTCTCCCGGCGCCAGCCCCGATATCAGGTTCGCCAAGTGCGTGCCTTTGGCGGTACGTGTGGCCGCTTTGGGGATATCGTACGCCGTCAGGCTGTATACCCGTCCCGCCGTCGTGAAGAACAGCAGCGTGTTGTGCGTCGAGGTCGTGAGTACCTTGAGGACATAGTCGTCTTCCTTCGTCTTCATCCCCGTGATTCCCGTGCCGCCCTTGCGCTGAGTACGGTAGGTATTGGCGTGCATCCGTTTGATATAGTTCTGATTGGTCAGCGTGATGATCATCGGTTCGTCCGGAATCAGGTCCGTCGCGTCCATGCCCGATTCGTCACGGACGATCTCGCTGCGCCGTTCATCGGTGAAGCGGGTCTTGACGTCCTGCAACTCTTCGCGAATGACCTGCATGATTTTCGCCGTATCCGCCAAGAGGCTTTCGAGATAGCCGATCGTTTCCGTCAAATCCGCATGTTCGGCTTCGAGTTTTTCCCGTTCGAGACCGGTCAAGCGACGCAGGCGCATATCCAAAATGGCCACCGCTTGCGGTTCCGTCAGGGAGAAGTTGTCCATCAACGCCTGCCGGGCGATGTCGTCCGTCTCCGAAGCGCGGATCGTCTTGATGACCGCATCGATATGGTCAAGTGCCTGCAACAGACCCAGTACGATATGATCGCGCGCCTTGGCCTTGTCGAGTTCAAAGCGGCTGCGCCGGGTAACGACGTCGCGCTGATGGTCAAGATAGTAGCCGAGCATCTGTTTGAGATTCAAGATCCGCGGATGCCCGTCGACCAGTGCCAGCATAATCACGCCGAAGCTTTCCTGCAGCTGGGTATGCTTGTACAGATTGTTCAGCATGATGTTCGGGTCGATATCGCTGCGCAGCTCGATGACGATGCGCATCCCGTTGCGGTCGGATTCGTCGCGCAGGGCGGTGATCCCGTCGATGATTTTATCGCGCGTCAACTGGGCGATGGTTTCCACCACACGCGCCTTGTTGACTTGGTAGGGGATTTCCGTCACAACGATACGGTGCTTGCCCTTGTTCATGTCTTCGATTTCCGCCCGCGCACGGATTTTGATCGAGCCGCGGCCTGTCGTGTACGCCTTGCGAATCCCCGCTCGGCCCTGGATCAGACCGCCCGTCGGGAAATCCGGTCCCTTGATTCGCGTCATCAGGTCTTCAATCGTTACCTCGGGGTCGTCAATCATCATGCACAGCCCGTCGACCACTTCGCCCAAATTGTGCGGCGGAATGTTCGTCGCCATCCCGACCGCAATCCCGTACGAGCCGTTGACCAACAGGTTCGGAATCCGCGACGGGAGCACCACCGGCTCCTGCAACGATTCATCGTAGTTCGGCATGAAATCAACCGTATCTTTGTCGAGATCGGCCAACATTTCCTGCGTGATTTTGGCCATGCGCACTTCCGTGTACCGCATCGCCGCCGCGCTGTCGCCGTCAATCGAGCCGAAGTTGCCGTGACCGTCGACCAGCGGGTACCGCGTCGAAAAATCCTGCGCCAAGCGCACTGTCGCATCGTATACCGACGAGTCGCCGTGCGGGTGGTATTTCCCCAAAACGTCCCCGACGATACGGGCCGATTTTTTGTACGGACGATTGGCGGTCATGCCCGCTTCCTGCATCGCATACAAAATCCGCCGATGGACGGGCTTCAATCCGTCCCGCACGTCCGGCAACGCCCGCATGACGATAACGCTCATCGCGTAATCGATATAGCTGGTACGCATCTGTTCTTCAATATCTACCGGAATGATACTTCCGTGATCCCATGTACTCAATCTCTCACCGTCTTTCCCGCAATCGCCTGCGTATGTTCAGTCCTATGACCGTAATGAATACCCTTATTATACCATGCAGGGGCAAATTTAGCTATTTTTCGTCATTGTCGCCATTTTTGTTAAACATCGGGCGTTCCGTTTTAGAAACAATCCTATTTCGCAAAAATCGGCGTCAAAATCGCCAAATCATGCCTAGACTTTCGCCGTTTTCTCCCGCCGCGCTTGCACGGATAGCCGCCTGCGCCCTATAATACAATACATATTGACAAAGGAGATGTCTGTGTATGCCGATTCGTCACGCATTGCTCGGCCTGAGTGCCGCGCACCTGCGGGCCCCGTTTTTGATGATTACCCCGCTTTTACCCGTGCTGCAAGCCGAGCTCGGGCTCAGTCCGACGTCGGTCGGTGCGCTCACGGCGCTGCCGCTCTTGGTCTTTGCCGCGACGTCCCCGACCGTCAGCACCCTGCTCGCCCGTCTCGGGCTGGCACGGATCTTCGGGCTGGCACTGCTGGCCGTCGCGGCGGGCGCGCTGATCCGTTCGAGTTGCGGCAGCGTCGGACTTTTTGCGGGAACGCTGATCCTCTCCGCGGGGATTGCCGTCGGCAATGTCCTCTTGCCGAGTCTGGTCAAAGCCTGGTACCCCGGACGGGAAGGACTGGCGACGGGCGCCTCGATTCTCGTGATGAACGGCATGATTGCGCTGTGGATGATCGGGGTGCTGCCGGTGAGCGAAGTCATCGGCTGGCGGCTCACACTGGCCTCGTGGAGCGTCAGCGCGGCGGCGACGGGGATTTGGTGGCTGCTGCGCCGTTCCGCACCGGCGGCCGCTAAGGACGGCGCGGCGCATCCCCGCCGCCATGTACGCGTCTTTGCCCATGCGGCGGCCTGGTGGGTCGCCGCCTCGATGGGGGTACAGTCGCTCTTTTATTTCACGCTCACGACCTGGCTGCCCTACTGGCTGCTCGATCGCGGCCTGTCGCTCTATCTGGCGGGGACGTACCTTTTCGTCTTTCAGCTTACGGGGCTCGTCGGCTCGTTTTTTGCCCCGCTTCTCGCCGCAGG
>CABTYA010000068.1 GCA_902488965.1 uncultured Veillonellaceae bacterium
CCGTGGTCGACGTGTCCCATAATCGTAACGACCGCCGGCCGCGGGAGCAAATCTTTCGGGTCGTCGATGATTTCTTCGACTTCCGTTTCGTCTTCTTCCGGTTCCATATCGGTCAACGTAATGCCGTATTCTTCCGCCAACAGTTCGATGGCGTCGCGATCGACTTCCTGGTTGATGGTCGCCATGATGCCGAGCATCATCAAGCGTTTGATGATGTCGCTGACTTCCCGTCCGAAAAGTTCCGCCAATTCTTTGACGGTGACGGACGGCGGCAATACCACTTCCGTCGGCAATTCCGCCGGTGTGCGTTCCGCCTGGCGGTTCTTCGTCGGGCGTTTCGCCTTGCGAATCGATTGCGCCAAGAGCGACGAACCTCTGCCCTGTTTACGGCGATCGTCCTGCCCGCGGCGATTCTTGCCGCGACGATTGCGATCACGCCGATCGTTGCGACGATTGTCGCCGCCCTGCCGCGACTGTTCCGCCGCCGGCGCCGCCGCATTGCCGCGATCGCGTTTCGTCTTGCCGCGCGAATTGTCCCGCTGCGCTCCTCCCGCGGAGTCTTTCTTGGCGGCGGGTTTGTCCGCGTCACGCCGCGTTTCTTGGTGACGCGTATCTTGTTTCTTCGTGTCCTGTTTCTTCATATCCTGTTTCTTTGTTTCCTGCTTGGGCGTTTCCTGTTGTTTCACGTCCTGCTTGGGAGCGCCCTGCTTGACCGCATCCTGCTTTTTCGCGTCCTGTGCAGGCACGTCCCGTTTTGCGTCCTGTTGCTTGGGTGCGTCCTGTCGCTTCGCATCCTGCTTGGGTTGCTGTTGGGCTTTGGGACGCTGCTTTTCGATCCGGCGGCCCTTGCCGTCGACCAGGTATTCTTCTTTCGGCTTGCCCGACTGCTGGTCAAACCGCACTGTGCGGGCCGCACGACGCCGCCGCGGTGCCTGTGCTTTCTCTTCCGCCGGTCGGGCGGATGCCGCCGTTGGTTTTACCTTATCTTTCTCCTGTACGGAGGATTGTTTGCTCTGCGTTGCGGTCGGTTTTCCGAATGCCTGTTCGATAATTTTTATGTCTCCTTCGTTAACGCCGCTGCTGGCTTTTTTATCAATTTGATGCGTTTTCAGCACGGCGATCAATTCACTGCTTGCTTTCCCGTATTCTCTTGCCAAGTCGTATATCCTCATGCACGAACCTCCTTACTCTTTCGTCTTTGCGATGATCGCATCCGCAAGCCCCCGATCCGTGACCAGTACGGCCGCCCGTTGCGCTTTGCCGATAGCCGCGCCCAGGTCGGTTTTGGTCGAAAACGAGCAGAGGCGTATCCCTTCACGTTGCGCCAAGTGGGTATACCGCTCGCGATTGTTTTTCGCGCAGTCCGTCGCCAGGATCAGCAATTCGCCTTCCCCGCGTCGCAAACTGACGACCAATGCCGCGTCTCCCGAGACGACTTTGCCCGCCCGTTGGGCGATGCCCAAGAGCGACTGCGCCTCTTGTCTACGGCGTTCGTTCATGACAGCATCTCCGCCAACGCCCGATACGTTTCCGGGCTGACGGCGCGTTGCAATGAACGTTCCAATCCGTGGGCAGCGGCTGCCTTTTCCAGGCAGGCGGCCGTCGGGCAGATATATGCCCCGCGCCCGGCCGCTTTTCCCGTCCGATCGATGCCTATGTCGCCGGTCGGCGATGCCACGACGCGTACCAATTCTTTTTTCGGTTTCATCTCCCGGCAGCCGACACAGCAACGCATCGGAATTTTACGCGTCTTCATGACGATCTTCCGTTTCCGCATCATCCGCAGCGGTTTCGGCGGTATCCGCCATCATTTCCGCATCCAGATCGAATTCGTCATCATCTTCGTAAAAATCTTCAAATCCTTCTTCCGATGCTTGCGATTCACTTTTAATATCAATTTTCCAGTTGGTCAGTTTGGCCGCCAAACGGGCATTCTGACCGGCTTTACCGATGGCCAGCGAGAGTTGATAGTCCGGCACGATGACATGCGAGACTTTGCCTTCTTCCCAAACGCTGACCGAGACGACTTTGGAGGGGCTGAGCGAGTTGGCGATATAAAAGGCCGGATCTTCATCCCAGCGAACAATGTCGATTTTTTCGTTATGCAGCTCATCCACGATGTTTTGTACCCGCTGCCCTTTCGGACCGACGCACGCGCCGACGGGGTCGATATTGCCGTCCACCGCATAGACGGCGATCTTCGAGCGCGATCCCGCTTCGCGAGCGACCGATTTGATTTCCACGGTACCGTCATGGATTTCCGGTACTTCGAGTTCAAACAGCCGTTTGAGCAGTCCCGGATGCGTCCGCGACAAGATAATCTGCGGTCCTTTCGAAGTCTTTTTGACTTCCACGATATAGCATTTGAGCCGCATCTTCGGTTTATACCGTTCACCGGGGATTTGTTCCGTCTGCGGCAGGATACCTTCGGTCTTGCCGAGGTCGGCGTAAACGGTCTTCGTGTCGACCCGCCCGATTTGGACGGTAATCATTTCGCCCTGCCGATGTGCGAATTCTTCATACACGGCATTGCGTTCCGCTTCCTTGAGGCGTTGAATCAAGACTTGCTTGGCGGTTTGCGCCGCCATACGCCCGAAGTTTTTCGGGGTGACGTCCTGGTACAGATTGTCGCCGACCGTATACGAACGGCTGATTGCATGCGCATCCTCCAGCGAGATCTGCGTATCGGCGTCGGTCACTTCTTCCACGACTTCTTTGAGTGCGCGGATAGCATAGGCGCCCGTCTGCCGGTCGAGATCGACGACGACGTTGCCCTGCGATCCCGATTCGCGTTTGTAAGCGGTCAAGAGTACTGCTTCCAACGCCTCGAAGATGACGTCTTCACTGAGTCCTTTCTGCGCCTTCAAAACTTGCACGGCCTGTAATAATTCTTCACTGTTCATCATGACTTACCCTGGTTCCTCCTGTCAAAATTCCACGTGCAACCGCATCTGCGCCAGTTGCGACTTTTCGATGGTGATCTCGCCTTTTTCCGTCTGCAGCCGGATCTCTCCGTCCGATGTCAGCCCTTGCAGTACCGCGGTAAATTCTTTTCCCGCCGCGCTCGGCGCAAAAAGTTTTACATCGACCTTTTCTCCGCTGAACCGCTCCATATCCCGGTCTTTTTTGATGACACGGTCGATCCCCGGCGACGATACCTCGAGTAAATAGTTGTCACGGATGATATCTTCCCGATCCAAAATCTCACCGAGCGCCTCGCTGACTTCCTGGCAATCATTCAAATCGACGCCGCCCTCTTTGTCGAGATACACGCGCAACACGCCGCCCGCGCGGACATACTCCACATCGACGACCTCCATACCGTGCGCGGCCGCCACCGGCTCCGCCAATGCTTCGACACGTGCCGTAATACTGGTTTGACTCATCATTCCCTCCTTATCTGTCGTCCGGGGACTCCCCCATCATAAGAAAAAGTGAGCCGCAGCTCACTCTCCCCCCATTTCACCTGAATTTATATACAGTATACCATCACCGACTAAAGTCTGCAAGTCACAACGCCAACAACCGATCCATCACGCCCGTAAGCTCCGCCGTCAATACCTCGCGCCACGCCTCCACGCCGACGGCGTCCAGGTCGTGAATCATCCCCGGCACCCGGCGGTGACAGGTCTCGGCAAAAAATTCGTCGCGGAACGTATTGTAAAACAACAGCACACCGTACTCGTTCGCCTCGTCGGCATACAGACCGACGACATACGATCCGTTCAATCCTTCAATCGGCGCCGCGGGGCCGATCTTGCGCCGCAGGATGCCGTACGTCTCCGGCAAGACGTCACCCCACTCATACGTGTCGAGCCTGAGGTCGGCCACCGCCCGCGGCAAATGCCGCTCCGGCTCGACAAAACGACGGGTCACCTGCGACACAAACTCCGCGGCCAACGCCTCGCCGAATGTCTTGCCGTCGCCCAGTAAAAAGCGCAGCTCCGTCCAAATGGCCACGCCGATGTCGTACTTGACGACAAAGTCCTGCGTTTCCTCCTGAAAGAAGCCTTCGATCCGCCACTGCCTGTCCGGTTCTTCATACTGAAAAAAGAGTCGCCGTTCTTCGTCCTGCTCCGTCACGGGGCGGCGGATAAAATCGCCGATCCGCGCGGGCAAAATCTTGTCCAACTGCCATTGCTCCGGCCACTGCCGGTATGTCTCCGTATCCATGCTGTCCTCACTGCCAATGTATTTGATATTCCGCCTGCCGCTCCGTCACCGACTTGACGAATTCGCGCGTCTCGGGGAAGGGAATCGCCTCGACCGACAACGGCACCCGCGCCGCTTCCGCCGCCTCCAGCCAATCCTCGACATGACCGTGGCCGGCATTGTAAGCGGCCAGCGCCATCTCCGGTGATGCAAAACGCGTCCGCAAATACCGCAAGTACCACGTCCCCAAGCGGATATTTTCTTCCGGGTCGCGCAAATCATGCACCGTCGTCCCCTGCTGCTCGGCGACCCATTCCGCCGTCTCGGGCATCAGCTGCATCAACCCCACCGCGCCGCGCGACGACTCGGCGTCGGGCGCAAATCGGCTCTCCGTATAAATGACCGCCGCCACCAGCTCCGGCGGCAAGTCGTTCGCCTGGGCGTAATGCGTAATCAGCGGCCGATACTCGATGCGATAAAACCAGTTGTGTGTCAGGTAGTCGTTCCCGCCGCACCAAAACCACAGGACCCATGCGATGACGAGCCACCACCCGATGTGTGCGTTATGTCCGCGCCGTCTGTTCACGTGCCATCTCCCGATACGTTTCGACCAAGGACTCGACTTGCGCGTACAAATCGTCCAAGGTGCCGTTATTATCAATAATTTCGTCGGCGACCGCTTCCCGTCGTGCGGCATCGATTTGGGCCGCCAGCCGCAATCGGGCCGCCTCCGCCGTCAAGCCGTCCCGCCGCTGCAACCGCTCGACCTGGCGGTCGGGATGCGCGCGTACCACCCACACCGCATCTACCCGGTCTTGCCAGCCGATATCCACCAATAGCGGAACATCCCAAACGACCAGCGTTTCGCCGCGCTCCATCGCGGCCTGCGTCTGCGCCTGTAAATGCGCCTCGATGGCCGGATGCATGAGCGCGTTGAGCCGGCGGCGGGCGGCGGGGTCTTCGAAAATCCGCTGCGCCGTCCGCGGACGATCCAACGTCCCGTCGGGCGCAATCACATCCGTCCCGAGTGTCGCGGCAATCCGTGCAAGCAATTCCGTCCCCGGTGCGACA
>CABTYA010000069.1 GCA_902488965.1 uncultured Veillonellaceae bacterium
CTCCATCGGTGTATTTGCCAATCGTGATGTCGTTCTTGTCTTTCTGGAAGATGACGCCTGCATGGTCGGCATCGCTGCCGCCGTAGAGGTTCGTCAGGCGGCTGCCTTTCCAGCCGGCCCAATCTGTTGTCGTCAAATTCGCCGCATTATAGGCCGTATTCTTCCATTGCGCACCGTTTTGCAATGCTAACGTCACTGCACCGGCAGTATAATGTTGCGAATCATACTCGTCATAATCATCCGCCGCCGTGTTTGCCACGGTATACCCGACAAGGCCTTCCCATTCGGAATCCGTTCCCGACAGACCAAGATTGACTTGCGCTTCCTGGTTCAACTTTTTGTTGTACTCACCGCCGGTTGCAAAACTCGTCGCCCACACGTCTCCGTGTAACTTGACCGTCTTGCCGGCGTCTTTTATCGCACCGTCGGCATAGTTAACATTAACAACCGCGGGTCCGTTCGGACTATACATGCCGCCGGCCTTGACCGCAATCGACGCACTGTTTTTGGCATCCTTGTTTACGGTAATTTCCGTATTCCCGCCGTTCAGGCTGATTTGACCGTCATTCGTCACGTGAATACCGTAGCTGATGTTGTCATTCTTCGTGCTGACTTTCGTATCGGCATTGATATCAATCACATTGCCCTTGGCGAAATTGAAAATCCCGTAGGCTTTAGTCGTGCTGCCGCTCTTGTGATTGTTGACGACCACTTCCAGCTCTTTCCCGTTGATATGGACTTTCCCGTTGTCTCCGGTGGTATCAATCCCGACCAACATAGACTGTTCGCCGTCGGTGTGGATTGCTAACTTATGATCGGCGTGGTTGATGTTGACATCTTTATTTCTTGAGATGTACACACCTGCAATGTTCCCGCCGTACGGACTGATATCAATCGCAATCGTGCTGTCTTTGGTAAAGTCATAATTCAACTCATGTTTAACATGAGCGTCGGCATATTCCTGGTCCGTATCGCCGGTAATCGGTTTGTTGAATACAGTCTTTGTTTGTTCACTGGGTTCTTCTTTCTCTTTCGGAATGTACTGCCCTTGACCGTCGGCATCTTTCCACGTGATATCCTTCAGGAGTTTCGACGCGCTCTGCGCTGTCAGTCCTTCGGCAACTTCCACCTTGCCGGTGAGATTTTTCTCGCCGGTCGCATAGGCGGTATAAAACGCCTTGTTGGCCAATTTGTTCAAGGTATGATTGAGCAGTTCTTTGTCGACCTCGGACGCATCAGCCGACGTATTCAATCCGTCACCGTTGGTGCGCAGCGTAACCGCCGACGAGGGCGCGGCACTGCCGATGATCAAATTGCCGCCCTTGATGCTGAGGCCGTCATTTTCATACAGTACGGTTGTATGGCCGCTGTAATTGTCAATCGTCAGATCCTTGCTGTCCTTTTGGAAAATGACACCGGCTTGCGCCGCATCACTGCCGCCGGTCAATGTCGTTACCCGGCTCTTTTCCCCTGCGCCGACATCTTCATTGTCTTCCGCATAGCGAGTATTGCGCTGATTGTTGAACCATGTCGCGCCGTTTTGCAACGTCAGGGACGCTTTCCCTCCGTTGTCTACAATCCCGTTCAAGTAGGACTGCGCATCGGTCAGTGCCAAATTCACCGTACCGGTGGACAAGGTAAATACATCGCCTTCGAGCTGTACACGATGATTGCCCGGTGTCTTGCCGTCCGTACCGGTATTGACATTGACCGTACCGAGATACGAGCCCACACTGTAGTAGCCGTATCCCGTACCGGACGGCACGACAATCCGACCGCCGCCAATGCTGACCTTGCTGTCTTGACCGCGCGTGGTAATCCCGTTGCCGTAAACGGCCAAATCGACGTTACCGTCGACGGTGATTTCACTTTGGTCGACGGTCGTCAATAAGCCGGCACTGTTGAACCGGGAATAGACGTTGTCAAGGTTCGCACCGATGCCCCAATCGGAGCCGTCGCTCTTGCGAATCGACAAATCGCCATGAATATTGATTTGCGAAGAGACGGTTGCCGCGTTGGATTTTTCGCCCCAACGGTCAAGCTTCTGCACCGCTACACCGTAGCCGCCGTAGCCGCCCACCATGGAAAGGTCCACATCGCCCGTAATCTCGATGCTGCTGCTCTTATCCGTCATCGCATCATTCCAAATGCCGCGAGTAATGGCGTTTCCATTGGTCGCATTCACCACCGTCTTGATATTCACCCGATCGGCTTTGATGGTCGCATTTTTCCCATTGGTGACGTAGATACCCACTGGGGAACCGAAATGACTGCGCGAGTCGATGCCGAGTACATGGCCGTCGGCCTCAATATCCGCATCTTCCCCATCACGCAGGAAAATCCCCGCAAATACGTTGGTATTCAGATCACCCAAATCGTTCTTCGTTTTGCGTGCGATCTGGATATCCTTGGTGAAACGATACAGTTGATAGTCATCCGTCACGCCATCATACGATGTATCTTCGTCCGTTGCCGTCAAGGTATCCTTATACCGTACCGCTCCGGCAGGCGGTTGTGCCTTGGCATTTTGGTACACATTGATTCCCTGCGGAGCCGTTTGCGCGAGCGTCGCCAAGGTACCGGTGATCTTGTCACCGCCGATAATGCCCACAGAGTTAAACATTGTATGGTTTTCTTGCGTGGAAAAGCTTTTTGCTTCCCATCCGCGGGTGGGTTTGGTATCGCCGTCGGTATATACAAACAAATAGCTGCCAATTTCCGCCCAAAGCCGTTTTGTATAGTAGTCGTAGTCTATCCGCCCGAACCAGCCGGCATTCGGCGAGGTATCGACGATTTTTTCCCAATCTTCCGGATCTTCCGCCGCCAAATTGGATACGGTCGTCTTCCACACCTGATAGCGATTGACCTTGCCGGCTTCCAAGCCGTAGGTCAGGACATACGCCTGCCCGTCCGGAGTAATTTTACTGTGGTAAAAATCGGAATAATGGGTATCCAATTGCTCGGTCACATTGTCAGGAATCACCGCCTGATGGTGAAACGTCTCATATGCATTCGGATGGCCCAACCCTGCTTCCAGATTGCCCTTGACGATAAACATCCCGGATTCCGGATTGCGCTCGCCGCCGTAATGCTGCATGCCGCCGATGGCATTCGTGATATAGCTGTCGTTGTACTTATTGATGCGGAGGGAATCGACATTGCGGCCGATCGGTGCCGCCCCGCGGAATTTCAGCGTATTGTTCGGCATGACTTCATACTGCAGCATGAATCCGTCATAATACTTTGCCCATCCCAACTTGCTGTCATTGACATTGTATGCCACCAAGAGTTGGTTGCCTTCCATGTACAGTCCTTCCGCATGAAGGGTAACATTTTCAGGGTCATAGGCAAACGGTACACGGTTGTCACGCTGTGCCGTTTGTAAATCTTGGAACACACGCTCGGTTGTCAAGGTCAGGTTTTCATTTTCTTCGATTTGATTGCCGTTGACGGTTGCCCCGGCAACAACGCCATTGTCATAGTCGGCCATAAAGACATGCGTCCCGTTCGACGCCGCTCCGTGGGGATTGGCGGCCGCTTTGACGATGCCCTGCGCCACGATTTCCGGCGGATTACTGTCCGGATTGAGAATCATCAGCGGCTTAAGATCGGTCGTACTGTAATTGTATTGACGCAACAACATCAGGCTTTGCCCGTTGATGGTCACGCCCGGGTACAAGGCCGGGTCGCGGTTCAGATCTTTCATCAAGCCCGCTGTCGGCGCCGCATCCACATGTGTCGTCACCCGCGAACCCGTCACGGCGCCCAGCTGGCTGGTTGCATAATCGGACAGTACCGTCAACGCCAAAATCGCCGCCTGCGCGGTCGGCACCGCGCCCAGCGACGCTCCCAGCACGGTCGCGAGCAACGCCGCCCGCCATTTCTTTGAACGTAGTTTCCCTGTGTGCTTAGTCATACTCTCCTCCTTAAAACTCATAACGAATCGACCCGTAATAGGTGCGCCCTTGTGTCACATAGTCCGGATTGATATAACCGGACGGTGTCGCCGCGATTTCCGACCACATCTTCAGTTTCGGGCCTTTATCAAACACATCGTTGCAGCCCAAGGTAATCTGCCAATGATCTTTCGGTTTCCACTTCAGACCCACATTTACCGTCGTCAGTGCGGGCACCGGCGCCCCCGCCCAGTACGAATACTCGCCGCCCCGTTTGTCTTGGGAATAACTGGTGAAGTACTCGTCCGTATAATGCATCTCGCCGAATACGCTGAAACGGTCACTGGCCGTCCAATCCAGTCGCAAGTTTCCTTCCAGCTCCGGCTGGTACGTCGCCCAAATGTCGTGATAGTCGTAGCCGAGCTCGGTCACCCGCTGCTGGGCATGCGTCTTTGTCCGAGTGAACTGCGCCTGCAAACTCAATTTGCCCCACGTCCAGTTGGCCTGCAACTCAAACCCGTTCGCCTTGCCGCGATTGTCATTGTAGTAGGACCAAAAATCGAGCCCCGCACGGTACAGCATCAGCATCCGGTCGGAATTGCGCCAGAAGTAAGTCATCGTCACACTGCCGTTGTCTTGCGGTACCCACAATGCGCTGATGTCAAATTGCCGCCCGTATTCCGGTCGCGGGAATACCGAACCGACAACGACGATATCGCCGTCCTTGCGTTTGATCGCCGGTGCGGGCAAGATGCCGGCGCCGTCGCCGGCGATTTCATACATATTCAGCAAACGGAAATAGGTGCCGCCCGTCGCCCGCAGTGTCAGTTTGTCATTGACTTCTTTCTTGATGCCGAGCTGCCAAGTTACCTTGTCGTCGGTTTGTGTGTCTTTTTCGTGAATCCAGTGGAAATGGACATAATCCAACCGTTTACCGTCACTGTAACCGATGATCTTGGAGCGGTTGTAGCGAAGTGCCGGCGTCAAAATCAATGTCCCTTCCTTGTCGAGCGTGATGCTGTCCTGCACCTGTACGTTCAGGATTTCCTGGTCGTATTTGTTCCGTGTCTGCGCGAGCGTGTCGCCGATGACACCGCTCATTGCTTCATGCATGAGCGACCCGTCGACATCCAATCGTTCGCGGGAATAGTTCGCCTGGAAATCGAGCATTTGGCGCTCGCTGAGGCGATAGCTGCCATCCACTTGTACATTGTATTTATTGGACTTGTA
>CABTYA010000070.1 GCA_902488965.1 uncultured Veillonellaceae bacterium
GCGAATCGTACCCGATCCGGTGGCCACCGGGCCTGTTAATACAATATCGATGTCCAAATATTCCAAACCGAGCGCAATCGACGCGCAATCGATGATGCAATCGACCGCGCCGACTTCATGAAAATGCACGTCTTCTGGCGCAATCCCATGGGCCCTGCTTTCCGCCAGCGCCAGTGACCAGAAAATGGATGCCGCGCGTTGTTTCGCGCTGCCTGACCAATCGGCGCGCGCCAAAATGGTTAAAATATCCGGTAAATGACGATGCGTGGTTGTTTCCTGTACATCAACGTTAAAATACGTCGCCGTGATGCCTCGCTTGTTGACCTTTTCAAAAATCAACTCGTAGTCGTCAAGTCCGAGTTTTTGTAACTCATTGATCAGCCAAATCCGTGGCACTCCTAAATCAAGCAATACCCCGACAAACATGTTGCCGCTGATCCCGCTCACGGGATCCAAGTACAATGCCCGTTCCATCAGAGCACTTCCTTTCGCTGCCTTCCTTTACCCGGACCGTCCTCCGCCACCGCCACACCGGCGGCGCCGAACGTCCGTATCTCATTCAACATATCGAGTGATGCGTCGAGCAGGGACAGCCCCAATGTCGAGCCGAGTCCTTGCGCCAACGTGAAATTATAATGCAACGCTTCCTGTAATCCCAACTTTTGTAATTGTAATTGGTGCAGGGGATCAGGATACGCCGCCGAGGCGAATACGTAGTCGTTTAGCCGCGGCGCGATCGCTGCCGCCGCTACTGCCGCCTGTCTCCCCGCGATACCGCCTACCGCATCGGATCTTCCCGGGTGCCGAAAAATGCCGCCGCAATATCGGCCACGGCCGCGGGGTGTTCCGCATACCGGTCCGCACCGATGTCGGCCGCGTAGCGTTCATTGAGTACGGCACCGCCGACCACCACTTGCACGTCGGGAATCTCCCGTTTGAGCAAGGCGATGGTTTCCTGCATGGAGACAACCGTCGTCGTCATCAGCGCACTCAAGCCGACCAGTCGTGCATGATAGGTGCGACAGGCATCGAGGATCGCTTGGGGCGGCACGTCTTTGCCGAGGTCGATGATCCGATAGCCGTAGTTTTCCAGTACGACTTTGACAATATTTTTGCCGATATCATGCACATCGTGCCGTACCGTCGCAAGAATAATCGTGCCGCGATCGGCGGCCGTTTCTCCCTTGGCCTCCAGTACCCGTTTGACTTCGGCAAACGCAACTTGTGCGGTTTGCGAGGCCCGGATCAGTTGCGGTAAAAACAGTTGCTGCGTTTCAAAACGTCGTCCCACCTCATTCAATGCGCCGATAAGATCCTCATTGACCACGTCAAGCGGCGCTTTACGGGCGAGCAGTTCTTTTGTCAGTCGCAGCGTTTCCGCTTCCAGTCCGTCGACAATCGCCGCCAAAATCGTCGAGACGGGCGACGGTGCCTCGGCCTCGTCTTGTACTTTACGAGCCCGGGCGATCCATTCCCGCGCCCCGTCATCGTATCCCGCCAGCACACGGTAGGCGGCCAATGTATCCGTCATACCCCGATCGCCGGGATTGGCAATCGGGGCGTCCAGTCCGTGGGCCAGTGCCATCTGTAAAAATGTCCGATTAATGATCGAGCGTTCCGGCATGCCGAAGGAAATATTGCTCACGCCGAGTGCGGTCGCCACGCCGAGTTCCCGTTTCACGAGAGCAACGGCCTCGGCGGTAATCCGTACATTTTCCGCACCGGTGCCGAGTGTCAATGTCAGACAGTCAATGAGGATATTTTCTCGCGGGATACCCCATTCCAATGCGCGAGTAACGATTTTTTCCGCCAGTGCGAGTCGTCCTTTTGCCGTATCGGGAATCCCGTTTTCATCCAGCGTCAGTCCCAGTACGCAGGCCCCATAGTGGCGAGCGATCGGCAATACTTGTGCCAGACTGTCCTCCCCCGCATTGACCGAGTTGAGCAGCGGTTTGCCCGCCACCACTCGTGCCGCCGCCGCCAACGCGATCGGTGAGGCCGTGTCAATCACGAGCGGCGTACCCGTCACCGCTTGTACGGCACGTACCGCCCGCGGCAAGAGTGTCGGTTCATCGACACCCGAGGTACCGATATTGATGTCAAGAAGCGCCGCGCCTTCCCGACGTTGGACAACAGCTTCCCGAACGACACGATCAAGTACGCCGCGACGCAGTTCTTCCTGCAACTCCCGTTTGCCCGTAGGATTGATTCGTTCTCCGATCATCAGCGGGCCTTGTCCCAAAACGACGGTTTCCGCATAAGAGGACACCCGTGTTACGGGAGTGACGGACGGTCTCGTGCCGTGCACTTCCCCGCGCAACGCATGCAAGCGTGCCATCAGGGCGGGATCGGTCCCGCAGCAGCCGCCGATGATCTCCACGCCGCGCGACAGGAAATAGCGCATATGATCAAGATGCGCCTGTACATCGAGTCGACTATGACCGTCGGCATCGGGAATCCCGCCGTTCGGCTGCACGATCAACGGCAGTTTCGTTGCCGCCAACAAAGCGTCCACCAGCGGTCGTGTCTCCGCCGCCCCGAAGGAGCAGTTGATCCCGACGGCCGTCACGCCGAGTCCTTCCAGTGTTGTCGCCATACTGACGACATCGGTCCCCGTAAAGGTCCGTCCCGTATGTTCAAAACTCATCGATGCCAAGACGGGAAGATCGCTGTGTTCGCGGGCCGCAAGAACAGCATATTTGAGTTCCGCCAAATCGGTTTGCGTTTCGATGATGATCAGATCGACACCGACCGCCACCCCCGCTTCGACTTGTTCCCGATACAAATCATACGCCCGCTCGGGAGACATATCCCCCGCCGGTGCAAGCAACGCGCCGATCGGCCCGATATCCAAGGCCACGTAAATCGGTCGTGTGCCGTAATCGGCGATATAGCGTTCCCGTGCCCGCCGCGCACATCCGACGGCGGCATGAATCAAGGCGCTCGGTGTCGTATCCGTATCCGCACATTTGTAGCCGTTGGCACCGAACGTGTTTGTCGTCAGCACGTCCACGCCGCTCACGAGATAATCATAGTGTATCGACTCGATAAGTGCAGGTTCATGCAGTACGCACATATCGGGCGCAATCCGCAGATCCGGTCGCCGCCGTTGGACTTCCGTACCCATCGCTCCGTCAATGAGTACGGTCTGCCCGGCAAGAAATGTACTAAATGGTATCATGGGGTTCCTCCTTTCGTGTGCAGCCGGTAAGAAAAATAATCGATTTTTCCGGCACCATCAGATGACCGTCCGTCACATGCACACCGATTCGCTTCGACAGTTGCAGGCATGTTGCCAATTCCTGATTGAGCGCCAGCGGTACATCACCGTAGCCGGGACTGAAACGCATCGTCATTGCACCGAACGTGTGCTGCAAGTACGCCGCATAGGCATCGACCAGTACCGATGCCGTCGCGTCGACGACACCCCCCAGTGCAGGATCGGTCGCCATCCATTCACGAATGGTACGATACACGTCCTGCCCGATGGTACAGCCGCAAACGATGACCTCGTCGCAATCGGCAAAGAGCCGTCCGAGCGAACGATACGGCAACACGGTATCTCCCCAGCAGCCACCGGTATCCGTACTCCGCCACGGGCGTCGCTGATGCGTTTCCCGATATACGGCGGCCGCATCGACAATCTCCCGCGCCCGATCGAGCCAACGGCGATCGGCCTCACTGATCCGCCGCCGTTTGTGTCGCAAAAAACGCAGGACGTCGTCTTCATCAAAAAAATCAGCCGGCGTTCGTTCCACGATGTTCCTCCTTGACCGTTTGCAAGGTGCGGCCGATCCCCCTTGTGATCGCCTGTGCCACTTCCGGCCGATTCATCACATACAGGTGAATACCGTCCACTCCCGATGACAATAAATCAATAATCTGCTCGCACGCATACGCAATGCCCGCATCATACATCGCCTCCGGCGCATGCTCGTAGCGGTCGAGCATCCGGCGAAACTTCGGCGGCAAACTCGCCCCCGACAACGCGGTCATTCGCACAATCTGCGTCTTATTCAGACAGGGCATGATGCCGGCTGAAATCGGCACATTGATGTCGATACTGCGGGCCGTTTCCAAAAAGCGGAAAAACGCGTCATTGTCAAAAAACAGCTGCGTCACCAAAAAGTCCGCCCCCGCATTCACCTTATCTCGCAAGCGGATCAAATCCGCTGTCAGGCTGCGAGCCTCCGTATGGCCTTCCGGATACGTCGCCGCACCGATACAAAATGCGTGCTTGGAGCGCACGTAAGCCACCAACTCATTGGCATAACGGAATCCGTCCGCGGGCGTTTCGCCGTCTTCTCTGTGATCGCCGCGAAGCAACAGCGTATTTTCAATTCCCGCCGCTTCGATCCGCGCCAAAATCTCCGCCAATTCCGCTTGCGAATATCCCACGCAAGTCAAATGCATCAACGGCTCGATGTCCAGCTCCTTGCGGATATACTCCGCCAATTTCAACGTCAACATACCGCGTGCCGCCCCCGCCGCACCATACGTCACCGACATATAGTCGGGATGCCATTGGGTCAACTCATGCAATGTCGCCACCATATTGTCCAAATCGCCTTCCCGTTTCGGCGGGAACACCTCAAACGAATATAACGGCCCTTCTTTTTCATACTTGTCTTTGATTTTCATACGGATCTTCTTTCCCTATAAAAAAAGCCCTCTCCCTGATTGCTCAGGGACGAGGACACTCGTGGTACCACCCTACTTCATCTGCGCTGCAGACCTCATTCATGTACGGCTCAAAGAGCGATACACCAGTGCAGTGACGGGCACACCCGGCACGACCTTGCCTTGCAGCTCAGCCGGCAGCTCCGAGTCCATCTTCCGCAACGGTTATGATCGCCCGTTTTCACCGACTCGGGCTCTCTGTCGGTCGTCTGCGTTGCGTACTCTTCTCTTCATCGCTTTTCACATATGTAAATTACAAGCATGATACCAAATCCGTCGACCGATTGTCAAACGCTTTGGAAAATGATCACGTGCTTCTCACCAATCGTACCGCGTGCACGAGCGGTATCACCGAATACGTAAGGACGCTCCTGTGTCCACGGCACCGGCTGTCGATAGCCGATCA
>CABTYA010000071.1 GCA_902488965.1 uncultured Veillonellaceae bacterium
AGCTGGCTACGAGGGTTCGATTCCCTTCACCCGCTCCAATATGACGACTGCGATGCTACGGCATCGTTTTTTTGTGTCCTTTTCCCTGCACCGCTCCCCGCCGTGCGTCGTTCCCGCATAAAAACACCCTCGCCTTGCGGCGAGGGTGTTTTCGTATCCGACCGACAATTCGTTTCAGTCGCGATATTTTGCAGGAAGTTCGCTGACGCGCGCAACACCGCTCTGCATCGCGGCCTGCGCCACCGCCTTGGCGACGGTATGCGGAACGCGCGGGTCAAAGACGTCGATCACGACGTTGTCCGCCGCGAGTTCTTCATCGCTGATCAGATGCGCCAGCGCACGCGCGGCGGCGAGTTTCATTTCCATATTGATTTGGCGCGCCTGGACATCGAGAGCACCGCGGAACAGCCCCGGGAACACGCTCGAGTTGTTGACCTGGTTGGGCATGTCGCTGCGGCCCGTACCGCAGACGGCAACGCCGGCGGCCATCGCTTCGTCATACATGATTTCCGGCACGGGGTTCGCCATCGCAAAGACGATGCTGTCCTTGGCAAGAAGTTTCATGTCTTCGGGTGTGAATGCGCCCGCACGCGAGGCGCCGAGCAGGACATCCGCGCCCGTAATCGCTTCGTGATAATCGCCTTGGCGACCGTCCGGATTGATCCGGCTGACGATGTCGGCCTGCACGCGGTTCAACCGGCTGCTGCCGCTGTGCATGATCCCCTTGCTGTTGAGCATGGTGAGATCACGCGCACCCGCCGCCCAGAGCAGATTCACGATCGCCGTACCCGCCGCGCCGGCGCCGTTCATGACGATCTTGGCCGTCGCGATGTCTTTCTTCACATAACGGAGTGCGCCGAGTACCGCCGCCACGGCGGCAATCGCCGTCCCGTGCTGGTCGTCGTGAAAGACCGGGATGTCGAGCCGTTCGATGAGTTCGTCTTCCACATCATAGCAAAGCGGCGATTCGATATCTTCAAGATTGATCCCCGCATAGTTCTTCGCCAACAGTTCCACCGTGCGAATGAGTTCGTCCTTGTCTTCCGTGTCGATGACGACGGGCAACGCGTCAATATCGGCAAACCGTTTGTAAATCGCGCATTTGCCTTCCATGACGGGCATCGCGGCGGCCGCCCCGATATTGCCCAGTCCGAGTACCCGCGTACCGTTCGAAATGACCGCGACGACGTTCCCGCGCAATGTCAAATCAAACGACAAATCTTCGTGATCTTTGATGTGCAGACACGGCTCGGCCACGCCGGGCGTGTACGCAACCGCCAAATCGTGACGGTCCTCCATCGGTACTTTCAGTGTCGTACTCAAAATTCCTCGATGTTCCTTGCGTAAGGCCATCGATTCCTGTTTCAAATCCATGTCGAATTCCTCCTTTAGCCATCCTTCACTGCCGGCAGGTTTCTGCCGTAAAAAATTTCCGCCATCTCCTGTTTGAGCAATCGCCGGATTCGCGACCGGTCCGATGCGTCAAGATCGGCCTCCGTGACGTCAAACAAATAGTTGTTCAAATCAAATTCGCGTAACATCATCTTGCTGTGGAAGATGTTTTCCTGATAGACATTGACGTCAACAATATTATAATCGCGCTTGATGGACGACGCAATATAGTGCTGAATAGAATTCATTCGATGATCGATATAAATTTTCTTGCCGCTCATTTCCCGGGTAAATCCGCGTACCCGATAGTCGATAACGGCAATGTCCGTCTCAAAGCGGCTGAGCAGGAAATTCAGCGCCTTGAGCGGCGAGATTTCCCCGCAGGTCGAGACGTCGATATCCGCCCGAAAGGTGCAAATCCCGTGGTGCGGATGCATTTCGGGATAGGTATGGACGGTGATGTGGCTTTTGTCCAAATGCATGACGACGTCGTCACGCGCGGGCTCGGGGCGGCCTTCGGCGATCAGCATCGTCACGCTCGCCCCTTGCGGCTCATAGTCCTGCGCCGCGATATTGAGGATATGGGCCCCGATGATGACGGCGACTTCCGTCAATGTCGCCGTCAAACGCTCGGCACTGTACTCCTCGTCGATATATTCCAAATACGCCTGCTGATGCGCGGGCGTCTTGGCGTACGACACATCGTACATATTGAAGCTGAGCGTCTTGGTCAAATTATTGAATCCGTAAAGTTTGAGTTTGCGCGGTTTTACCGATGCCAATGCAATCCCCCCTTTGGTTATCCACTGCGGTCAGTGCTCTTCGCGCCGGTCGCGCGCTTCGATTTTGGCAAGCAATTCGCGCAGTGCTTCGCCGCGATGGCTGATACGGTTTTTCTCCGCCAGATCGATCTCGGCCATCGTACAGCCGCGGTCGTCGAGCCAAAAATGCGGATCGTAGCCGAAGCCGCCCGTCCCTTGCGGCGTATCGACGATGCGGCCGTCACAGCGGCCCGTGCCCGTAAGCGCATGCCCGTCCGGCCAGACGAGGGCTAGTGCGCATTCATAGTGCGCCGTTCGCCGATCGGGCGCAACATCCGCCAGCGCCGCCACCAGTTTGCGGTTGTTCGCCTCATCGTCGCCGTGCACCCCCGCATAGCGAGCCGAATAGATGCCCGGTGCGCCGTCAAGCGCATCGACGACAAGTCCCGAATCGTCCGCCAAGGCGGGAAGTCCCGTCTCTTTCATATAATAGGTCGCCTTGAGGCGCGCATTTTCCGCAAAGGTCGTCCCCGTTTCTTCCGGCTCGGGAATCGCTTTGATTTCGGCAATCGGTACGCCCGCATAGCCGACAGTGGACAGTGCCGCTTGAAATTCGCGGATTTTGCCTTGGTTGTGCGTCGCCAAAATAATCGCCGTATCCGCCTTGCTGCCGACGAGGTCGGCCAGCTCGCCCAATGCCTGCCGCTGCGCCGCCATCAGTTCGCGAATCCCCGCCGTGCCGTAGTCGAGCATTTCGCCGAGTTCGTCCCGACTGAAGGTCGTCCCTTCGCCCGTACCCTGTATTTCCGCCAGCGTACCGTCGCCGAGCATGACGATATTCACGTCGGCATCGGCATGGCTGTCTTCCTCATAGCACAAATCGAGCATGACCTCGCCGCCGATTTTGCCGACACTCACCGCCGCACAATAGTTGCGCACGGGGAACAGCCCTTCGCCGTCCCAACGCGATGCAATCGCCTGCACCAACGCGACATACGCCCCCGTAACCGACGCCGTCCGTGTGCCGCCGTCCGCCTGCAAAACATCGCAGTCGAGCACGATGGAGCATTCGCCCAATGCGTGCAAATCCACCGCCGCCCGCAGCGAACGGCCGATGAGCCGCTGAATCTCCTGCGTGCGCCCCGACTGCTTGCCGCGCGCCGCTTCGCGCGACGTCCGATCCTGTGTCGAGCGCGGCAGGAGCGAATACTCCGCCGTCACCCAGCCGCTGCCCTTGCCGCGCAGCCAGCCGGGCACTTTCGGCTGAATCGTCGCCGTACACAGCACCCGTGTATCGCCCGTCTCTACCAATACCGAGCCTTCCGCATATTTATTGACACCGACCGTGATCTTCACCGGCCGCAGTTCGTTTCGCTTTCGTCCGTCTGTCCGCATAGCTCTCCCTCTCGTCAATCATCGCCGATCATGCGCACTTCCGGCTCAAGATAGACGCCGTGTGCCGCCATGATTTTTTCCTGTACCAGTCGGATCAGCGCCTTGACATCCGCCGCCGTCGCGCCGCCGTGATTGACCACAAAGCCGGCATGGCGCGTCGACACCTGTGCGCCGCCGACCGTCAGTCCTTTGAGTCCCGTCTGATCGATCAATGTCCCCGCAAAATAGCCCGGCGGGCGTTTGAACGTCGAGCCCGCGCTCGGATATTCCAGCGGCTGCTTGTGCCGCCGCCGCGCGGTGTAGTCCTCCATCCGCGCCCGAATCGCCGCGGGATCGTCCGGCGTGAGCGCCATCGCCACCGAGGTCACCAAGTCGCCCGTATCCTGAAAGACGCTGTGCCGATAGCCGAAAGCCAGCTCCTTGCCCGTGTACGACACGCGCTCGCCCGTGCGTGTCACCGCCGCGACTTCCGTCACGACCGCGCTCATCTCGCCGCCGTAGGCGCCGGCATTCATCCACACGCCGCCGCCGAGCGTCCCCGGGATACCGACCGCAAATTCCAAGCCCGAAAGGCCGTGCCGCGCCGCCACCGTCGAGACCCGCTGCATCCGGATACCGCCGCCCGCCCGCATGGTCGTACCGTCGACAACGGGAGGCTGCGAGAGCCGCCGCAGGCAGACGGTCACGCCGCGGATACCGCCGTCGGCGACCAACACGTTCGAGCCGCCGCCCAGTACCGTCAGCGGCTCCTGTGCCTCATGCACCGCCCGCAGTACCGCCGTCAACTCGTCCTCGTCCGCCGGCTCGATATACAAATCCGCCGGCCCGCCGATGGCAAAAGTCGTGTGCCGCGCCATCGGCTCGTCCGTGCGCACCGTACCGCGCGTCACCAACCGCGCAATCCGTGCCTGCGCTGTCCGTGCGCTCATTGGCCGTCCGCCTCCGCCGTTCCAACATCGGGCATGCCCGGTTTCATCGCGTCACCGATGATTTTTTGGACATCGGCCGCAATCACCTGCCAGCGGGCAAACGCCTCAAGATATTCTTTCGCCGCGGCATTGTTTTGTACCAACACCTGCAATTCATGCCATTCTTTCAACACTTTTTCATCGGGATTTTTCCCCAGCATGCGACTGTACTCCGCCTCCATCTGCAACGTCAAATAACGCGTCACCATCTTGGCCGTCGCACTGTCCGCGCCCAAACCTTCTTTGGCCCGCACCAGCCGCTGCAACTCCGTGCTTTTTTCCATCGCACGCGCCAGCGCGTGCGCCTCGTCATAGATATTCATTGGCCGTCTCCTTTCGGTATCTGTCCCTCTTGCTTGAGACCGGGAAACCCCGTCTGCCGCAACAACTCATACGAAATAATCGCCACCGCGTTGCTCAAATTGAGCGAGCGCGCTTCGTCAATCATCGGAAT
>CABTYA010000072.1 GCA_902488965.1 uncultured Veillonellaceae bacterium
GGATACGATTGTCATTGCCGATTGCGGACTGCCCGTACCGCCCGGCGTTCTGAAAATCGATTTGGCGCTGCGGCTCGGTGAGCCGGCTTTTGCGGACGTACTGGCGGAAGTGTTGCAGTACATGAAGGTCGAACGGGCAACGATAGCGACGGAGATGGAAACGCGCAACGGCGCGCTGCGGACAAAGACGCTGGACTTGCTGGGCGATATACCTTGCGACGCCTGCTCGCATGAAGAGTTGAAACGGCGCACGGCGGCGGCGAAAGCCGTCATTCGGACCGGTGAAAATACGCCGTATGCCAATATTATTTTACAAAGTGACTGTATTTTTTAAGGAGTGCCTATGAATATCGAAATGCGCGGCATTTCCAAGGCGTTCGGCGAGAACCGGGTGCTGACGGGGGTGGATTTCACCGTGCGTTCGGGCGAGGTGCATGCCCTGATGGGAGAAAACGGCGCGGGCAAATCCACGCTGATGAATATCCTGACGGGGTTGCATCGGGCGGACGGCGGCACGATCGTCATTGACGGCGAAGAACGTGTCTTTGCGTCGCCGCGCGAAGCGGAGCGCCACGGGGTGGCGTTCATTCATCAGGAACTGAATATTTGGCCGAATCTGACCATTTTGGAAAATCTGTTTTTGATGAATCCGCCGAAAACGGCGTTCGGGACGCTGGATTTTGCGGCGATGCGCACACGGGCCGAAGCGGCTTGCGCGGAACTGGGAATCACGCTGCCGCTCGATACGATCGCCGAGGAGTGCTCGGTCGGTCAGCAGCAGATGACGGAGATTTTGCGGGTGCTGATGCTGCATGCGCAGGTCGTCATTATGGACGAGCCGACAGCGGCACTCACGGAACGCGAGACGGAAGTGTTGTTCGGCGTGATGAGCCGGATGAAAGAAGCGGGTGTCGGGATTGTGTATATCTCGCACCGAATGGAAGAGGTATTTGCGGTCAGCGATCAGGTTACGGTCATGCGGGACGGGGTCGCGGTGCGCACCTGCCCGACGGGCGAGACCGATATGGCTCGTGTCGTGCGCGACATGGTCGGCCGCTCGCTGACGGAGTACTATCCCGCACGGACGCGGATACCGGGCGAGGTGATTTTCGCCATTCACAATATGCACAGCCGCGATGTCTTTACGGATGTGTCGTTTACGCTGCGCGAGGGCGAGATTCTCGGCGTGGCGGGATTGATGGGCGCGGGGCGGACGGAAATCATGCGCGCGCTGTTCGGCGTCGATCGCAAAGACGGGGCGCAGATTCAGCTTCACGGCGAGGAAATCACAATCGCCACGCCGCGGGACGCGATTCGCGCGGGGATCGGTTTTATCACGGAAAACCGCAAGACCGAAGGACTGATTCTTGATTTTTCCATCGGGGAAAATATTTCCCTCCCGTGTATCGATCGTTTTGCGGCGCATCATATCGTCAAGTCCAAAGACGAAGACGCCTTTATCTCGTCGCTCGCCGAGCGGCTCGGCGTCAAAGCGGCGTCGACGGAAGTATCGGCGGGGACGCTTTCGGGCGGTAACCAGCAGAAGGTCGTCATTGCCAAATGGGTTGGCATGCAGCCGTCGATTTTGATTATGGACGAACCGACGCGCGGCATCGATGTCGGTGCCAAGCGCGATATCTATGATTTGATGAATGAATTGACCGAAGCGGGCGTGTCCATCATCATGGTGTCCTCCGAACTGCCGGAGGTCATCGGGATGAGCGACCGCATTTTGGTCGTACATGAAGGCCGCATTGCCGGCGAACTCGCCCGTGAAGAGGCGACGCAGGAAAAAATTATCACGTTGGCGACAGGGGGAGAATAACCGTGCAAGTAAAATCCGTTATCCGCAATCTGGGGCCGCTCATCGGACTGGCGGGGCTCTTGATTGTGATCACTATCCTCAATCCGTTGTTTATCGACACATCGAACTTGATGAACTTGCTTCGGCAAGTGTCGATCAACGCATTGATTTCGTTCGGGATGACGTTCGTCATTCTGACGGGCGGGATCGACTTGTCGGTCGGCTCGCTCCTGGCGCTGTCGAGTGTCCTGATGGCGGGCCTCATCAAGGGCGGGACGGATCCCGTCATCGCCATGGTGCTCTGCTGCCTGATCGGGACGGCGCTCGGCGCAATCAACGGGATCATCATCACCGCAGGGCGGGTCGCGCCTTTTATTGCGACCTTGGCGACGATGACGATCTTCCGCGGGGCGACGCTCGTCTATACCGACGGCAAGCCCATCAGCGGCCTGACGGATCACCCGTTGTTTACGGGGTTCGGCGTCGGCGATATCGCGGGCATTCCGGTACCGGCGATTACGATGTTTCTCTTTTTCTTCCTGTTTTGGTTCGTACTGGCCAAGACGCCGCTCGGGCGTAAGACCTATGCGGTCGGCGGCAGTGAAAAAGTATCGTTTATTGCGGGCATTTCCATTGCCAAAGTCAAACTGTTCGCCTATGCGGTGACGGGCCTGATGTGCGCGGTGGCGGGGATCATCATTACCAGCCGCCTCAACTCGGCGCAGCCGACGGCCGGCACGGGCTACGAGCTCGATGCGATCGCGGCGGTCGTGCTGGGCGGTACGAGTCTGGTCGGGGGCAAGGGCCGCATCAGCGGCACGCTGATCGGCGCCCTGATCATCGGCACGCTCACCAACGGGCTGAATATACTCAATGTTTCGAGTTTCTACCAACAAGTTGTCAAGGGGGTTGTCATTTTACTGGCGGTACTCATGGACCGCAAAAAGTAAAGACGCAGTACAGATGAGGAGGATTGACATGAAAAAATTGTTATTAGTGATGATGTCGCTCTGTCTGGCACTCGTAATCGCGGGTTGCGGCGGCGACAAGGAGCCGGCCAAAGCCGACACCAAGAGCGATGTAACGATCGGATTTTCCGTATCGACGTTGAACAACCCGTTCTTCGTCTCCGTCCGTGACGGTGTCGAATCGAAAGCCAAAGAAATGGGTGTCAGCGTCAAGACGGTCGCCGCACAGGACGATCCCGCCAAACAGGCGAATGATATCCAAGACCTGATCCAGCAGAAAGTCAGCGTCCTGCTGATCAACCCGGTCGACTCGGCCGCGATTGTAACCAGCGTCGAAGCGGCGAACAAAGCGGGGATCCCCCGTGATCATGCTCGACCGTTCGTCGGACGGCGGTGATGTGGTATCGCTGATTGCTTCGGACAATGTCAAGGGCGGCGAAATGGCGGCGCAGCACATCATCGACAAACTCGGTGAAGGTGTCGTCGTTGCTGAACTCGAAGGTATCCCGGGCGCATCGGCCAGCCGGGAACGCGGTGAAGGTTTCCACAAAATCGCCGACAGCAAACTCAATGTAGTGGCGAAACAGAACGCGGACTTTGACCGGACCAAAGGTCTGACGGTCGCGGAAAACATCTTGCAAGCCAACCCGGACGTGCGTGCGATTTTCGCGCAAAACGACGAAATGGCACTGGGTGCCATCGAAGCGGCGAAGAGCGCCGGCAAGGATCTCTTCATCGTCGGTTTTGACGGTACGGCGGACGGTATGAAGGCGGTAGAAGACGGCAAACTCGCAGCGACGATTGCGCAGCAACCGAAGCTGATGGGTGAAGAAGGTCTTGCCAACGCGGTGAAAGTCGCCAAAGGCGAAACCATCGAAGCGCATATCGCAGTACCGTTGAAACTGATCGTCAAATAACTCCCGAAGGACAACTTGGTGGATGAACTGGCCGCCCTCGCAAGAGGGCGGTCTTATATTGTTTATATCGGTAAAGAAGAAATGTATTGTCACCGCCGATAGAATCGGGTATACTGATAGCAGTAACAGTCAATTGACGGAGGAGGATTCTCATGACAGACGAAATCAAAGAGGAAACAGGCAAGAAGGAAGTTACGGAAAGCAAGGCCAAACGCTTGGCGCAGTATTTTGAAACGAATCGCCCGAACACGTTCTCGGCGGACGAAACAAATAATGAATTGCATACGACGATATTCCGTTCCAATCTCGTCATCGAAAATCAGCAGCTGCCGATCGGGATTTTTGTCGACGACAGCATTTATCTGGTTGTCCGCGTACAGGTCGCTACCGGCGTGATTCGCAAGAACAATGAAGCGCAGATTATCGAACATTTGAATGAACTCAACCGTTCGTTCAAAGTATTCAAGTATTTTGTCGATCAGGATGGCGCGATCTTCCTGGATTCGTGCATTCCGACCGCGGACGCCTACTTCGATCCGCAGATGGTCGATGTACTGATCGATGTTATCTTGCAGCATTTGACGGACAAATACGCTGAATTGATGAAAAAAGTGTGGGCGTAAGCCACACGGACATACGCAAAAAAGCAGTTCACTTGGGTGAACTGCTTTTTTTGTGTCAGCAATCAGGATACGTATCGTCGAGGGCGGCTCGCAGGCGCGAAAGCGCCCGACGATGCGTATCGCTGACGGCTTGCGGCGTACAGCCGAGCAAAGCTGCAGTCTCGGTGCGGGATAGCTCGCCGTAGTAGAGCGCGGTCAGGACGGCGTATTGCCGCGGCGTCAAGCCTTGCAGGGCGAGTGTGAGTCGGCGGCGCAGGTCGCGGCGCAGGCAGAGCGATTCGGGGGTGTCGGTTGCCGGCGTATTGACTCCGACCGGCCGGTCCGTCACCACTTCACGGGCCCGGCGTCGCAGGATCTTTTTGCCCGCATTTTGCGCGGCATAGCGCAGACACGCGGAGAAATACCCCGCGGGCGGTACGCCGCGTGTCGAATCATAGCGGCGGACGGCTTGCACGAAGGCGTGCGTGAGTTCCGCACGAGCATCGCCGACCGCACCGTGAAAGATCGGGCGAGTGCTCCATTTGCCGATCAGCGGCGCGTAGCGTGCCAGCAGGATCTCCAAGGAGCGGCTGTCGCCGCAGCGGGCGGCGGTGATGAGGGTTTCGTCCGTCATAGCGGACGAGGGTACAGGATA
>CABTYA010000073.1 GCA_902488965.1 uncultured Veillonellaceae bacterium
CCCCCCCCCCCCACTCCTCTGTTGCAATGTCTTCTCCCCCCCGGAAATAGCGGACCCCCTGCCAAGCATGCAGAATCTCGCTCTCATCAGCCGCCGCAACCGCTGCAGGTGTCGGAAAACGATGCAGCCACGCCGCATAGTACGGACGCACCGCCTCAACCCGTGTCTGCTGCAACATGACTTCCGATACCCACGTCGTATACGCCGTACGCTGCTCGCGCCACGGCAGCTCGCGTCCTTCGCGCGCAAACCACGCCAAGAGCCGCGTTGGCCAGTCAGGATTCGGCCGCATCGTCAACCTCGACCGTGCGCAATCGCTGCGAGAGTACCGTCTCGCCGTCCGCGGCGAATACGACTTCTCCGGCAATACGCTCCCCCGCCAGCACTCGCGGTACCCAGTTCCGATCCGCCGCCCACATCTCGTCATAGGGAACCTCGCTCGGCAAAAACCAGCGCGGCTCCATCTCTTCCGTCATCTGCGGTTCACCCGTCACACGATACAGACGATAGATACGCGCGAGATGATCCGTCTCCGAATGCTCCGCAAAACGGAACTGCAGCTCTCCGGCCCATTCGAGATCCGCCGGATCGGCCGCAAGCCCTGTCTCCTCGACAAGTTCACGCACCGCACAAGCGGTCAGCGTCTCACCGTCACGTACCTTCCCGCCGAAGCCGTTCCATTTGCCGGCCCCGAAACCGCGCCGTTTGCGACCGAGAAGTACCTCCCCGTCGTTACGCAATACAAATACCAACGTCGTCGGCTTCATTTCGTCTCCCGACGATGCAATTCATGAATAAAGTCCGCCGCCTCTTTGTCTTCCGCGATGCCTTTGAGCAGCGTCTTTTCCGAGTTTTCCATATGTATCGTCGCAATCTTCATCGCGCGCGACGCATTGTGCATGGCGATGGCTTCAACCAGTTTGCAATGCTCTTCCCATGTCTCTTCCAAGCGTCCGGGATAGTGCAACGATACCGAGCGGAACCGTAAAATCTGATCCCGTAAATTATTGATAATTTCAATCAGCCGGGTATTGCGGCTGGCCTCATACAGCACCTGATGAAACTGTACGTCCGCATCGATAATCGCCTCGAAATCCTGCGCATCCATATACGCACGGATATCGCGGAGCAATCGTTCGAGCTCCTCGAGCTCCATATCGGTGATGCGTTCGGCGGCCAATCCTGCCGCCAATTCCTCCAACGCCGAACGGATTTCAAACACCTGCGAGATATCTTTCAGCGAAATATCCGCCACATACGTTCCGCGCCGCGGAATCATCACGACAAAGCCGTCCGCCTCGAGTTCGCGAATCGCTTCACGAATCGGCGTGCGTGACACTCCCAACTCGTCCGCCAGATGAATCTCCATCAATCGTTCCCCCGGCGCCAAAACGCCTTCTTGAATCGCACGGCGCAAGGTCTCCGCAACGACTTCCCGCAACGGCCGATATTCATCGAGTGAAATCGGTTCGAGCCGCCGTGTATTATTCTTCTTCATCTATCATCTCACCCCTCGTTCGTGTACACCATACTTGCCATGACGGATACCGCTCCTGCAGACGTCGGGCAATGTGCCGCGACTCTCGTGCACTCTCCGCCACAATGAAAAAGGCCGATCCCGTGCCGCTCATCAATACGGGCAAGCCCATCTTGCGGGCGGCATGCTTGACTTCGGCCAACGCGGGCATGTCCGCCAACAACACCGATTCGAACACATTGCCCAGTCGCCGACTCACCATGCCGACGGCTCCTTCGTGCAACGCATTCACCATTCCGGTGACGTCAACCGCCCCCGTACGTTCGGCCCGATCATACGCCTGATAGGCATGCGCCGTCGCCACCGTCGCCGGTGGTTTGACCAACACCAGTTCCGTCGGCGGAAGCGGCGGCAGCGCTTGCAACACGTCACCGCGTCCCGTACCGCGTGCCGCCCCGCCCGCCAAGCAAAACACTGTATCCGTGCCGAGCTGACGCGCCAGCCACCGCAGTTCCGAGGGGCTCATCCCCAACTTCCACAATCGGTTCAATCCGCGCAGTACCGCCGCCGCGTCGGCCGAGCCGCCGCCCAGTCCCGCTCCGTGCGGGACCCGCTTACGCAAATCGATACGTACGCCGTCGCGCCGTCCCGTATAACGGCGCATCAACTGCAGCGCATCATAGGCCAAATTGCCCGGACCGCACGGGATATCCAATTTGTCACAAGAAAACACCGTATCGTCCGCCGCCGACAAATAGACGGAATCACTCAGCTCGATCGAGTGCATCACCGTATCCACTTCATGATAGCCGTCCTCACGCACACCGAGCACCGCGAGCGCCAAATTGACCTTGGCCGGCGCCAATTCCTCCAGCATAATCCACTTCCTCAACTGGTAAAACGATATCGTTACAGGTATAATAGACATATTACGGCAATTCGACACGCATCGCTGCGCGTACGAATGCCACCTTATTAGTATACTTGATTTTATTTTGTTCGACAACGAACGGCACATATTACGGAAAGGAGACCCATGAATCGCAATCTGCAAACGATGTTGATGATTACCGTCGGCTGTTTCATTTACGCCC
Organism: uncultured Veillonellaceae bacterium; assembly: GCA_902488965.1. Lineage (GTDB taxonomy): Bacteria > Bacillota > Negativicutes > Veillonellales > Negativicoccaceae > CAMCNU01. The sequence continues at coordinate 2,572 of CABTYA010000073.1, forward strand.
TCGGGTTGAATATGTTTTATATCCCGCACAACCTGCTCTCCGGCGGCATGTCAGGGGTAGCTATCATTATCTACTACCTGTCGGGTATCTCCTTCGGTGTGTCCAACTTGGTTCTGAATATTCCGATTTTGCTGCTGGCGGTGCGGTTCTTGGGACATCGTTATACATTGATGTCGGTATTCGGCACGGTCATGATTTCACTTGCCGTCGACTCGACCGCATTTCTCTCGATACGTGCCCATATCAGCGACCCGATCCTTTCCGCCGTATTCGGCGGTGTTTTAATCGGCATCGGTTCAGGGCTGATGTACCGCTACGACGGCAACAGCGGCGGACTCGACGTCATCGCCGCCATCGTCAAAAAATACTACTCCCTTGAGATGGGCAGCGTAATTTTCGGTTTCAACGTCATCCTGATGGCGATCAGTGCCTACATCTTCAACTTGGAACTGGCCGTGCTCACACTTGCGGGCATGTATATCCAGTCCGTCATGACCAACAAGGTCGTCGTCGGCTGGAATCAACGCAAGACCGCCTTCATCATCTCGAGTTTTCCCGATGAAATCGCCGATGCCGTCATTCGCAATATCGGCCGCGGCGTCACCATTCTCCACGGTCAGGGCGCCTTTACCAAACAGGAGCGCCGCGTCGTCTTTGTCGTGATCAATCTCACGCAAATCGCACGACTGAAAGAGGTCATCACAACCATCGACCCGAATGCGTTTATCTTCATCACCCCGACCGCCGATGTGATCGGGCGCGGATTCACCGTACCGAAGACCGACCAGTTTCCTGCGGAAGCACACTACTACAAAGATGAAAAAGGGCAACTGATCCCGCATCCCGAAACCAAAACCGACCGCTGAGTGCGACAGATACCGCGAGCCGTGATTTCATGTCACGGCTCGTTTTATGTGTCCGCTTTGCCTTTATCATCATCAGTCGCCTCTATGCCTGCCGCATCTTGCCGCACAAAAAAAGACACCTCGGTGTCTTTTTTACGTTATATCTCATCCGTCACGCGACAAATCTCGGCGTGAATATCTTCAATCGAGCGCAAGCGCCCGTCTTCGGCACACAGTACTCGGCACCACCCGTATCGTTGTTCCAGTACGTCATAGGCCTCCTGACAACGCCGCAAATACGCCTTGTCGCGTTCGTGGATATCGCCGCCGCTTCGTCCTTCCCGCTCCGCAATCAACGCCTCCGTCACGGCAAGCGGCAAATCCAACAGGATCACCGCATCCGGCCGCGGCAAACCGAATTTGGTATATTCCAAATCGTCAAGCCATGTTAAAAATGCTTCGCATTCCGCAGGATCCGTGAGTTTGGTCATCTGATGCACCATATTGCTCGTCACATAGCGATCGGCGATGATCGTACCGCCGTTTTCGTAAAATGCGCCCCAGTCTTCCCGATAAGACGCAAAACGATCGACCGCATAAAATGTTGATGCGGCGTAGGCATTGACGTCGGACGGATGCGTACCGAACCGCCCGGCAAGATACATGCGCACCGGTGCGCATGCCTCTCCCTCGTAATTGGGAAAGGTCACCATGCGCGCCGGCCGACCGTTGCGGTTGCGATGTGCCGTCAAGAGTTTGGCCTGGGTTTCTTTTCCGCTGCCGTCACTGCCTTCCAGGACGATCAGTTTTCCGCTCATGCCTACGCCTCCTTTTGCCACTCGGTCCAGACTTCGGGACAATAGCCGACCGTCGCCAACCGCCCGCAACGCACGACGGGTGTCACCGCGACCGTCGGATGCTCGCACAAAAGCGCCAGCGGTACAAATGTCGTTCCCTGCGGTACGACCGCACGAAATGCCCGTCCTTCTCGATGAATCGGGACGTGACCGAGCGCGCGAATGATACTCTCCCATTCCCGTTTGCCCGGCCCTTTTTCCGTCAATTCCGTATATTGCACGGGAATCCGCCGTTCTTTGAAAAAGCGGACCGTTTTTTGCGTGTCCCGGCATTTTTTCAATCCCCAGATTTGTATCATCGTTCTTCTCCGACCAATCGTCGCGCCAGCGTCACCGCTGCCTCCAGTTTATCCGTCGAAATCCGTGCCAACGCCCGCCGCAGCGAATTATGCAGCGGATAATCGACGAGCTCCTGCGGCAAGACCCACGCATACGCACCGTGCTCTTTTGACAACCGCACCTCCTGCGACGTTGTCGTGCACGCCATCATCACACCCGTCAGATAGTACGACGACGTCCGACGATACTCCCACAGACCGATCGGCCCCAATATATCGACCGCAAGTCCCGTTTCTTCCCGCACTTCCCGCCGCAAGGCCGCAGCAAAACCTTCGCCGAACTCC
>CABTYA010000074.1 GCA_902488965.1 uncultured Veillonellaceae bacterium
AACGCTCGCAGGGGTATCGCGGGGTGTACCATGTACTGGGAGGCGTGCTGTCGCCGCTTGACGGCGTCGGTCCGGAAGACTTGCGGATTCGCGAGTTGCTGGAACGGCTTCGGAGTGATCGCGTGACGGAGGTCATTTTGGCGACCGATCCCGACGTTGAAGGAGAGGCGACCGCGATGTATTTGGCACGGCTGCTCAAGCCGATCGGCGTACGGGTGACGCGCATCGCCCGCGGGCTGCCGGCCGGCGGCGATATCGGATTTGTGGACGGAATTACGTTGGCGGGTGCGTTGGCGCACCGGCAGATTATGTGAGGTGACTCAAATGCTGGAAATCGGAGTAGTATTTCTTATCACGGCGGCGATTGTGATTATGATCGCCAAGTTCTTGGGTTGGGCGTTGAGCCCGTTTATCGGCAATATCATCGCCGGCGGTGTGGTTTATTGGCTCATTGATGCGTTGGGGCTCGTTGCGTTGCCGTGGTCGGTGTTGGATGCGATCATCGTGGCGTTTTTCGGCGTGCCGGGGACGATCGTGATTGCGATTTGTCGAGCGATTTTTTAACGGACGGGGAACCCCGTCTTTTTTTCTTGGGAGAATGATATGTTGAAGTATACTGTTGACCGGGCATTGTTTGAGGCCGTGCCGACACTGTGTTTCGGCATTGTGGCGGCGACGGGCATTACGGCGCCGCGCGATGCCGAGCGGTTGCGTGCGTTTTTTGACGCCGCTTGCCAAGAGAATATCGAACGACGCGCGCTCAAAATCAAAGAAGACCCCGCGGTCGTGCCGTATCGGGAAGCCATGCGGGCGCTCGGTATCAATCCGAACCGTTTTCCGCCGTCGCTGGAGGCGTTGCTCACCCGCTTGGTAAAGGGCAAGGGGTTGCCGCATATTTCTCCCTTGGTGGACGCCGTCAATGCGGTTTCACTGACCTGCGACGTGCCGCTCGGCGCGCATGACGCGGCGACGCTGACGGACGGCACGCTCAGTGTGCGGCCGGCACGGGCGGGAGATACCTTTGTGCCGTTCGGCAGTGATACGGCCGAGATACCCGATACGGGGGAAATCGTCTATGTGAGCGGCTCTGCCGTGCGTACCCGTCGCTTTATTTGGCGGCAAAGCGAATGCGGCAAGATGACGGCGGCGACGACGCGGGCGTTGTTCCCGATTGACGGCTTTGTCGATACGAAAGATCGGATCGCGGCGGCGCAGGACCTGCTCATATGGTGGCTGACGGAAGAATTCGGCGCGCGCGTACAAAGCGGTTTCGTAACGGCGGCGTCTCCCGTGTGGGAAACACATGACCTGTAATGTTTTATCTGAAATCAATCGACTGCATATGCCTTTTTTGAAAGGCGTCAATACGCGGTAAAATTGGTGTCAATGGCGTGTATGTGCTATGATGGTAACAGGTAAGTATACAGTATATATAGTTACGGGAGGGGATTCACATGGGTATGATGTCAAAACGCTGGGTCAAACTGGCCGGAGTAGCGGTGCTTGCGATGGCGATTGCCGGTTGCGGCGGCGACAGCGAGAAGAAACCCGCGGCGGACAGCGATAAGCTGGTCGTGTATACGGCGCGCAGTGAACAATTGAACAATTTGGTGATTGACAACTTCCAAAAAGATACCGGGATTAAGGTCGAAGTCGTTGTGGCGGGGACCGGTCCCTTGCTTAAACGCGTAGAATCGGAAAAAGGCAACCCGGGGGGTGATATCTTCTGGGCGGCGGACGAAACGATGCTGTCTTCGAAGAAAGATTTGTTCGAGCAGTATGTATCGCCGGAAAATACGAATATGCTGCCGGCATTCCAAAATAAGAGCGGCTATTTTACACCGGCATTTGCCGATCCGACGGTACTGATCGTCAACAAAGATTTGGCGCAGGGACCGATCAGCAGCTTCAGCGATTTGCTCAATCCGGAATTGCGCGGGAAAATCGCGATGGGCGACCCCGCCAACTCGAGTTCGGCGTTCCAGTCGTTGATGGCGATGCTCTATGCGCACGGGAAAAACAATGATCCGATGAGCCCGGAAGCTTGGGAATTCGTCGATCAGTTCATCCAGAATGTGGACGGTAAGTTCCTGAACAGTTCGGGCGCGGTCCATAAAGGTGTCGCGGACGGCGAATACACCGTCGGTCTGACTTGGGAAGACCCGGCGGCGAACTATGTGAAGAACGGCGCACCGGTTGAAGTCGTATTCCCCTCGGAAGGCGCGATTTTCCCGGGTGAATCGGTACAGATCATCAAAGGCGCACGCAATATCGAAAATGCGAAGAAGTTTGTCGACTATATGCTGTCTGAAAAAGTACAAAATATGGTCGGTGAAACGTTGACGGTACGTCCGTTGCGTAAAGGTGCGAAACTCGCCGATTATATGAAACCGCAAGATGAAATTCGGATGTTTGACAACTACGATGAAAATTGGGTGGCGGAACACAAACCCGAAATTGTTGCGGAATGGAATCGGCATTTGGAAAATTCGTTGCAATAACGAATCGCAATTACGTGGAGCCCCGCCGCGGGGCTCCATTTTGCATGTAGGGCGGAGGAAACAAGTTGGGAGTCGCAATTGAATTGGACCGTGTGGTCAAACAATACGGTAAGGATACGGTGATCAAAGGCGTGTCGCTGTCGATTCGGCCGGGAGAGTTTTTTACCCTGCTCGGGCCGTCGGGATGCGGTAAGACGACACTCTTGCGGATGATCATCGGATTTAACTCGATTGAAGAAGGAGAGATTCGAATCAACGGCAAGGTCATCAATGATATTCCGACCAATCGGCGGAATATGGGGATGGTCTTTCAGAATTATGCGATTTTTCCGCATATGTCCGTGCGGGAAAATGTCGAGTTCGGTCTGAAGATGCGCGGAAAATCGAAAGGCGAGATGGCGCACTCGGTCGACGAGATTTTGCAAATCGTCAAAATCGACCATTTGGCCGAACGCATGCCGTCGCAGTTGTCGGGCGGTCAGCAGCAGCGCGTGGCGTTGGCACGGGCGATTGTCATCGAGCCGGAAGTGCTGCTGATGGATGAACCGTTGTCCAATCTTGACGCCAAGTTGCGGGTGGAAATGCGCAATGTCATCAAGGAAATCCAGCATCGTATCGGGATTACGACCGTATACGTGACACATGACCAGGAAGAGGCGCTGGCCGTTTCGGACCGGATCGCGGTCATGCAGGCGGGCGAAATCCAACAGGTGGACACACCGGTACGGATTTATCGGCGGCCGGCCAATACGTTTGTCGCCTCATTTATCGGGTTGTCCAATTCGTTGCCGGCACGGGTGGCGTCGGGAGAACCGGTGCTGCAGGTGACGGATACCTATGCGGAGCGGATTCCTTCGCTGTTACCCGAGGCGTACGGCCGGGATGTGACGGCGGCGGTACGTCCGGAAGAATGGACGCTCGATACACAGGGACCGGGCGTGCGCGTGACGATTGAGAGCTCCGTCTTTTTGGGTTTGGTGACGCATTATTTCGCCCGTACCGATACGGGAGCGCAGCTCGAAATCATCCAGGACCGCAGTCGCGAAGAGATTTTCCCCGACGGGACGGTGCTGTGGGCACGGATGGACCCGCGCAAAATCAATATATTTGATGCGGCCAGTACGCGGACGCTGATCGGGAGTGTGTAAGATGAAGCGAAAAGCGGTATGGAACGGCTGGACGCTGCTGAGCCTGATGGTGTTTGCGTTCGGAGCGGTATTTATTTTATTGCCGCTGGGACTGGTACTGTACAAGGCGGTCGTCGATCCGGCGAGCGGCGCCTTGACGATGGACTATATCAGCAAGTTCTTTGAAAAACGGTTTTATTGGTCGACATTGATCAACTCGCTGGAAGTTACGATGGCGGCGACATTGTTGGCGGCGCTTATCGGCGTACCGATGGCGTATATCCTGACGAAGTACAAGATTCACGGGTCGGCCTGGCTGAATGTCCTCATCGTTATCTCGTATTTGTCGCCGCCGTTTATCGGGGCGTATGCGTGGATTCAGCTGCTGGGACGCAGCGGGGTCATCACTTCCTGGTGGAATGAAACGACGGGGGCGGCCTTTGACGGAATCTACGGATTTGCGGGGATTTTGCTGGTATTTTCATTGCAATCTTTCCCGCTGATTTATCTCTATGTCGCCGGTGCGCTGAAAAACATGGACAGTTCACTGATCGAGGCGGCGGAGAGTCTCGGCTCGGGTCCGTTGGACCGTATGCGGCGCATCATCGTGCCGTTGGTGATGCCGACATTGCTGGCCGGGGCGTTGCTCATTTTCATGCGCGTCTTCTCCGATTTCGGGACACCGATGCTGATCGGCGAAGGCTACAAGACGATGCCCGTATTGGTGTACAACCAGTTTATGAGTGAAGTGGGCGGGGATGACGGCTTTGCGGCGGCGTTGTGTCTGATTGTCGTCGTGCTGACGATGCTGCTCTTTTTTGCGCAGCGGTTCATCTCCGAGCGCAGCTCGTATACGATGACCGCACTCAAACCGATGGCGAAAGTACAGGCCCGCGGTTGGAAAAACGCAGTGCTTCATGCGGTCGTGTACACGGTTGTCGGCTTGGCGATTATCCCGCAAGCGGTGGTCATTTACACCAGTTTTTTAGCGACAAACGGCGGCCAAGTCTATACGGGCGGCTTTTCCTTGGCAAGTTACGAGGCGATTTTCGCCAAAGACACCAACGCGGTATGGAATACCTACTCGTTGGGTCTGGCGGCGCTGGTGCTGATATTGCTCATCGGCGTGTTGGTGGCGTACCTGACCGTACGGCAG
>CABTYA010000075.1 GCA_902488965.1 uncultured Veillonellaceae bacterium
GCTCTACCGACTGAGCTATCAGGGAATATGAACATATCTTATTATAGACAAGTCATCATCAAAATGCAAGCCTTTTTCTGACAAATGGTGATTTTATCCGCACGACGGGTCCCGCACCGCAGACAGCGACGGAGCTTCCCGCCGCCGATACCGCCGGTAACAAGTGCGGTGCATCAAAATCGACGCACACCAATGCCACCGCCCGCAAGCGGTGGCATTTGGCTCCTATTCTCAGCGTTCCCCGATCATCGAGGATAAGAACGCCTGCGTACGTTCCTGTTGCGGGCGGTCGAAAATCTCGTCCGGCGTGCCTTCTTCGGCGACAGTACCGTCGACCATAAAGAGCACGCGGTCGGCAACGCGCCGCGCAAAATTCATCTCGTGCGTGACGATGATCATCGTCATTTTTTCTTCCGCCAGCCGTTGGATCGTCTTGAGGACTTCGCCCGTCAATTCCGGGTCCAGCGCCGAAGTCGGTTCGTCAAAGAGCATAATTTCCGGCTCCATGACGAGGGCGCGGGCAATCGCCACGCGCTGTTTTTGTCCGCCTGAAAGCCGGCTCGGATAGACGTCGCGTTTGGCATAGAGCCCGACACGCTCGAGCTGGGCTTCGGCCTGCGGGAGGATATCCTCCTTGCGCCGCCCTTGGACCACCTGCGGCGCGATCATCAGGTTCTCCAGCACGGTCATATGGGGAAACAGGTTAAACTGCTGAAACACCATGCCCATTTTTCCGCAAATGCGCCGCAAGGTCGCCGCATCGGCATAGCGGCTGCCCGTCGGCGTGTCCTGTGCAAGGACTTCGCCGTCAACACGGATTGTACCGCGATCGATGGTTTCCAAATGGCACAAACACCGTAAAAAGGTGCTTTTGCCGCTGCCCGACGGCCCGATGATCGAGGTGACTCCGCCGCGTTCGCGCACCAAGCTGCAACCGCGCAGGACTTCCCCCGCACCGAACGATTTGTGGATATCATGCATCTCAATACTCGCCATGGCACTCACTCCTCATAGACCGCATAATGCCGTTCGAGGCGTGCCAACAGCCGCGTCAGGACAAATGTGCAAAACAGGTAAATCACACCGGCGACGAAAAACGCCGTCGTATCGAAATCGCGCTGTACGACGCTGCGCGTCATGCGCATCAGATCGTTCATCGCCAATACATACACAAGCGAGGTATCTTTCAACAGCGTGATGGTTTCATTGCCGACCGGCGCCAGGACGCGCTTGACGACCTGCGGCAAAATGATATGCCGCATCGTCTGCCCGTAGGTCATGCCGAGCACTTTCGCGCCTTCATATTGCCCGCGGGAAATAGACTGAATGCCGCCGCGGAAAATTTCCGCAAAATACGCCGCATAATTGGCGACAAAGGCAATCATCGCCGCCGTAAAGTCGCCGAATTGGACTTCGACACCGGGCAGCAACGGCAGCCCGTAGTAGATGAACAAAATCTGCAACATCAGCGGCGTGCCGCGCATCACATAGATATACGTCGCGACCAAGTCGCGTACCACCCGCAAACGGCTGAGGCGAAAAATCGCCAGCAGAATCCCGAGCGGCAGCGACAGCACGATCGTCAAAAAAAAGATTTCTCCCGTAATCACAAGTCCCGAAAGCAATGTCGGAAGAATCGAACCGATATATTCCATCAACGCTGATTCAGCCTCCTTAGTTGTGGTTCATGACGTCACGGCCGAACCACTTGCCACCGAGCGCCGCGCCCGTACCGTCCGCACGGATATCGGCAATGGCTTTGTCGATGACTGCTTTCAACTTGGCATCGTCTTTACGCATGCCCACGCCGTATTCTTCCGTTGCCAAAGTCTGCGGCAATTCTTTGAATACGCCCGGTTTCTTCGTCATGTAGTACCGTCCCACGACGCCGTCCACCAGCACCGCATCCACACGGCCGATTTCCAAATCCATCAGTGCATCCGTGTAAACACCGTACAGACGCAACTCCTTAAACGATTTTTGCAGTTCCGGCATCTTGGCCAACGCATCGATGCCCGTGCCGCCTTCCTGCGTGGCGACGGTCTTGCCCGCCAGCTCGTCAATCGCCGTAATATCGCCGCGATCGGCCAGTGTTACGATGATTTGATCGTTATACATATACGTTTCGGAAAACAGGATTTTTTCCGCCCGTTGCGGTGTAATCGTCAATCCGTTCCACAAGAGATCCACCCGTTTCGCCGCCAGTTCCGCTTCCTTGGTGGACCAGTCGATGCCTTTGAATTCCATTTCGATACCGGTACGTTTGCCGACTTCCTTGGCGAGTTCGATATCAAATCCCGTCAGTTCGCCGCTTTCATCACGGAATCCCATCGGCGGGAAATTGTCGTCCAAACCGACAACTACCTTTTGCGGCAATTCTTTCGGTGCCGTATCACCGCCGCCGCAACCGGCCAATACACCGACCACGCCTAACCCGAGTAACGCCGTCACGGCTAATTTTTTCCAGTTCATATTACTGACCTCCTGTCCGTTTCACACTCCGGCAGTCCGCATCGCCCCTCGGCTGTATTGCTGCCTGTTTCACTGATGTGTCCTATTATACTTTACTATGGTAAAAAAGTAAAGGGGTAAATGAACATTTTTCCATTTTCTTTTTCCCGCCCTCGACAAGCGTTGCCGCCTGCATCGACCAATCGCCGTTGACAAGCACGGGCGATTTGGTATCATGAGGACAGATACCGCCGAAGGAGGGACGCGATATGAAAAAGGTGGGCAAAATTCTTTTGGTGTGCCTATTCTCCGTATTCGCCTTGACATTCGGTATGCTGTTCGCCGTCCTCGGTCTGGCGGATGACGACGACAGCGACCTGTTTTTCCTGGGAGATGAATGAGGCGACCGGTCGGCAATACAAAACGCACGGACAGATGTCCGTGCGTTTTGTATTGCCGTATATCCGCATCCGCTTCACTGCCAAGCCGCCACCAGCACGACCGTGACGAGATAAATCCACACACCGACAGCGATGACGAGTTTTGTCACCGTGCCGATGAGCTGCGCCACGGCGGCACTCCACGCCACTTCCCGCGCGCGCCGCGAATCTCGACGTTCCTGCCAGACGCTGATGAACGCCGCCAGGAACACCCCCGCGAGCAGACCCGCCAGCGAGCCGATAACGGGAATGATCGCACTGCCGATAATCCCCCCGAGGATACCGCCGCCAAGCGTCCACCACTTCGTCCGCCGGCTGGCCCGTGCGCGCGAAGCGCCGAGCATCCCCGCCAGCGCCTCGATGACCTCGCCCGTCAGCAAAGCGCCGACCAGCCACGCCGTTTCCCGACTGCTCAGCCAGGAAAAATCCGTCAGCCAGCCGAACAGCGGCAATATCGCCATCATGGCATAGTTGCCCGGCAGTCCCGCCGCCGTGGCGAGGATACAAAACAGGAGCAGGACCGCGATAAGAAACGCCCATACCGCGCTCATTACTGCAACCGCTCCAGCTCATCGGCCGCAATGTCGCTGCGGTATTGCATCCCGTCAAATTCGATTTTTTCGAGCGCTTCATAAGCGGCCTGTTGCGCCGTGGCCATCGTTTCACGCACCGCGACGACATCGAGCACGCGCCCGCCGTCCGTATAATACGCGCCTTCGATATAGCGTGTTGCCGCATGACACAAATGCACATCGGTATACGCCTCTACCTTGTCGATGCCCGTGATCCGGTCGCCCTTATAGACCTTGCGCGGATAGCCGAACGCCGCCAGTACGACGCAGACCGCCGCACCGTCGCGCCATTTGAGTTCGACATCGGCGAGCCGACCGTCCACGACCGCTTCCAAAACTTCCGCCAGATCGTTTTCCAGCAACGGCAAAAGAACCTGCGTTTCCGGGTCGCCGAACCGACAATTGAACTCGACGACTTTCGGACCGTCGGCCGTCAGCATGAGGCCGGCGTACAACACGCCGCGGAAAGGGCAGCCTTCTTCGACCAACGCCCGTGCGGTCGGTTTGAGAATGGTTTCGACCGCCGCCTGATAGTCTTCGTCGCTCATCGAGACCGGCGCAATCGAGCCCATCCCGCCGGTATTCGGGCCTTCATTGTGATCGCCAAGCCGTTTATAGTCCTGCGCGGGAATCAGCGGTACGACCGTCTCTCCGTCCACGAACGCGAGCAAGCTGACTTCGCGGCCTTCCATAAATTCTTCAATGACGATCCGATTGCCCGCACTGCCGAATTGATGATCGCGCAGCATCACGTCGATCGCCGCCTGCGCTTCGGCATTGTCCTTGGCGATGATGACGCCCTTGCCTTGGGCCAATCCGTCCGCTTTGATGACAAAGGGCGCGGGTTTGCGTACCAAGTAGGTTTTCGCCCGGCCGGGATGCGTAAACGAGGCGAATTTTGCCGTCGGGATATGATATTTCTCCATCAATTCTTTGGCAAATATTTTGGAGCTTTCGATTCGTGCCGCCGCTTTCGTCGGGCCGAAGGCACGAATCCCCCGTGCCGTCAGAAGATCGACAATGCCGTCCACCAGCGGGGCTTCATTGCCGACAACGACCAAGTCCGGTTGTTCGGCGGCCACGATCTCCGCCAGTTCTTCCGCTCCGGTCCATGTCACGGGCAGTCCGTCCGCTGCGCCGCGCATACCGCTCCCGCCCGGAATGGCGATGATCTCGTCCACCTTACTGCTTTGTTTCAACTTCAGTGTCAAGGCATGTTCGCGGCCGCCGCC
>CABTYA010000076.1 GCA_902488965.1 uncultured Veillonellaceae bacterium
CTTGTTGGGGGGGCGCGGCCGGGGGCGGACGAAACCGCTGCGCGGGGAGGGGGCGGCGCGGGGGGGGGCTTCCCCCGCCGCTACGCCGGCGACACGGGCGGCGGATATCTCGCTCGGCGTCGGTGCGCTCGGGACACTGCTGATGGGCGGACTCGATGCGGCGGTGTTGGCGCGGGAAGAACGACTCACCGGCAGCGCGGACGCGATCGCATGCCTGCAACGGATGTTCCCCGCAACGCACGGGTACAATATGGAATGGTATTGAGCAAGCACGGGCGGAAACTGTTATAATACCGATAGAGGACATCATAGCGGAGCATCAAGGAGGGAATCATCATGAAAGATATTTACCTGGCGGGCGGCTGTTTCTGGGGTGTGGAAGAAGTATTTTCCCGATTGCCGGGCGTGGTCGCGACCGAAGTCGGCTATGCCAACAGCAAGAAAGAAGCGCCGAGCTACGAAGAAGTGTGCAGCGGCGATACGGGAGCGGCGGAAACGGTCAAGGTCACCTATAATCCGAAGAAAACCGACCTGACGGAGTTGTTGGGCGTGTTTTTTGCGATTATCAATCCGTATACGCTGAACCGGCAGGGCAGCGACGTCGGCTCGCAATATCGCACGGGGATTTATTATACGCATCGCGAGGACGAACCGTTCCTCACGCATTACATGAACTTTATGCAGCAACGCGGACGAGGCCCGGCGGTCGATACGAACGCGCAGCTGATCTTGAATGAAGCGCCCGAACCGGGCATGGAAAAACAAATCCGTACGGAAATGATGCCGTTGGAAAACTTTTATCCGGCGGAAGAAGAGCATCAGCGGTACTTGCAGAAAAATCCCGACGGCTATTGCCATTTGGATTTGGCCGCGCTGCAGCGGGAGGGCATCATCCGCTGAACGGAATCATCAAAAGGGGTGTAGGTAGTGTCATGAGTAACATGACGTATTCATTGGTCTATCATTTCGTGCCCAACTCGCAAGAGCGGGCCGCATTTATCAACACTGCGCGTGACGTCGCTAAAATGTATCAGGCGGCGCTCATTCGCGAACCGAACGGCGACGTAACCCTGGCGGGGGCGGCGGCTGAAGAAGTCGCGCCGATGCTGGTGGCGACGGGGCTGTCTCCGTACATGGAGTGGCCGCGCGACATCGTTACCTGCGACATTCAGACGCCGCTGCCGCTGTTGGCGGTCGGCATGGAGGACGGCTGGGAAATTTTTGTCGGCGATCATGTGTTTATCGGCTTTGTCACTTTGGCGGACGATGCCGTGCAGATTTTGGAACGGGCGGGGAGCTACTATACCCGTCAGGAAAAATTTGAAACGCTGCCGAAATTTGTCGAACGGATCGGGCTTGATGCCTTCCGTCGGGAAGTGCTCGGTGTCGAGCAGGCGGCACCGGTTGAGGTCATGCCGCAGCCGGCCGAGGACTTTTACGATTGGTCGATGGCGGCCGATACCCGTCCGCCGCGTCCCGAGGCACCCGTCCTGCATTACGGGGATTTCGTGCGTCCCGAGGACAACATCATGGAGGTCATCACGGTGTACCCCGAGATGGGACCGCTGCTCATGGAATACGGCATGCATTGCGTCGGCTGTTTCGTTTCTTATGACGAAACCCTGTGGGAAGCGACACAGGTCCACGGGATGGACGTATTTGAATTGCTCGGCGAGATGAATGAGTACTTGGCGGACAAGTTGGGCAAGGAACTCATCGGCGGCGGGACCAAACTGCAGGACCTGCTGACCATGTACCCGCAGACGCTGGCCGTACTGCAGGAATACGGCATCGAGATGCCCGAAGACATGGATACGGATTTGGCGACGCTGACGGCTGCACAAAAAATCAGCCTGACGGATGTATTGGAGCAGATGCATCGCGTTCTGCGCAAAGAATAAACGAAGATCGGATTGGTGACAAACAAAAAGACGCTGCCTTGCGGCAACGTCTTTTTTAGTTGTTAAAGTTCCCAAACGACCGTGCCCAGCACGTGATCGATCGGCACCGGTCCGATGAAGCGGCTGTCGCTCGAATGATTGCGATTGTCGCCCATGACAAAGACATGTCCTTCGGGGATGACGATCTTCACATCGCTGCGATACTGCATCGGCTCGTTGATGTACGGCTCGTCGAGGGCGGTACCGTTGCGGTAGACACGTCCGTCGTAAAACTCGAGCGTATCTCCCGGATGCCCGATGACACGTTTGACCCAAACAAAATTCGTCTGGTACGCCGAGTCGAACAATGCCAAATAGTTTTGCGCCGGCTCCGCAAAATCATCGGCCCAGGAACGTTCCCGTTTGACCCGGCTGTCGATGATGACAATCTCGCCGTAGTCCGGCAATTGGCGCAGGGAATGCGACATCTTGGAGACGACGAGGTACTGCCCGTGATGCAGCGTCGGCATCATTGATTCGCCCGAGACCCGTGTCGGTACAAACAGGAAAATATGCACCAGCATGGCCAACGCCAGTGCCACTACGATGGAATAAGTCCAATCCCATACTTCCGACCAAAATTTTTGCATAATAGCCTCCTTATCGCTCTCTGTCATTGTACCAATCCGCTCACCGCGGTGCAAGTGCAAATCCGCAGCCGGCGTGATATGCCCTAAACGGAAAAGTAGTATACCTCGTTCGCAACTGGTATATACCATATACAAATTCAGTATACTCGAATTGGCTAAAATTCCTGTTGCGTCGTGCGTTGGTGTGTTATCATTAACTTTGTGAGTATCGGGCGGAAAGAGACGCTCTTCGATGAAAGAGGGATAATATGAGTTTTTTACGGACAAAGCCGATTGCGGCATTTCAGCATGACCTGGCGCACAGTTCACTGAAAAAGGGACTGAACGCCATGGATATCACCCTGCTCGGGCTGGGCATTATCATCGGTACGGGGATCTTCGTACTGACGGGGGTGGTTGCTGCGGAATACGCCGGACCGGGGATCATGCTCAGTTTCATCCTGGCGGGGATTACCTGCGGCTTTGTCGCGATGGCCTACTCGGAGCTGGCGGCGGCGCTGCCCGTCGCGGGGAGCGGCTATACCTATACATACAGTACACTCGGCGAATTGATCGCCTGGCTGGTCGGCTGGGGGTTGATCCTGGAATATTCCGTCGGTTCGGCGACCGTAGCGGTCGGCTGGAGCGCGTATTTGTCGGGATTGCTCAAATCCGCCGGCACGCCGTTGCCGGCATGGCTGACGTCGGGCCCGTGGGAAGGCGGACTGGTCAACTTGCCCGCCATGCTGATTGTTGCCGTGATTACCCTGCTGCTCATTCGCGGCATCACGGAATCTTCCCGCGTCAATAAAATTCTCGTCTTTGTCAAAGTGTCGGCGATCTTCATTTTCCTGTTTCTCGCCGCACCGCATATCGAGCCGAGCAACTGGGTACCTGTCTTGCCGTTCGGCTGGCACGGCGTATCCGCAGGGACGGCGGTCATCTTCTTCTCCTATATCGGCTTTGACTGTATCGCCACCGCTGCGGAAGAAACGAAAAATCCGAACCGCGATATGCCGATCGGCATCATCGCTTCGCTGGGGATTTGTACCTTATTATATATCCTGGTCAGCGCGACACTGACCGGCGTCGTTCCCTATACGGCACTCGACAATGCCGAACCGGTCGCTTATGTTCTGCGGTACTTGGGCTACTCCTTCGGCTCGGCGCTCGTCGGTACCGGCGCGCTGTGCGGGCTGTCGACCGTGATTTTGGTCTTTCTGTACGCACAGAGCCGCGCCTTCTTTGCGATGAGCCGTGACGGCCTTTTGCCGCGATTTTTCTCTCGCGTCAATCCGAAAACTAACACCCCCGTCACCGTCACCATCGTCGTCGGCTCGATTGTCGCCGTCATGGCAGGTCTTACTCCGATCAACATCATCGCCGAAATGACCAGTGCGGGCACGCTTTTCGCGTTCTCCTGCTCCCTGCTCGGCGTCATGGTCCTGCGCAAGAAGTACCCTGAACTCCCGCGGCCCTTCCGTTGCCCGTGGCTGTACACGATGGCGACACTCGGATTCATCTTCTGTGTCTACATTTTTCTCAACCTGTCGCTGCACACTTTTGAATTCTTTTTCACATGGCTGGCCATCGGCGGCCTCATCTACTGGCTCTACGGCCGGCGCCACAGTGCGCTCGAAGTCGGCAGTCTCGCCTATCAAGTCCACCAAGCGGGCTACCGCGCCGATGCACGGGCACGTGCCGAAAAATAAGAACAACAAAAGCGCACCCGCGGGTGCGTTTTTTATTGCCTGTGGGACTGTCGGCCGACAAAAAGCATACTACCTACGGACAATGACTATATATTTTCTACTATATAGAGCGTCGATATAGAGCGTCGATGTCCGTTTTTCGTCAAGGGCAGGCGAAAAAAGGGCAAAAAGTTCCCGCGAAATGTCTTGACAGGCACGGTTGAACATGGTAGTATATTGAAAGTCGCTACAAGGCGCACGGTTCTTTGAAAACTGAACAATGCAAGCAAGAACGCCAATGTGCGGACTCATGAAAATGAGCCCGGTCAATTGAAAAAG
>CABTYA010000077.1 GCA_902488965.1 uncultured Veillonellaceae bacterium
CGGCACCCCCTAATAAAATTCCGGCCCTTACTCCGCCGCAGTCAGCCCGTCTGCGGGGGGCGGCAAAAGCCGAAGTCCGTACTGCGCAAAAAATCGGAACGGGCAAGCCGCATATGTCTCAAATGAAGTCACCGAACCGCGAAATGCGCCTCGCGGTGCATACAGCCTATGGGCCGATTGCGGGCTTAACATGGCCGCCCGATTGACATAAAACAACCCGCGCGTCCACGCCAACGCCGTCGCCGCATACGGCGTTCCGAGCGCCCAGTCATACAGTCCGTACCAGACGCTTGCCGGCTGCGGTGCCCGCAGTGCCTGCGGCAGCAGGGCCAATGCCTGCCGCGGACGCGCCCACAATGCCGTCGTCTCGGCCGGCTCCGCCGCTACAGCGGGCGGCACCAGGCCGCGATCGATCAGCCGACGCAAGGCAAAAGAAATCTCCAATGCGCCGCCCTCGGCATCACCCGCCGCATACGACAGGTACAGCCGCTCCGAGGCCCGCGTCCAGGCCGTATACAGATGCGCGCGCTCGCGAAATGTCCGCCGGGACGCATCCGGCCCTACGTCGAGCGACAACCGCTCGAGTTCCGCCCGATCCGCATCCGTCCACAACCCGCCGCGGGACGGATGAGCGGGGAATACTCCTTCATTTTGTCCGGGCACGAACACGACTTTTTGGGTTGTCACATCGCCCGACTCAATTGTCGAGATGGTCACATGGTCGAGCGTCGGCGGGATCAGGCGATAACTCAACCCCGCCATACTGTCGCACCACATGCGGTGCGTATCGGCCAAACTCCAGCAATCGTCCCCCGCAACGGCGACCCACTCTTCCGCAATCTGCACCAAACCCTCCACTACCTGCCGACGGGAATGTTTGACGTCTTCCGGCACGTCCGCCGCCAGCCAGCGGGTAAATATCTCCTGCTCCGACCACCAAGTGTAAATCGCCGTCGCTTGCGCCCGTACCGTGTCGGCCGCCGTAAGCGCCTTCACCAGCGGCATGATGCCCGCCCGCACCGCTTGCCGCACGGCATCGATTTTCTCCCACTGCGCGACCTGCTCGGCGGAAGGCGCCTCTTGCGTCACCAGCGAACGACGCGACCGAAATTCCCAGCGTTCCTTGCGCTCCCAATCACGCACAGTCACATGATACTCCCGACACACCGTTTCCAGCAGATCGGTGTCCGCAATCCCGAGCATCCCCGTCTTGAGCGCGGCAAGTACCGATTCCGTCCGCCAGCCGTAAGCGGCAATCGCCAGCACCGCTTCCATCAACCGTACCGGCGCTTCATGCCGCATCGTCCGCTGCCAGTCCGTAAAATACGGGATCTCATAATGCTCGCACGCCCGCACCAGCTCATCCGTATAGGCCGTATGATCGCGGAGCAATACCGTCAAATCCGACCAACGATACCCTTCTTCCCGAACGAGGCGTGTCATTTCCCGCATGACCGCGGCCACCTCATCGGCACGGCTTTCGGCGGCGGTGACCCGAATCCCCTCCGTCGGCGCATTCGTCACCGCATTGCCGAACGCCTCGCGCTCCAATTGCGCCAGTGCCGGCACACGAAACCGCCGCGTCTGCGGCAGCGGATGTTCCGTCACCGCAAATCCGTCGCGCCGCAGCCGCTCACGAATCTCATAGCCGCGATGAAATATATCCGTCTGTGCCGCTCCCCGCTCCGGACAGTCGGGGTCGAGCGACAAGGTCAATACCGCACGCGCGGACCGACGCAGCAGCGCCGTGATGATTTCCCAGTCACGCGGCGCAAATACGCTGAAGCCGTCGATCCACACCGCTGCCCGTGCCAACCGCTCGGACGAGGAGATGGCAGCCAGTATTTTCTCATGCCGATCCGCCCCGTCCGGAAAATGCGTCCGTACGTAGTCTTCGTACGCCCCGTACAGCCGCTCCATGTCGGTCAATTTCGCCTGCAGTCGTGCGGATGCCTGCCCGCTCGCCACCCGCAAATCGTCCGGCGTGATCCGATACAGCATCAGCTCATGCACCACGCGCACCGCTTCCTCCGCAAAATGCGGCTGCCGTGCCGCCCGTCCCAAAACGGCCAGCTCATCGGCCGCCTCCAGGAGCAGTTTGCGCATGATCAACTGCTGCCCCAGCACCGATACCCCGGTGCCGCCGCCCGTACCGGCTTCCTGCAGTACCCGATACCCCAGGCGCGCCATGCCGACCACATCCACATCCGCAAAACCGCCGCCCGACACCTCCGCCAATTCGCGCTCCGCCGTATGAGAAATCCCGTCCGGTACCAAGAGTACCGCCGGGGCTTGGGAACGCCGCCGCCATGCACCGATATCTTCATAACAATAGCGCGATTTGCCGCTTCCCGCCCGTCCGTATACCAACTCAATCCGTTCCGCCATACGCCCTCCTTTTCTTTTATTATACCAATCTTTATACGCTCGATTGTACTCGTCGAACGAAGTGTTCGAATCCCATCAAAAAGGACCGGCTCGAACAGTTCGAGTCGGTCCTGCGGGCAAATATTCGATTCTCCACCGCATCAACGGCGAATAAACAGCATCGGATCGACGGCCACACCGTTGATCCGCACCTCATAATGTACATGCGAGCCGGTGCTGCGACCGGTACTTCCCATAAAGGCGACCACTTCGCCGGCACGAACCGCGTCACCGACCCGTACTGTTAGTAATGAATTGTGTCCGTAGCGCGTCGTGATTCCGCCGGCATGGCGGATTTCCACCAAATTCCCGTAGCCTTCGACCCATTCCGCACGGGTTACGACGCCTTTGGCCGTCGCCATGATCGGCGTGCCGTAGGCAGCAGCAAAGTCCACGCCTTCATGGAACCGCTGCTCGCCGGTAAACGGATCGGACCGCCAACCGAACGGATCGGTGATTTCTCCGCCCTGTACCGGCGCCGTCGACGGCGTCTCTTCATTCGCCGCCCCCGCCCGCACGAGCGGTGTGCTTACGACCTCGGTCCCGTCACGCAACGCCGCACGGAGCAATGCGAGCGAGATACGCCGCGTCTCCATGCGGTCGGAAAGTTTCCCGATCCGCGTCATCAACGGCTGTGACGGATCCGCCGGCGCAGCGGCGGCAATGACGGATCCGTCCCCGCGTCCTGCGTCCGCGCCGTTCATCAGTCCGCGAATTTCCGCATCCAGCGCATCCATCTCCTGCAGGCGCGCTTCCATTTCCGTCAGGCGCGCTTCCGTCATCTCGGCTTGGCGAGCGTACAACTCGTTTTGTTCCCGCAGTCGCTCCGTATCCGCATGATGCCAGATTCCCCATACCAGTATTCCGAGCGCCGCCAGCCACAATACGACCTCCGCCGCGGCCAACAAGTACAACTGCCGCCGCTGCAGCGAAATGACGATGCGGTCGTCTTCCTTATGCCAGTCCATCGTCGTCTCCGCCGTGTTCTTCTATACCGTGACGCAACAATGCCTGTCGCAAACTTTCTTCTTCTTCCGCGCTGGGGCGCACCGTATACTGTCCGTCCCGTACGATTTTGGCATATATGCGTGATTCGTTGCGCCCGCTGAGTGCTGTCAGCGTCACGCCCGAGCGGTTGCCGTCCAAAAGCGTCAACGAAAAACTTTCCCGCTGACTGCTGTCCGGAAACGCCTGGTATTGTACAAAACCGACATTCTGCAAGGCACTGTTCTGCACCCGCGACAAATTTTTTTGCTCCGCGACGGTTTCGGATATTTTTTCCGTCATCTCCCGCAAACGCCGAACTTCCGTACCCAATTTGTTTTCCAAGGTCTGTCCGTTGGCGCCGCGCATAAACATCATATAATTTCGCGACAAGCGGTTCACCTTATATCGCAACAACAACACATATGCCAAGACAATGACCAATAACGCAATCAATGTGCCCAGCATCATCGTATCGGCGCTGGTTCCCATTTCCGCCATATACCCTCCTGTTTCACGTGAAACAATCATTCCTCGAGGTATGTCAACAATCGTTCCAACTCATCTAAATCGCCGAACGTAATCATCATCGTTCCGCTGACATTTCCCTTCTTCTCTTTGACATCGATCCGCACCGGTGTCCCCAGCTGCAAGGTCGCCCGTTCCGCCGCATCGGACAGGTACGCCTGCACCGAGCCGTCAGGCCGCGTTTTCTTTTTCCGTCCGGACGGCTTGGTCCGTTTTTGCCGTGCCAATGCCGCCTCCACCTGCCGCGCCGACCAGCCTTCGCTCGCGATGCGATCGGCCCATTCCGACTGCGCTTTGGCCGCCATCCCGATCAACGGGCGCACCTGACCCGGAGTCAATTCTCCGCTCGCCAATCGCGTTTGCACGTCCTTCGGCAATTGGAGCAAACGGAGCAGATTCGCCACATACGGGCGGCTGCGTCCGACCTTGGCCGCCATCTCCACCTGGGTCAATGAAAATTCTTCCGTCAAACGTCGATAAGCCGTCGCCTCTTCAATCGGATTGAGATCTTCGCGCTGAATGTTTTC
>CABTYA010000078.1 GCA_902488965.1 uncultured Veillonellaceae bacterium
AAAGGCAAGGTGGAAATCGCTGAAGGACTGACGGCGCAGAGCGCGTCGAAACGTCTCGAAGATATCACGTGGAAAGATGCCGACGGGCAAGGACAATATCTCTTCACACCGGAAGCGTTGCCGGCGGAACAGACCGAGACAACATTCGGTCAGGCGATTTTGGGCAGCGCGGATCGGGATACGGCGTATGTCAGCGCCGGTGTCTTGAAAGACGGGGTCTATCGATTTACCAAGCCGGAAACGACGATTGAAATCGACGGTATTGCAGATAAAGCGGAAGGAAAACGTGACTTGGTCGGTTTCGGGCCGTGGTTCAAAGGACTGTCGGCCGCAGTTTCCGGTTCGACTCCGATTTATGATGCCGAAGGAAACGAAATCAAGTACGACAAAAATACCATCACCTCAAATAATGTGACTATGGACATGGGCGGAAACAAGCTCAATATCCGTGCGAAATACAACCAAGGTGCAGGACAAACGGGTATTGCGGCTATCGCTCCGATGAACCGTGTTGACGGTGCGGGTATTGTGGATATCAAGAATGCCGGTGCGATGAATATCAATGTCAAAGGCAGCGGGATGACGGCCGCACTCTTTGTTGACGGTGGCGGCAAAATCTTCATTCGCAACGGCGGTGAAAACGCGAAAGACAAAGTGTTGGTATTGCGCGGCAATGCCAAGAACAAAAATAGCGGTGTCGGCATCAAGTCGATGAACGGCAATATCGCTGCCAACTCCGGCGATAAGAAACACTCGGAAATCACGATTGACGGGCTGGTCGATGTCGTGGCGGACGGTACGCAGACTGAAGACGGATATGCCTCGAACGAAGCCGTGAGTGCGGTCGCTTCCGATATCAATATCGGCGGCGGGTCGATTAAAGCGGTGAACGGCGCGTGGGCGGCCATTCGTGCCTACGGTGAGTTTACAACGCCGAATTACGGTATCGTCAATGTCAATGCGGCGAATCGACAATACACGTTGGAAGACGGCCAAGCAATGGGCGGCAAGGTCAAAGTGCACAAAGTCAGTGACTTTACCATCGGCGAATACGATACCGTCATCGAAGGCGATATCGTCACTAACGGCGGTATGGGAACCAAGGGGCAGGTCAATATCGGTCTGAAAGACAAGAACTCGCACTGGATCGGCAACTACGCCGATACCCAAGGCTACGGTGTCACCCAAGGGATGTTCGGCGCGGTCAATATCAAGATGAAAGACGGTGCGTACTGGAAAGGCTTCGGCAACGGCTCGATGAATATTGTGGCGGAAGGCAAGGACACCTACTGGCACGGATTCAGCATGCAGGACAAGATGCAGTTGACGCTCAAAGACGGCGCGACCTGGTACAACGCGATTACCGCGGAGCAAAAAGACCAAAAAGGAAAAGCCGCATCGGCACAGATCGGCTATCTCACGACGGTCGGCGGCGTGATTGATATGACCGGCGCGAATGTCTTTACCGCAAGCAGCGAAAGCCTGAGCGGGAGGACCACTGCAGATAACCCGTCCGGCATTGTGGAAAGCACCGACGGTATTACCGGTGATGTTTTCATCAAGAATTACAGCGGTAATGCGACAGTCATCTATGCGCATGACGCGGCCAAGCCGGCTGATATCAAGGACGGTCTTGCGATTAAGGGCGGTACGATTACCATCGGTACTGCGACGGAAGGCTCGGTACTGACCTTGCGGACGGACGGAGCAGGTCTCAATACGGCGGCCGATGCAAGTGCGGCGGATAAGAACCTTGTCAGCTACACGCTGAACAATCTGGCAAACAAAGCGTTCTACACGGCATACAAAGACGGCGAACGCCATCTTAAAGGCAAGGTGGAAATCGCTGAAGGACTGACGGCGCAGAGCGCGTCGAAACGTCTCGAAGACATGACGTGGAAAGAAGAGACCGGTCAAGGGCAGTATCTCTTCACCGAAGCGGTACCGGATACGCAGGTCGTCAATCCGATGAAGCAAAGCATTGACGGTACGGAAGAATCTGAAAAGACCTACACCGATGCCGGCATTTATAAAGCGGCGGATGACACCTATCACTTCACACCGGAAGAAGATCCGGCACAAGTTATCGCCGACAATGCGGTCGTGGCGGACAAGAAAGACATTCACCTCGAATCGAAAGGCAATCTGCGTCTGGACAGCAAGAATACGGGTATTCAAGCTGACGGACACAGCGTCAAGGCGGATGTCAAAGGGCTGGAAGTCAACAGTGATGCACAGGGGATTACCGCGAAGAACGGCAACGTCACGGTCAACGGCAATACTGTCGTCAACGCGGCGGACGGTATCCGAGCCAATGAACAAGGCAGAGTCGAACTGAACGGCACCGCGGTCGTCAATACCAAGGGCGGGACGGCGATTAGCGCCGACAAAGGCGTCGTTAAACTGGGCGGCAAGACGACCGTTGAAGCGAAAACGGCTATTACTGCGGCCAATCAAGGGACGGTCACTGCCGATGAAGCGGTCGACCTGACAGCAACCGACGCTATTGTCGCCAACGCCGGCGGCAAAGTCAGCCTTGATAAAGGCGGTCGTGCGAAAGGCAATATCACGGCCGACGGTGAAGGCAGCATCATCGTGACAAAAGATCTCGGCGTCAGCGGAGATATCACGGCGCGGGCGAAAGGCGGCATCACCCTGCAAGAGGGCAGCGTGAAAGCGGGGACGGTTACGGCGGACGGCGCGGACAGCCGCGTCCTGCTGACCGACGGTGCCTATGACATCGAAAAGGTCGTCAGTGCGGGCGGCGGTGACGTTCACATTGACAGCGCCAAGGGCGAAACGACTCTCATCAAGGGCATTGAAACGAAAGAAAACTCGACCGCCAAAGTCGCCTTGAACGGCGCGAAAGCGATGCTGAAAGGCAATGTCAGAGGCAACGGCGATACGCAGTTGGCAGTCAACGATGCGGCTGTCTGGGAAGGCGTCAGTGAAACCGACAATCTCGCGGCCGATCTGAACGACGGCGGTATCTGGAAGAATATGGGACCGAGCCGAATGAAACGACTGGGCGGCAACGGCATTGTGGACATGACGCAATCGGGCGAAGGCACGACCACGGTACAAAACTATGCCGGGAAATTGACCTTTATCTATGCGCATGATCAAAATCATCCGACCTCGATTTACGGTAACGATTTGAAGATCGGCCATGCGGCGGAAGGCTCGTCGATTAAGCTGCGTACGGATGCGGGCGGTCTGCGTGTCGGCTCGAATAAAGCGGCGGATTGGAACCTTGTCAGCAAGACGCTCAACGCCTTGGCGGGCAAAGTTTACTACGAAGCATACAAAGACGGTGAAACCCGTCTCAACGGCACCGTAGAAATTGCCGAAGGGTTGACGGCACAGAGTGCATCGAAACGGCTGGAAAGCATCGTTTGGAATAAAACAAGTGGTCAGGGACAATACATCTTCACTGAAAAAGAAGACAAAGTCGAACATGATCCGGATATCATCTACGGACCGAAAGAAACTGCGATGATGCGCGGTGCGAAATCGGCCATGACCGGTGCGATGCTGTCGTGGCGTGCGGAAAACGATGATCTCTCCAAACGTCTCGGCGAACTTCGTCTCGGCGGTGATACGGACGGTGCATGGGGACGCATCTACGGCGGCAAACAGAGCTACCACGCACAGAACGCCGACGTGGAAACCGATGTCAAAGCGGTACAAATCGGCTATGACAAGGCACTGTCGAGTGGCTGGCATGCGGGTGTGGCACTGAGCTACCTCGAAGGAGACAACCGCTATCCGGCGGCCGGCACGGGCACGACGAAACTGGTGAACGTGACGGGATACGCGACCAAAGCGGATACGGACGGCAGCTACCTTGACCTGACACTCAAAGGCAGCCGCGTCAAGAACAACTACACCGTTTACAACGACATGAAACACAGCCTTGTCGGTGAATACGACACCAACGGCGTCATGGCGGGAGTGGAATACGGCAAGCGGATCGAACGTGCGAACGGCGTGTACGTGACACCGCAAGCGGCGTTGACCTACGGCCATCTGATGAAGGAAGACTACGATGCGGTGAGCAGCTTCGCCGGCGGCAAGAAACTGCATGTCGAACAAGACGGATTCGATTCCTTGATCGGACGCATCGGAGTGGAAGTCGGACAACAAACCGACCGGACGAACGTCTTTGCCAAATTGTCGGTATTGCATGAATTCATGGGCAAGACGGGGGCAACGTACTCGGCTGTCAATGAACCGACATCGCGCACGGAAATCGACTTCGGCGATACGTGGCTGTTGGTCGGTGTCGGCGGAACGCATCGCTTGAGCGACAGCACGTACATCTACGGCAACCTCGAACGCAGCTTCGGCGGCGATTTCAAGGAAGACTGGCGTGCGGATCTCGGCTTGCGCTGGATGTTCTGATCAG
>CABTYA010000079.1 GCA_902488965.1 uncultured Veillonellaceae bacterium
CCTGCGGCTCCCTGCCGTTACAACGATCATACAGGCGGCGGGCTTCCGCTTCCAGCCCGTCTTCGATCATTTGTCCGACCCTGGCATCAATGCGTGCATACATCCACTCCCGCTCCGGCCAAAGCGCATACACCGGTCCGGGATAAATCGGCCTCTCGGACGCCTTACCGGCCCGGTAATCGCCGCCGGCTGTCAAAACGGTCAAGGCCCGAATCAAACGCTGCTTATCCGGTACCGGATGGGTTTCGAAATACTCCGGCGAACGCTCACGCATCGCCCGAACCAATCCGTCCAACCCCTCTCGTGCATACAGTTCTTCCCACCGCACATAAGCGTCTTGTGAAGCACCGCACTCGGGGAATACATATCCTTCGAGCAACGCCTGCACATATAAACCGGTACCGCCGACAATGAGCGGTACACGACCGCGTGCCGTAATCTCCGCAATCAATTGCCGTGCATACCGACAAAACTCCGCCGCCGTATAACTGTCGGTGACCTCTTTGATATCAATCAAATGATGGGGAATGCCGTCCGCTTCGGCAGGGGTAATTTTCGCCGTACCGATATCCAATCCCCGATACACTTGGAATGCGTCGGCGGAAATAATTTCACCGTCCAGCGCTCGGGCCAATTCGACTCCCAGCGCGCTCTTGCCCGATGCGGTCGGCCCCATCACCGTCACGATTCGTTCATGCATGCTCCCACACTCCATAGCAAACTTTGCTGTATTTACCGCCGTATAGCCGATCTGGCGGGTGCCTCCGCAACCATGCACCGAAAGGTCTTTCTTTACGAACAATACACCCGCAACATACCCGCCGTGCTTGCTGCCAAATCGCATCCGTCATTCCGGTCGACAGACCCCAGCGGCGTACCGGTGATAAATTCGTACTTCCCTTTACCGGACGGGAAAACATAAAATCAAAATAAATAATATCAAATGAACCGTCCGCCTGTGCGGCAAGATACGAATGCGCATCCGTATGCCACAAATAAATACGCTCGGCAGCACTGTGCGGCAACGTCGCCGTGTCGCATTCCCGCAATCCGATTTTCCCGACCGCATACAACGGCCATGACGCTTCCAAGGCCACAACCTCCGCCCCGCTCACCGCCGCCATCATCAACGCATCACTGCCGATGCCGTAAGTCGCGTCCAAAATGCGTGCCGGACGTCTCCCCGCGACCAATGCCCCCAAGTGATCCTGTCCGTTGCGACACCACTGCTCCCAACGCAATGCCGCCATGTTGAGATGAAAACGGTCGCGTGTATCACCCTGCGCGACATAAAAGCCGTCCCGTTCGGCTACCAGCCATATATTGTATCCGCAGTCACGCTCCAGCCTTGCCAGACTCCGTCCGCGGCGATCGACATAGTCAATCCCCAGACACGCCGCATACCGTCGGGCGCGACGCTCTTCCGTAAGGCCGCCCTTGCGAGCCGCCACCGCCGCTATTTTCATGTGCGTCGAAACATTTGGGCTAAATCCTGCGGAGTAAAGCGGACAATAACCGGACGACCGTGGGGACAGACAAACGGTTTTTCCGTCGCAAACAAATCCGTAATCAGTTGGCGCATTTGGCGCATTTGTAAGCGGTGACCGGCTTTGATCGCGCCGCGGCAAGCCGCATATGCCAACGTGCGATGCCGCAGCTGCGCACGATTCGGGGTATGATATTCATGCAGTGCCTGCACAATTTCTTCTATCATCCGCTCATGTTCGTCCGACGGTACATCCGCCGGCACTTCCGTAAATCGAATCACCCGCGGTCCCGCCTGTTCCATGCTGAAGCCCAGTTCCGATAATTCATCCTGATGTTCCAGCAACAACGCGACATCGTCCGAATCCAGAGAGAGCATGACCGGCAGTAACAGCTGTTGCGTAGGTATCCGTTCCGTCGCTTGGCTCAACCGGTCATATCGTACCCGTTCATGCGCCGCATGCTGATCGATAATATATAAGTCTTCGCCGCGCTGACAGACAATAAAACAATCCGCAATTTGCCCCAACGGCAACACCGGCAATTCTTCCTCCGGCGTCACCGTAAACAGCGGCGTATCCGTGCTGTCTTCAGGAGGGCGGACGGCATCATAGCGATCGCACCAGGCGGTTTCCGCCAGCATTTGTCCCCTTCCCGATGCATACGGCTGCTCTCGTTTAGGGCCGGACGCAGGAGCGGTAAACGTCCGCGCTGCTTCCGAATTTTCGGTACCGACAGCCGCGTCGACAGGCGATGACTCTGTTGACGAGCGATGCTGTGTCGGCACGCTCGCCGTTTCTCGTTCCGTCCGTGATACTTCCTGGGTTAGCCGTTCCTGCCACTCGTCATTGCGCCGCTGTACCCCCGCCGGTACTTGCCGCATGTCCGTCGCAATGGCTTCGGGGGTGTCGGCGGCGGTTAATGCACCCAACACCGCGTGGTATACAGGCCGGAATACATCCTGCTCGGCGACAAATTTAATTTCCCGTTTTTGCGGATGCACATTGACATCGACACGTTCGGGATCCATTGTCAATCGCAACACCGCCACCGGATATCCCCGTTTCGGGAGCAATGACTGATACGCATTGGTCAACGCCTTCGCCAGTACCGCATTTTCCACGACACGCTGATTGACGATAAACGTCTGCCAGTTCCGCGAACTCTTCAACGTTGCGGGCTTGCCGACCAACCCGCTGATGACGAGCTGATCATATGATTCTTCAAATGCCAGCATATCTGCCGCCAGCTCTGCCCCGTACACCGCGGCGAAAGCATCCTTCAGCGATCCGTTGCCGGGTGTTTCAATCACCGCTCGACCGTTATTAATCAATCGGAACGCGACCTGCGTATGAGCCAATGCCAGCTTTCCCACCAGCGCATGAATCCGACCGCTCTCCGTCCGTTCCGTTTTCAAAAACTTTTTCCGTGCGGGCGTATTAAAAAACAAATCCGCCACTTCAACCGTCGTTCCGACCGCCGCGCCGACTTCCTCCACAGGCTGATGCCGGCCGCCTTCCACCCGTATTTGCCAACCGATTTGCGCCGCCGGTGTCCGTGTCGTCAGCGTCACTTTCGCAACTGCCGCGATACTGGCCAGCGCTTCCCCGCGAAATCCCATCGAACTGACGGAAAAAATATCCTCCGCCTGCCGTATTTTGCTTGTGGCATGACGTACAAACGCCAACTCCATATCCTCGCGTTCCATGCCTGCGCCGTTGTCGGTGACACGCAAATAGCTGACGCCGCCCTCTGCGATTTCAATTTCAATCTCCGTGGCACCTGCGTCAACACCGTTTTCGATTAATTCCTTGGCGACCGACATCGGCCGTTCCACCACCTCGCCGGCGGCAATTTGATTGGCGGTCTGCGTGTCTAAGATATGAATCGTTGCCATTACAATCCCTTTCTTTCTTTGGCTTGCTGATTGAGCCGGTACAAAATCTCCATCGCCTCAATCGGCGAAAGGCTCATGACATCCAGCTCCGCAAGTTCGTCCCAAACGCCCATGGTAAACAGATCCGTCTCCGGCCCTTCCGCCGCAGGCTTTCTCGCGGGAGCCGGCATGCCGTCCGCTTCCAGCCCCGACAAAATCCGCTGCGCCTCACGCAATACCGGTGCGGGAATCCCCGCCAGGCGCGCGACGTGAATCCCGTAACTGCGATCAGCACGCCCGGGAACAATCCGGCGCAAGAAACGGATGTCTCCTTTGTTTTCCTTGACCGACACCGTATAATTGCGGATGCCGACGTCGGTGTCTTCCATATCGGTTAATTCGTGGTAATGCGTCGCAAACAGGGTAAAGGCTCCGATTTTTCGGTGAATATACTCCATGACCGCACGCGCGATGCTCATCCCGTCATACGTGCTGGTGCCGCGACCGATTTCGTCCAAAAGCAGCAAGCTGTGCCTGTCCGCCTCCTGCAAAATGTGCGCGACTTCACGCATTTCTACCATAAACGTACTTTGTCCCGTGGAAATATCGTCACTGGCACCGATCCGCGTGAAAATCCGATGCAAGGGATAGAGTTTGGCCGACTGCGCCGGAATATACGACCCGACCTGCGCCATCAGCACCAACACCGCCACCTGGCGCATATATGTCGATTTCCCCGCCATATTCGGCCCCGTAATCAGCATACCCGTGCATTCATCACGCTGCAGCACGGTATCATTGGGGACAAAAATTTCCCGTTTCATCGCTGCGTCCAACATCGTATGCCGTCTTCTGCGTGTAACAATCTGCTCGGTTGTGGCAATTGCATGACGAATATATTGCCGTGCCTTCCGCAC
>CABTYA010000080.1 GCA_902488965.1 uncultured Veillonellaceae bacterium
GTGTCTACCGTCTCCGGACTGTCCGAAAAAAGCAGTCGTCCCTGCCGATCGACGGTCGTGACCGGCAGCGACAGCGCCAAAAGCGGCGGCGTCCAGTCGCTGAGTGTCGCGGCGGGATATCCGCCGTGTTCACCTTGCGCCCAGCCGACCGCCGCCACCGAACTCAGACTCAGCAAACTGACCAACAGTTTTCCTACGGATTTCATCTTTATGCCTGCCCTTCTCCCTTGGCCGAAAGTTCCTCGGCCAACGCCGCGAGTTTTCGATACCGATGGTACAGCCCCGACTTGGTAATGCGCCCGTCAAGCTCACTGACCAATTCACGCAGCGGTACTTCCGGATGCGCCAGCCGCAGTTCCGCGGCTTCCCGCAACCGCGGGGGCAGTGTGTGCAGCGGCCGGTACCGCTGAATGGTCTCGATATCGCGTACTTGCTTGACTGCGGCGTCTACCGTCTTTTGCAGATTCGCCGTCTCGCAGTTGACCACCCGATTGACCCGATTGCGGACGTCTTTGATCACCCGCGTACTTTCAAACTGCAAGTACGCCTGATCCGCGCCCATCACCTGCAACAGCCGCGCGACCTGCTCGCCGTCTTTGACATAGACAATCGTATCTTCTTTGCGTGTCGCCGTCCGTCCGTGTACGCCGAAATGCCGCCACATACGCACAATCACCTCGGCAATAACCGGCGACCGCGTCGTAATCTCCAAATGATAATCACCCTGCGGCCGATTGACCGAGCCGCCTCCTAAAAATGCCCCGCTCAAATAACCGCGCCGTTCATCGGGTGCCATAAACCGCGCATCGTCATTCACTCGGGTCAGCGGCCACAATCCCTCCTGTCGTAAAAACCGCAGGCCTGCCTTCCCGTCGGCAACGGCCAACGTGTAGAGATTCTTTTTACGCAAATGCGTACTGCGCCGCACCGCGACCTTGGGCGATACACCGCCGAGCTGCTTAAGATACTGCCACATCTTGCGGGCAGTCGGGTTGTGATGCGTCGCAAATTCCACCGTCGCCCCGCGCGGGGTGATTTTCAGCACCGCGCCCATCCGAAGCAGTGCGATCATCTCCGCATGCTCGCCCGCCGCCGTTTCGGGACAAACGCGCGCCAATTCATCTTTTACTTCTTCCGCAAAGGACACATTTGCCTCCGATCGTCTCAATGAGCACTTTCAAAATAATAATCCAACAACTGCGGGTGCAGATCCGACTGCACCGCATACGCCGCATCGATCAGCGCCGCCGCCAGCAAATCGGGATCATGCGCCGCCGCCTCTCCGCTCGCCAACACATTGGCACGGATATACTTGACCCCAAGCCGTTTCAGCGCATCGGTATCCGCCTCAACTGGCACCGACCCCAACTGACGATAACGTTCCAACACCTCCGGCTCCGGCAAGCGGTCGTTGATCAATACATAGTCCACCACACCCGGTCCGACATGATC
This sequence comes from uncultured Veillonellaceae bacterium, assembly GCA_902488965.1. Lineage (GTDB taxonomy): Bacteria > Bacillota > Negativicutes > Veillonellales > Negativicoccaceae > CAMCNU01. Next base: position 1,453 of record CABTYA010000080.1, read on the forward strand.
GAAAATCGCCCGCACATGATCGGCCACCGTATAGCCGTCCGTTTCTCCCGGTTGGGTCATTGCATTGCAAATATAGATTTTAATCGCATCGCTGCGTTGGAGCGCCAGCGCCATCTCCGGCACCAGTAAATTAGGCAAGACACTCGTATACAGGCTGCCCGGACCGAGCGTGATGATGTCGGCCTGCGCCATCGCCTCGATTGCGGCCGCCACTGCCGTCGGATTTTCCGGCAACACATGCAAGCGACGAATCCGTTTTCCCGTTCGAGGAATGCGCGACTCGCCGTCAACGACCGTGCCGTCCTCCATCTCCGCCCGCAACCGCAACCGCGCCGTACTTGAAGGTACGACCTTGCCGCGGACGTTCAATATCTCGCTCGCCGCTTCGAGCGCCGTCTCCGGATCGCGATACCGTTCCATGAGCGCCGCCAAAAACAAATTGCCCATGCTGTGACCTGCCAGTGTCCCCGTACCGCCGAACCGATGCTGAAACACCTCATCCATCAGCGTTTCTTTTTCCGCCATCGCGACCAGGCAGTTGCGCAAATCGCCCGGTGCGATAATACCCATCTCTTCGCGCAGACGCCCGCTCGAGCCGCCGTCATCGGCAACCGTCACGATCGCCGTCAGATGCGACGTGCGTTTTTTCATCCCGCGCAGCAATGTCGACAGTCCCGTACCGCCGCCGATGGCCACCACCGACGGTCCGCGGTCGCGGCGTGCCCGCTCCAGCAGTAAATGCCCCAGCGCCCCCGTGCGATCCGGCGCGATACTGTCCAAAATGCGCCGCATCAAGAGTCGGAACCCCATCACCATGAGCACCGCCCCGATGACCGTCACCACCGCGCCGACCGCCACCAGTACCGCATAATTGTACCGCCCCGTCATCTCAAAGACGACGCGGAACAGCCACTCCTCGACCACACCGAAAAACTGATAGTTGAACATCATGGTAATGCCGAAAATGACCAAAATCAGCCCGATGGAAAACATGAAAATCCAACGTTTGATATTTAATCCCGGGTAGAACCAGCGCCACAACCGCATGTCGCATCCCCTTCTTCCGTCGACAGTGCGTGAGCATCGTCCTCCCACACATCCTGCCGCACCTCATTGCGATACAAATCCCGATGTTCCACACGCACCGGCCAATCCCGCGCCAACGTCCGCGAAAGCTCCTCGGCCACCCACACCGAGCGATGCATCCCTCCCGTACAACCGACCCCGATGATCAGCTGCTCCTTGCCTTCCTTGCGATACTGCGGCACCAAAAACGCCATCAGCGACATCAATTTTTCCATAAACTGCTGTGTCACCTCATGCCCCGCAATAAAGGCCGCCACCTCGGGCACCCGCCCCGTGCTGTGCCGATACTCCTCGATGTAGTACGGATTGGGCAAAAACCGCACGTCAAACATCACATCCAAATCCGGCGGCGTCCCGAACTTGAACCCGAACGACACCACCGTCACACCGAACCCTTCCGGACGACGATAACTCGAAAACGTCTTTTGGAGCAGATCCTTCAATGCCGCCGGCCGCATATGCGTCGTATCAATCACATGCTGCGCCTGCTCCTTGATCTGCGCCACCCGCTCACGCTCCCGATGAATCCCCACCAACAGACGATCGCGCGGCGCCAACGGATGCGCCCGCCGCGTCTCCTTATAACGCCGGATCAACGCCTCGTCGGACGCCTCGAGGAAAATCACCTCATAATCGATCTGCTGATCGCCGAGCTGCTCCAGCGACTGCGCCAACGCATCAAAAAATTCCCCGCCGCGGATATCCACCACCAGCGCCACATGATGCACCTTCGGCCCGCCCTGTCGGCAAATCTCCGCAAACTTGGGAATCAATACCGGCGGCAGATTGTCCACGCAGAAATACCCCATATCCTCCAAACAATGCAAGACATGCGATTTTCCCGCGCCGGACATTCCCGTCACGACCAACAATCGGAACTCACTCATTTGCCTTCCCCCAATACCCGTGCAGCCAATACCTGCGCTACGCCGTCCTCCTCATTCGACGGTGCGATGATCCGTGCGATAGCACGCAACTCGGGAATCGCATTGGCCACCGCTACCGGCCAGCCGACCGCCCGCAGCATACTCATATCATTTTGCGCATTGCCGAACGCCATTGTCCGCGCAAGCTCGACCCCGTACCGCAGCGCCAGCTGCTCCGCCGCAATCCCCTTGCTCACCTGCGGCGACACCATCTCGAAAAACTGCGCCGCGGACTTCACAATCGTGATCCGATCACCGAACCGCTCCGTAAAGAGCGCCGAAAGCCGCGCCATATTCTCCGGATTCGGCTCATTGAAAATCATCTTTGTCGGGGCCGAGTCCAGATGCCACACCGCATCGCCCACGACCTCGGCCGTCACCTGGCAATACTTCTCATATTCCTTGACATCGGGCGTATACTCACGCACCAAGAGCCGATCATGCCAATACACCTGGATCGGTGCCTCAACCTCACGCGCCAACGCCAATATCTCATTCGCCGTCTTCAAATCGAGCGGCTGATGATACAGCACCTCGCCCGACTCGCACCGCGCGATAAGCCCTCCCGAATATGCAATCAACGGCACGTCGCCCAATCCGAGCGACTGCCCGATCTTTCGCGCCGAATAAAACATCCGCCCCGTCGCAATCACCACATGCACCCCGCGCTCACGGACCCGCGTCAGTACATCATGCGTATACGACGAGATTGTCGCATCATTATGTAACAGCGTCTCATCCAAATCGATGACCGCCATCTGTATATCATCCTGCTTCATACCGTCCTCCTTCA
>CABTYA010000081.1 GCA_902488965.1 uncultured Veillonellaceae bacterium
CCTGACGTACTGGTTGCTTGAGCTTTCGTTTGCCGTCGGCGGTCTTAATGAGGCGGCGGCACGGTTTCCCGCCGCGTTGGCGGGCGCGCTGACCGTTGCGCTCGTGGGGCGGATGGCTTGGGACTGGACGGGACGGCGGACCGTCGGTTGGTATGCGGCGGGATTTTTACTGACGGCGTTTGCGTTTCAGCCCATCAGCCGCTCGATTATTACCGATGCGCCGTTATTGCTCTGGACGGTAATCACGATGGGAGCGGCCTATCGGGGGATCATGGAGGACAGTCGGCGCTGGATGGTCATCGCCTATGCGGCGGCGGGGCTTGCCTGCCTGACGAAAGGACCGGTGGGACTGGTACTGCCGGGATTGATTCTGTTGGTATGGACATGGTGGCGCGAAGGGGCGGCCCGTTGGCGGCGGCTGTTCGATCCGGTCGGGATTGCAGCATGGGCGGCGGTAACATTCCCGTGGTACGGTGCGATGTACGCCTTGCACGGGGCGGATTTTCTCATGGGGTTTATCGGCCTGCATAATATCACGCGGGCGACCGTCTCGGAGCATCCGAGTCAAAACGTCTGGTACTATTACTTGGTGATTTTGCCGTTGTCGGTATTCCCGTGGACGCCGTTGGCACTGCGGGAATGGTGGCTCGTGCGGCGCGTGCGGACGCCGTGGATCACACTGTGCACGGCGTGGATCGTGACGACGGTCGTGTTTTATACGTTGATGCAGACGAAATACATCACCTATGCCTATATTGCGATCGTGCCGCTGGTCATTTTGGCCGCGGCGGGCTGGGATCGCATCGCACGGACATCCGCGCGGCGTACATATGCGTGGTTGGTCGTGCCGGTATTGGTGCTGCAGCTGCTGTGGGCGGTCGCGGCGGGGATTTTCGTGCCGCATCCTGTCCCCGTGTACGGAATCGCGACGGCGGTCGTCGTACTCATCGCGGCGGCGTGGCGGAGTGCGAGTGCGGCGGGGTTGGCCGCACGGGCGGTGGTCGGTCTCACGCTGACGACGCTCGTCGTCATGTTGACCGCATTGCCGGGGTATATGGACACCCGCTCGGGACGGACGAGTGCGCCGGCACTGGCCGCTGCGCCGGGAGACTTGTATTATTATCGTTGGTATGCGACTTCCGTGCCCTTTTATATCGATGGGCAGCCGCTGCTCCTTTTGGATGAAGAAATCACGGGCGCATGGGCCGGCAAGTATACGATGCCGCGCGAATATACCGACGACATTGAACGCAGGTTGGCGGCGGGAGAAACGCTCTCCGTCGTCGTCGACTCGAAATTGCAGGAAGAGTTTGTCCGTGAACCGTATGCGGCGGCATTCGTACCGACGGCCGAGACCGAGCTCGGCACCGTATATACGACGCGGAGAAAGGACTGAACGATGACGGCTTGGACGGACTGGCAAGCGCATTTGGCAAGCATACCGTCGAGCGAGACGGTGACGAATCCCTGGCGCGACGACGGCGAAGTCACGGGAATCGACGCTCCGGGGGCGGCGGCGCGGCGGCGCGAATGGCTGGCGGCGTACTGGCGGTCGCGGCGGACGGCGCGTATTCTCGTCATCGCGGAGGCGGCGGGGTATTTCGGCTGCCGATTCAGCGGAATTGCACTTACTTGCGAGCGGATGCTCTTGGGACATCATCCGCGGGTAGCGGCGGCGGACGTGTTCCCGGACGAGGTGCCCGCGGGAGAACTGCGTACGAGCGTGCCGGCGGGACTTCCCAAAGCGACATGGCGCCGTCTCGGGATGAATGAACCTACCGACACGGTCGTGTGGGGAACGCTGCTCGATGCGGGATTGCCGGCGCAGGCGTTTGCATTGTGGAATATTTTTCCCTTTCATCCGCATCCGCGCGGCAAAGTCTTTGCCAATCGCACGCCGAACACGGCGGAACTGGCACAGGGATTGAAATTGACGCGCGAATTGTTGGCATTGTTACAGCCCGATATCGTCATCGCGGTGGGGCGCAAGAGCGCGACGACACTCGCGGATGCGGGCATCGATGCCGTTGCGGTGCGCCATCCCGCCAACGGCGGCGTCCCCGAATTTCGACGCGGGATGGCGGCATGGCTGCGGACGCTTTCCTGATCGGCCTATCATACGGATACAAAAAAGGCCTCGCTTAGGCGAGACCTTTTAGCATGGGCGGATTATTGTGCGTCGTCCAACAGTTGAATGGCCTGTTCACTCGACAGCACCTGACAGTAAATCAGGTTCATGATTTTGAGTTCGGCGACGTGGAGTTCTTCCGCTCCCGCCGCGCAGGCGTCTTCGACACAGATGACCTGAAAGCCGTCATCGGCAAGCCCGCGGACCGTACCCGCGACGCATTGGTCGGTGACGATGCCGCCGACGACGACCGTGCGGATGCCGAGATTGCGCAGGACGCGCAGAAGATTGGTCCCCGTGGTGACGCTGTCGGTCGTTTTGTTGAAGACGAGTTCGCCGTTTTGCGGGGCGAGTTCGTCCACCATTTCCGCTTCAACGGAATCCTGATGAATGAAGATGCCGTTCCAACCGTCGGATTTTTGGACGGGTTCGCGGTCTTCACCGTCGGGCGACAGGCACGCGATACGGCCGAAGAGCACCCGCATGCCCCGCTGGCGGAAGTAGTCGAGCAGGCGGCGGTTGGCGGGAATCGTCGTCGTTTTGAGCCGGTCGCGGAAGTAGCGCCAGTCATCCCAAGTGCCGTCGGCTTTGAAAGCGAGCGCTTCGCCGAGATTGTCGTCGGCAAATTCTTTTTGCATATCGACGATCAGCAGTGCGGTCGATTGCGGGTCGATGTCGAGTGCCGGATAGTCGGTCAGGTGACGATAGTAAAATGATTTGAATTGTTCGGGAATGGCAAAAGTCATAAGAATCCTCCTCGTTGGGTTTGACTGAATGAAAGCAGCAGTTGATTGCAGGCATCGGGGTCTTCATAGAAAAACGCATGGCCGCCGGTGCGCTCGTGCAGGGTCGCTCGCGGCAGGCGCGAGAGCAGGTACTTGGCTTGCACAATACCTTGCGGAAAGACGTCGTTGTCCGTGGCGATGAGCTGCGTCGGTACGGTGACGGTCGGCAAGATGTCGGCGGTGTTGGTCAATAGGTACGCCGAGTAAATCGCCAGCGCAATCCACGGCGGTGTCGAGCGCAGGTCTTCCGCCAATGATTCCGCTCCGTCGGGGACGTGGTGGTCTTGCCACCAGCGACGGAAATAGTGCTGCAAGAACGTATCCCGATCCGTCATCAGGTCGTCGGCCAGATGCGTCGCGGGCTGTGTTTGAAAGCCCGCAAATTCGTGGCTGTTCCAGCCCGCATCGCTGTAAGGAAACGGCGTCATATCCCAGAGCCCCAGTGCGGTGACGCGGCCTTCGCGACCGAATTCCTGCCAGTAGGTCAGCGCGACCGAGCCGCCCATGCCCCAGCCGACGAGGACGACATCCTGCAGTCCCATGGCGGTGATGAGCTCGTGGACGTCACGGGCATAGCGGGTCAGGGTATGCCCTTCGAGCGTTTTTTGCGAACGCCCGTGTCCGCGAAAATCGAGCGTGACGACTTGGCGCTCGGCTGCCAGCGCCTCGACATTGCGCTCCCAGACCCGCGACGACGTGTGCCAGTCGTGGAGCAGGACGATCGGGCGTCCTTGCTCGCCGCGCCGTTCGGCCAACAGCGTCGTATCGTCCGATGTACGAAAGAAAAATGATGTACTCATCACGGCATTACCTCCAATTCTTCAGCGGCTCGCAGGCGGATATCCGTGCGCAGGATCGTATCCGGAGCCAAGGCCTCACGGACATAGCCGTGGGCGCGGTACCAGTCGATTTGCGCCGCAATCGACGATTCGTCGAGCGCGCCGTCACGATCGATATAGGGCAGCATCGTGCCGATGTCCTCTTCCGGCGTGGACGTATAGCGGGCGATGACGGCAACCAGTTCGCGGTAGCGCGGGTCGTTCTCGCGTGCCGCGGGCGTCTGTCCGAAGACGACATCGCAGTAGTAGTGGCATGCGCGGGGGGGAACGCGCCCAAAAGGGACGGCGCGGGCCTTTTCCGCCCCCAACGGCGGCGCGGGGAAAAAAGCAGCGGGAGGGGGGGCAAAAAACCACAGAAAGCAGCGGCGGCGGGGGCCAAAAGCCGCGGCATCGGGGGAAAAAGCCAAGGCGGCGGGGGCAGAAAACCGCGACGGCGGGGGCAGAAATCCA
>CABTYA010000082.1 GCA_902488965.1 uncultured Veillonellaceae bacterium
CGCGGTAGGCCAACTGGGCGGCCGGTTGTCGGCGTGGGTGCGTGCGACGGCCGATACGCTTGCGGGATTGATTGCCGCATTGGAAGTAACGTTGGATTATCCGGACGAAGATATCACGGAATTGAAAAGTACGGAGACGCTCGAACGGATTGATACTGTTACGGCCGAGCTTGAGCAGATGATTGCCAAGTCCCAAGCGGGGCGGGTCTGGCGCGAAGGGGTCAAAACGGTCATCAGCGGATTACCGAATGCCGGCAAATCGAGTTTGCTCAACTATCTGCTGGCGGAGGAGCGTGCCATCGTGACGGATATCCCCGGCACAACGCGCGATACAATCAGCGCCTATGCGACCTTGGCGGGAATCCCGCTGGAGTTGATCGATACGGCGGGGATTCGCGAAAGCACGGATGTGGTCGAACAAATCGGTGTCCGACGGGCGCGGGCGGCGCAGGAAGAGGCCGATGTCATACTGGCCGTGGTGGACGGTTCCCGGCCGCCGTCGGCGGAAACGAAGGCATGGTTGGAATCGCTGCGCGGTCGACCGGTGATTGTGTTGATTAATAAAACGGATCTCGGGCAATGCATCTCGCCGGATGATATTCGGGAGATTCTCGGAGAGGTACCCGTGCATGCAGTGTCCGTTTTGCATAACGAAGGCACGGAGGCCATCGGTGCGACGTTGCGCCGGATGGTGGCGACGGAAGGAATCGGAGCCGGAGAAGATGTATGGCTGACCAATGCCCGCCAACAACAGTGGGCACGGACAGCACTGACAGCGCTCCAATCGGCGCGTGAGGCACTGATGGGAGGGCTTACCGTCGATTGTGTGACGGAAGATTTGCGAACGGCGTGGGAAGCGCTCGGTGCGATTATCGGTCGTCGCGCGGATGAAGATATCGTCAGTGAGATATTCCGCCGTTTTTGCGTCGGAAAATAGAAAGGAAGACGGAAATAAATGCAAGTGATTGCCACATATGATGTCATTGTTATCGGTGCGGGCCATGCCGGCTGCGAAGCGGCGCTGGCGGCGGCTCGGCTCGGCGCCCGTACGCTGGTGGCGACAATCAGTTTGGAAAATATCGCGATGATGCCATGCAATCCTGCAATCGGAGGCCCGGGCAAGAGTCACTTGGTGCGGGAAATCGATGCATTGGGTGGACAAATGGGCATCGTCGCCGACGAAACGGCGATTCAGATGCGGATGCTCAATCGCGGCAAAGGGCCGGCGGTACATTCGCTGCGAGCCCAATCGGATAAAAATGCGTATCATCGGCGGATGAAGTCGATTTTGGAAAACGAACCGAATCTGGCGGTCAAACAGTTGATGGTAACGGAGCTGGTCATTCACGACGGGGCGGTTTGCGGGATTCGCACCGAGTTGGGGGAAGAATATGCCGCACGTGCGGTAATCCTGGCGACGGGAACCTATTTGTCGAGTGAAATTTTGATCGGCGATGTGAAGTATTACGGCGGGCCGAACGGCCACCGTCCGAGCATGCGGTTGGGGGATTCTCTGCGTGCGGCAGGGATCCGTCTGCAGCGGTTCAAGACAGGGACACCGACACGTGTCGACCGTCGGACGCTGCATACCGAGGCCATGACCGTCCAGGAAGGCGATCCCGATTTCCATACATTTTCGTTTTTGTCCACGCGGGAAAACCGCAATGCCGCTTGCTGCTGGCTGACGTATACCAATGAAACGACGCACCGGGTGATCCGCCGCAATCTGCATCTCGCGCCGCTATATGCGGGCAAAGTGACCGGCGTCGGCGCGCGGTACTGTCCGTCGATTGAAGACAAAGTCGTTCGCTTTGCGGATAAAGAGCGGCATCAGCTTTTCGTCGAACCGGAAGGATTGGATACGACGGAGATGTATGTACAAGGAATGTCGACGTCCCTTCCCGTGGCGATACAATATGAATTTTTGCGGACGATTCCGGGACTGGAAGAAGTCGAAATCATGCGTCCGGCATACGCAATCGAATATGACTGCCTCGATCCGTTGCAGTTGACGGCGGGATTGATGCACAAAACCGTTACGGGACTGTTTTCCGCAGGCCAGGCCAACGGCACGTCGGGGTATGAAGAAGCGGCGGCCCAAGGCCTGATTGCGGGGATCAATGCCGCCCGTTGGCTGGCGGGGAAAGAGCCGTTCACACTGACGCGGGCGGAATCGTACATCGGTACCTTGATTGACGATTTGGTCACGAAGGGTACGTCCGAACCGTATCGCATGATGACCAGCCGCAGCGAGTATCGGTTGTTGCTGCGGCAAGATAACGCGGATTTGCGTTTGACGCCGAAAGGCCGCGATATCGGATTGGTCGGCGACGACCGTTGGGCGCGGTATCTTGCGAAACGGGAAGCAATCGATGCGGGGCGAAAACGCTTGGAAGAAACCGTCCTGACACCGACGGATGACACCAACTGCCGACTGACTGAATGGGGGTCGGCACCGATTAAGACCGGCACGACGGCGGCGCAACTGTTGCGGCGGCCGGAAATACGGTATGCGATGCTTTGCGATTGGCTCGGTTGGGAACTTCCCGATATTGATGTGTGTGAAGAGTTGGAAGTCAGCATCAAGTATGAAGGGTACATCCGCAAACAGGCGGATCGTATCGCACGGCAGCAGCGGATGGAAACGACCGTATTGCCAGAGATTGATTATGCTCGGTTGACGGGAATTTCGCTGGAAGCTCGCCAAAAATTGGCGGAGAGAAAACCGGAAACGCTCGGACAGGCGTCACGGATTTCGGGAGTGTCGCCGGCGGATATTTCCGTATTGATGATTTATTTGGAGCAGCGGAGGAAGCGCGATGACACTTGAAACCACACTGACTGCCGTGCACATTGCCGAAACGCTGTCCGCGGCGGGAGTCGCCGTGACGGATGCGCAGGCGGAACGTTTGCGCCGGTTTTATACGGCGGTGGTCGAAAAAAATCGGGTGATGAATTTGACGGCGATCACCGAGCCCGAGGAATTTTTGCGCAAACATTATCTCGATTCTCTGTGCGGTGACGATCCGGCACGCTGGGAAAAAATAAATAGCGCACTCGATCTCGGAACGGGCGCCGGATTTCCGGGCATTCCGCTCGCGATCGTCCATCCCGATATCCAATGGACCTTGCTTGACGCAACGGCGAAAAAATTGCGATTTTTGGAAGAAATCGTCGTTTCACTGGAATTGAAAAATGTGCAAGTCCTGCACGGGCGAGCGGAAGAGATCGGTCGGGACGCATCGTATCGCGAGCGGTTTGACCGTGTCACGTCACGGGCGGTGGCGGCACTTTCCGTATTGGCGGAGTGGGCGCTGCCGTTGGTGCGGCTCGGCGGTTCGTTTTGGGCATTTAAAGGGCCGAAGGCGGAAGAAGAAATTCATGACGCCGAGCGGGCTATCGCGATACTCGGCGGGCGTATCGCCAACATCGATACGATGACGCTGGTAGGCTCGCAAGATATACGAACCTTGATCGAGATTGAAAAGACGGTACCGACGCCGGCGAAGTATCCGCGTCCGTACGCAAAAACCAAGAAGCAGCCGTTATAAATGAGGTGATAGAATGAAATCGCAAGAGTATCGTATCGACAAATCAAAAAAAGTGCGTCTGGATCGGTATCCGACCCGTCCGCCGGAAGAAGCGGATAAAGAGACATACACGGGCGAAGCCTTCACCGAGCGTCTCGATGAATTGAGGGAATGGCAGGAGCGTTTGTATGCGGAAAACAAGTACGGGTTGGTCATCGTTTTGCAAGCACGCGATGCCGCGGGGAAAGACAGCCTGATCAAAAAAGTCTTTGCACACTTGAATATTCAAGGCGTGCGCGTGGCGAACTTTAAACAGCCGACAAGTGAAGAAACGGATCATGATTACTTGTGGCGGATTAACAAAGCGCTGCCCGGACGCGGAGAAATTGCGATTTTCAATCGGTCTCATTATGAAGATGTCTTGGTGACGCGGGTACATGACCTGCTGAAAACGGGCACGTTTCCGAAAGAATTGATCGAGTCGGATATTTGGGAAGAACGCTACCGTCAAATCAACGATTGGGAACGCTACCTGACGGAAAACGGAATCTTCGTACTCAAATTTTTCTTGCATGTTTCACGTGAAACACAGGCGGAGCGCCTGGTGGAACGGATTCGCCGGCCGGAAAAGAATTGGAAGTTTTCGTATGCCGTCTTCTGCTTGA
>CABTYA010000083.1 GCA_902488965.1 uncultured Veillonellaceae bacterium
AAATGTCGCTTCGTATCGGGTCATCGTAATCAGATGTATTCCGATAAGATCGCGCGCGAATCCGTCAAACGACGGCTCCGCCAGCGCCGCTGTGAGCTGCCGGGCGCGGTCGGGACGGAAGTTGAAAAAGACGGCTCCGTCGCCTTCGTGCATGGCGACCGGCTCGCCGATGACGACCGGCACGACAAATTCATCCGTCACGCCGTCCGCATAGGACTGCTCCAGTGCATCGTCAATACTGCGCCGCTGCGGACCGTTCCCGCAACTGACAACGTCATACGCAAGCTTCGTACGCGGCCAACGCTTATCCCGATCCATCGCATAGTATCTGCCGCTGACCGTCGCAATCCGGCCGACGCCGATATCCCGCAGCTGTTCTTCGACATAATGCAAATATTTCGGTGCACTTTGGGGCGGCACGTCGCGGCCGTCCAAAAAGGCATGCACATACACCTCACGGATCCCCGCGGCGGCAGCCGCCCGTACCAAGGCCAGCAAATGTTCCTGATGGCTGTGGACGCCGCCGTCCGACACCAGCCCGAGCAAATGCAGTGCCTTGCCGTTCGCCGCGGTCTGCGCAAGCAGTTCGGCCAACACCGGCTTGCGGGCAAACTCACCCGAGCGGATATCGGCATCAATCCGATTCAACTGTTGCAATACGACCCGACCGGCGCCGATATTCAGATGGCCGACTTCAGAATTACCCATTTGTCCCGGCGGCAGACCGACCTTTTCCCCGCTGGTAATCAGTTTTGCGTGCGGATACGTGGCCAGCCAGTGCGGGATATTCCGCAATCCCGCCGTCATCACGGCGTTGGACGGGTCGGCGGCATCACCGCAGCCCCAACCGTCCATAATGACCAGCATGACAGGATGTGCTAATTTCCCCATCCTCAGGCCTCCTTCCCGGCGACAATCGCCGCAAAATCGTCCGCTTTGAGCGAAGCGCCGCCGACCAGTGCGCCGTCAATATTGTCATTGGCCATTAACGCCGCGATATTGCCCGGTTTGACACTGCCGCCGTACAAAATCCGCATCCGGTCAGCGGTCTCCTTGCCGAACATCGCTCCCAGTTCGTCACGAATGAGCGCACACACGCGTTCGGCAATCTCACCGGTTGCCGATTTGCCCGTACCGATCGCCCAAATCGGTTCATACGCAATCACAATCCGTTCGGCATCCGCGGCGTCAACACCCGCCAGCGATTCACGCAACTGCCGGCGAATATGCGACTCCGTTTTGCCGCGTTCGTATTGCGCTTCCGTCTCGCCGACGCACACGATCGCCGTCAACTGATGCGCCAATGCCGCCGCCACTTTGCGGGACACGTCCGCATCCGTTTCGCCGAACAGCTCGCGGCGTTCCGAATGGCCCAAAATTACATAGGTGCATCCCAGTGCGGCGAGCATCGCGGGGGCGATTTCTCCCGTATAGGCGCCGCTGTCTTCCCAATACATATTCTGCGCGCCCCAAGCGATGGTACTGCCTTCCAGTACTTCGGCCACCGTCGCCAGCGACACGAACGGCGGACAAACGAGTACATCCGCGTCCGCTGTGGTGACCTGTTCGCGCAATGCGCCGACCAATGCCCGTGCTTCGCTCGGCACGGTATGCATCTTCCAGTTTCCTGCAATCAACGGTTTTCTCATCTCAATCCTCCTCCGCCAAGCATTCAATTCCGGGCAGTTCCTTGCCTTCCAAGTACGCCAGCGAGGCGCCGCCGCCCGTCGAAATGTGCGTCACCCGATCGGCCAGGCCGCAAGACTCGATCGCCGCGACCGAATCGCCTCCGCCGACGATGCTGATTCCCTCATTGGCCGCGACCGCTTCGGCGACCCGTTTCGTGCCGTCGGCAAATGACGCCCATTCAAATACACCCATCGGACCGTTCCAAAGTACCGTCGCCGCCGGCAAGACTGCGGCCGCAAACGTTTCGGCCGTCTCCGGTCCGATATCGAGTACCATTTCGTCCGCCGGTATCCGCGTCGCGGGATGCCGATGCGGCTCCGCATCTTCCCGAAAGGCGTCCGCCGTCACGACGTCGGACGGCAGCAGTACCTGCTTGCCCTCGGCCTCGGCCGTGCGGAGCACCCGCAGTGCCAAATCGCGGGCATCGGTTTCTACCAGTGATGTCCCGACGTCCATCCCGCGGGCCAGCAAGAAGGTATTGGCCATACCGCCGCCGATAATCAGCGTATCGGCGATTCGCACCAAGCGTTCGAGCACGGCGATTTTATCCGATACCTTGGCGCCGCCGATAATGGCGACGAACGGCCGTTTCGGCTCCGCGACGGTGTCTTCCAAAAAGTGAATTTCCTGCGCAACCAATCGTCCCGCCGCCATAGGTAACACACGAGCTACCCCCACGACCGACGCATGCGCCCGATGCGACACGCCGAACGCATCATTGACGGCGACATCGGCCAGTGCGGCCAGTTCTTGTGCAAATTCGGGATCGTTTGCCTCTTCTTCCGGGTGGAATCGGACATTTTCCAACATCAAAATTTCACCCGGTCGGAGTGCCTGTGCCAGTGCTTTTGTTTCTTCACCGATACAATCCGGCGCCAGTCGCACCGGCCGTTCCAACAACTGCGACAAACGCTTTGCCGCCGGTGCCAGCGAATATTCCGCCACCCGTTTTCCTTTCGGCCGCCCCATATGCGAAGCCAAAATCAGCGCGGCGCCCCCGTCGAGCAGCTGCCGCAATGTCGGCAACGTCGCCCGGATGCGCGTGTCGTCGGTGATGACGCCGTCGGCATCGAGCGGCACATTATAATCGACCCGCACATATACTTTTTTCCCGCGCACTTCGAGCGAGTCCATCGTTTTCTTTCGCATCTTCGCCTCCATCAAAAGAGGGTCGCCGCGGCGACCCCGTAATCACAGTCCCTGTTTACCGATATAGGTAATCAAATCGACGACGCGATTGGAATAGCCCCATTCATTATCGTACCACGACACCACTTTGACCATGGTCCCGTCGATGACCTGCGTCAAGAGCGAATCCACCGTCGAGCTTGCCGGCGAACCGTTGTAGTCGGACGATACCAACGGCTTGTCGGAATAATCCATAATTCCTTTTAACGCCCCTTCCGACGCTTCCTTGAGTGCCTGATTGACTTCTTCGACTGTCGTTTCTTTTTCCACGTCGCAAGTCAAGTCCGTAATCGATACATTCGGTGTCGGTACCCGCATCGCAAATCCGTTCAACTTGCCTTTGAGTTCCGGCAGTACCAAAGCGATGGCCTTGGCTGCGCCCGTGCTCGTCGGGATGATGTTTTCCGCTGCTGCGCGTGCGCGCCGCAAATCTTTGTGCGGCAGATCCAAAATCCGCTGGTCATTCGTATAGGAATGCACCGTCGTCATCAAGCCGCGGCGAATGCCGAATTTTTCATGCAACACTTTCGTAAACGGCGCCAGACAGTTCGTCGTGCACGATGCGTTGGAAATGACATGATGTTTGGCGGGATCGTATTCCGATTCGTTGACCCCCATCACAATCGTAATATCTTCTTCTTTGGCCGGTGCGGAAATGATAACTTTTTTCACCGTACCGCCCAAATGTTTTTTCGCGTCGTTCCCGTTGGTAAACCGTCCCGTCGATTCAACGACGACATCGACCTGCGCATCGCTCCATGCGATTTGCGCCGGGTCGAATTCTTTATAAACGGCGATTTTTTTACCGTTGACATAGAGATGACCCTCTTTCACTTCGATCTGCGCATCCAAATGCCCGTGAACCGAGTCGTATTCCAACAAATGCGCCAACGCCTGAATATCACCCGGGTCATTGATCGCCACTACTTCGACTTCGTCATTGCTCATCGCGGCACGCAACACGTTGCGTCCGATTCGTCCGAATCCGTTAATCCCGATTTTTGTAGCCATTATACTTCCTCCTCATCTTGCGCCGTCCCTTTGCGGGACAACAGCGCTGTCAACTTACCGGCCGCACCTTCATCCGTCACCAAGTGTCCGCGAATACCCGCGCGCACCATGGCTAAAATGGCCGCCGCTTTGTGCGACCCTCCCGCCACGATAATAATGTCGGGAATATGCGCCAGCATCTCCATCGTCACACCGACATTGGGGCGGTGAAACACAATCCGCCCGTCGGCATCCGCATAGTAGCCCAATGCTTCGCCGA
>CABTYA010000084.1 GCA_902488965.1 uncultured Veillonellaceae bacterium
ACACGACCCGATGCCATCAGCGACGAGATCGTCGGGGAGTTGTATACGGCGGGGGTGCGGACGGTCGAGTTGGGCGTGCAGAGTATGGACGACAACATTTTGCGGCAGGCGAAACGCGGCCACACGGCGGCGCAGGTGGCCGATGCGGTGCGGATCTTGCGGGCGTACGGCATGACGGTGGGACTGCAGCTGCTCCCCGGGCTCAAAGGCGACACGCGGCGGACATTGGCGCGCACCCTCCGTCGGGCGGCGGCGTTGGCGCCCGATGCGGTGCGGATTTACCCTGTACTGGTCATGGCGGATACGGAGCTGGCACAGGACTATGCGCGCGGGTCGTATCGTCCGCTCACCGAAGACGAGGCGATCCTCATCACGGCCTGGTGGCGGACGTACTTGCTGCGGCGGGGGATTGCCGTCATTCGCATGGGACTGCAGGCGACGGCGGCACTTGATGCGGGTGACGGTGTCGTTGCGGGGCCGTATCATCCCGCGTTCGGCGAGTTGGTCTTGAGCCGGATCTGCGAGCAGCGGCTGCGGCATGCCCTGCGGCGTGCGACGGGGCGCGTTATCGTGACATTGTCGCCGCGGGATGCGAGCCGCGTCTACGGACGTCGCCGAGAGAATCGTCAGCGCTTGGAGCGCAGCTACCCGAACGGCCTTGTCTGGCACATCGATGCGGCGCAGCCGCAGGGTATCGTCCGACTCCGTGATGCGCACGGCGAACGGGATATCTCTTTGGCGACGGACCTGAGATGAGCCGTACGGCTATGATATAATAATCACGATTGATTCTACCGACACAGGAGTGTGACAAGATGAACGAATGGTTCACCGGGCGGCGCCGCCGGCTTGCGGTCGGCGCAGTTGCCGCAGTGCTGCTCTCGGGGATACTGGGAATGGTGTGGCTGTGCTGGGGGTTCAACCCGTGGGCGCCGTCCGTACCGGTATCCGTCAAAATCAATGCCGATATGACCGGTCGGGAAATTGCCGACGAACTCGCCGCCCGCGGCGTGATTGCGCATGCGGGGACATTTCGCGCCGTGCTGATGCTCAGCGGTGCCGGCAGCGCATTGCAGGAAGGCACCTACCGACTGCATACGAATATGTCGCCGATGGCGGCGATTGAAGAACTGAAGACAGGCAAAGCCGAAGGGGCACGCGTGGTGATCCCCGAAGGCTTCAGTATCCGTCGTACGGCGAAGGCGCTCGCGACGGCGGGCGTAACGACGGAAGAGGCGTTTTTGGAGGCGGCGCGGACGGCGGTGTTGCCGGAGGAGATGCGCGGCGCGCGGCCGACCGATTTTGCGGCGGAGGGATTTATCTTTCCCGAAACCTATGAATTTACCGTGCCGACGCCCGCGGGCGAAGTCATCACGCGGATGAATGCCGAGCTCGTCAAACGGCTGACGCCGGAGCGGCGGGCGCAGATTGCGGCGAAGGGCTATTCCGTCTATGAGTTTATGACGCTGGCCTCGTTGGTCGAAAGGGAGGCCAAATTTCCCGAAGACCGTCCGTTGATTGCCGCCGTATTTCAAAAACGGTTGGCGGTCGGGATGCCGCTGCAATCGTGTGCGAGCATTCAGTATATTTTAGGCGAGCCGAAACCGATTCTTTCGATTGCGGATACGCAAATCCCGTCAGCGTACAACACTTACTTGCATGCGGGTCTTCCGCCGGGACCGATCGCCGCGCCGGGGGCGGCGGCGATGGATGCGGTGCTGCATGCGCCGCCGACGGAGTACCTGTACTTCGTCGCCGATGCACAGGGGCATCATCACTTTGCGACAACGTATGAAGAACATCAACAAAATATCGAACGGGTGATGGCCGATGCCGCGTCGTGACGAGGCGACCGAGGCCCTGCGTCGGCGCGCCTGTCGCCAGCATATCCCGCTTCTGCGGGCGGAGGAAGAGTCCGCCTTTACGGCGGCGGTGCGGGCGGCGCGGCCGCGGCGGATTTTGGAAATCGGTACGGGCGTCGGGTACTCCGCGTGGCTGATGGCCGCGTGCGCTCCCGATGCGACCATCGTCACCGTCGAGTCGCTGGCGTCGCGCTATGCCGAAGCACGGCGCAATCTCGCACCGCTGGGTGAGCGGGTGCGGATTTTGTACGGCGAGGCCGACGAGATTTTGCCCTGTCTGACGGATACGTTTGACCTGCTCTACTTGGACGGGCCGAAAGGACACTATCTGGCGCATTTGCGGATGATTGAGCCGCGGTTGACACCGGATGCGACCGTGATTGCGGACAATGTCCTCTTTCGCGGTTATGTGCAGGGCGGTGTCCGGATCCCGCGGCGGATGCGTACCATCGCGACGCGGATGCGGGCATTTTTGGCGTATATCGGCGACGAGACACGCTATACGACGACAATCGAACATACGGGGGACGGACTCTCCGTATCGAAACGGAAAGGAACGAGATGAACGAATTGGAATTGATGGCGCCGGCGGGCAATCCGGAAAAGTTGCGGTTTGCCTTTGAATACGGTGCCGATGCGGTATATTTGGGCGGGAAGGCCTTCGGTCTGCGTGCCTACGGGGGCAATTTCGACGAAAAGGAAATGAAGGACGCCCTGACCTACGCCCATGAACGCGGGAAAAAGATCTATGTCACGGTCAATATTATCCCGCACAATGCGGATTTGCCCGATTTGCCCGAGTACGTGCGCACCCTGCGCGATTGGGGTGTGGATGCGATTATCGTGGCGGATGCGGGAATCTTTTCGATTGCGCGCCGCGTCGCACCCGATTTGCCGATCCATATTTCGACCCAGGCGAATACGACGAATTGGGCGGCGGCGCAGTTTTGGCGCGACCAGGGAGCGGAGCGCATCGTGCTTGCGCGCGAAGTTTCGCTTGACGATACGCGCGAGATTTACGAGCGCACGGGCATCGAGCTGGAGAGTTTCGTACACGGCGCGATGTGCATTTCCTATTCGGGGCGTTGCCTCTTGAGTAACTATTTTTCCGAGACGCGCGACTCCAATCGCGGCCAGTGCATTCAGGCCTGCCGCTACAAATACCGCGTTGTCGAAGAAGAACGACCGGGCGAATATTTTCCCGTGGAAGAAGACGAACGCGGCACGTATATTTTCAATTCCAAGGACCTGTGCATGCTGCCCTTTATTCCTCGGATGGCGCAGGCGGGGATTACGAGTTTCAAAGTGGAAGGCCGCATGAAGAGCGCGCACTACGTGGCGACGGTCACGGGCGTATATCGGCAGGCCTTGGATGCGTACCTGCGGGAAGGCGACGCGTACTACGTGCGTCCGGAATGGTACGCCGAATTGGAAAAAATTTCGCATCGGCCGTACACGACGGGATTTGCCGTCGGTCGTCCCAGCGAAAACGACCAGATTTATGCCTCCTCGTCCAACACGCAGAGTCATGATTTTATCGGCTTGGTATTGGGCTATGATAGTGCGACGGGAGAAGCGATTGTCGAACAGCGCAATCATTTCGCCGTCGGCGAAACGGTGGAATTTCGCACGCCGGAAGGCGACGTCATCACCCATCGGCTCGACCGCATGACCGATGCGGACGGCACGCCGATCGAGCGGGCACCGCATCCGCGCATGCAGGTGCGGATTCCCGTCGCGCACCCGCTCAGCGTCCACAGTTTGATGCGAAGGGAGATTGTCACGCATGCCTGAATCCGATGTCTATGTGCGCCTTCAACCGAAAGACCTCAACTACCTGGTGCGGATACTGGAAGGGTACGAGCATCTCGGCGTCGTGACGACCGTCAGCCGTACAGACGGCATCGCGAAAGTACGCGCGACGGCCGACACCGCACCGCTCGTCCGTGCTGTCGTGCGCAGTCTGCCGATCGACATTGAATTGCTCGAATCGCCGCAAGAAAAAATTTGATTTCCGTTTGGTAAAATGCTTGTAGATATGATATACTGTACTAGTCAGCAAGAGACAGGCGAAAAGGAAACATCCCCTTGACACGCGCAGCGCTGTTCGTTATAATAGTTTTTGTTACGGCACGCTGGCGTAGCTCAATCGGTAGAGCA
>CABTYA010000085.1 GCA_902488965.1 uncultured Veillonellaceae bacterium
CCGGGCTGGCGGCCTATCATAGCATTTGTGAAATTACTGGTACACAAGTAAAAGAATTCCTGGTAGCGAGCCATATCAAACCTTGGGCGGTAGATAAGGAAAATCGACTTAATCCACGGAATGGTATTTGCCTCAACGCGATTCATGACAAAGCGTTTGACCGGGGATTGATCACCATAGATAATGATTATAGGGTGGTCGTTTCTCGCCGACTGAAGGAATTTTACACCAATGAGTTGATTGAGTATGCGTTTAAAACGTATGAAGGTCATACCATTTTGGTACCCTCAAAATTTGCACCGTCGATTTCGTTTTTGCAATATCATCAGGATGTGATATTTGAAAAGGCGGAAATGACCGCAGATGCATAGGCGGATGAAAACGCGCCCGGAGCGGCGCGTTTTTTGGACGAAGAAAGGGGAATGAGCCGTCGACAGAAAACGCCGGCTCGTCGAGGACGGCGTCCGTACGGCGGCGGGGTGTATTACTAACTAAAAATATGGTATAATAATCAAGTTTAGTAGGTTGTGATGAAGGAGATACGATGATGAAACGAAATGATATCCGCAATGTAGCCATTATTGCGCACGTCGACCACGGGAAAACGACGCTGGTCGATGCGATGTTGCGTCAGAGCCATGTCTTCCGCGCCAATGAAAAGGTCGTGGAACGGGTCATGGACTCGAATGATTTGGAACGTGAACGCGGGATTACGATTTTGTCGAAGAATACGGCGGTCATGTACAACGGGGTCAAGGTCAATATCGTCGACACGCCCGGGCACGCCGATTTCGGCGGCGAAGTGGAACGGATCTTGAATATGGTTGACGGAGTCGTGCTGTTGGTCGATGCGTTTGAAGGGCCGATGCCGCAGACGAAGTATGTCCTGCGCAAGGCGCTCGAGCAGCACCTCAAGCCGATTGTCGTCATCAATAAGATTGACCGTCCGGACCAGCGTGTGAAGGAAGTGGAAAGCGAGATCCTCGATCTGTTTATCGAGCTCGATGCCGACGACGATCAGCTCGATTTCCCGGTGATTTATGCGTCGGCGCGTGCCGGTGTGGCGAAACTCTCGATGGATGACGATTCGACAACGCTCGAGCCGCTCATGCAGACCCTGGTGCAGGAGATCCCCGCGCCGGAAGGGGATATGGAGGCGCCGCTGCAGATCATGGTGACGACGCTCGATTATGATGATTATGTCGGGAAAATCGCCATCGGCCGTATCGTGCGCGGATTTGTCCGTGCGGGGCAGCCGGTAGCGATTATGAACGGCGATCAGCTCCGTCAGGACAAGCTGGGACGGCTCTATACGTACAGCGGTCTGCAGCGGGCGGATACCAATGATGCCCACATGGGCGATATTGTCGCGATGGTAGGGTTCAAGGATATCAATATCGGCGAAACGATCACGGATCCGGAGCATCCGGAGGCGTTGCCGGCTATTAATATCGACGAACCGACGCTGTCGATGGTGTTTGCGGTCAACAACAGCCCGTTTGCGGGGCAGGAAGGCGAGTTCGTCACGAGCCGCCATCTGCGCGCGCGGCTGTTTAAGGAAGTCCAGACGAATGTGGCGATGAAGGTCGAAGAAACGGATTCGGCCGACGCGTTCAAGGTGAGCGGCCGCGGTGAGTTGCATCTGTCGATTTTGATTGAGATGATGCGCCGCGAAGGCTACGAAATGCAGGTCGGCAAACCGACGGTTATTTACAAGACGATCAACGGCCACAAATGCGAGCCGCTGGAACGGCTGAATATCGACGTGCCGCAGGAGTTTATGGGGACGGTCATGGAAAGCCTCGGGCCGCGTAAGGCCGAGTTGGTCGGGATGCAGGAGCTGTCGGGCTATTTGCGGATGGAATTTATCATTCCGGCGCGCGGGCTGATCGGTTTCCGTAACGAATTTTTGACGAATACGAAGGGCAACGGCGTCATGTACCACGTGTTCCACGGATATGCGCCGTACAAAGGCGAAATCCCGATGCGTACGCGCGGTGCGCTGGTCGCGTTTGAGGCGGGCGAAACGACCGCCTACGGCTTGGCGAATGTCGAAGAACGCGGGACGCTGTTCTTGGCACCGAATGAAAAGGTGTACGAAGGGATGATCGTCGGCGAGAATGCGCGCGAGGACGATATGGATGTCAATCCGTGCAAGAAAAAGCATGTGTCGAATATGCGTGCTTCGGGTTCGGATGATGCAATCCGCTTGACGCCGCCGCGTCGTTTTTCGCTGGAAGAAGCGCTCGAATGGATCAACGAAGACGAAACGGTCGAAGTGACGCCGCAGTCGATCCGCTTGCGCAAGCGTGTCCTCAGCAAGCAGGAACGTTATAAAGCGATGAAGAAGAAAAACAGCAAGTAATCGGACATCCGCCTGCGGGCGGATGTTTTGTTGTGGTATAAGAGCGGGGCGACGGCATCTGCGCCCGCGTGGTATAATACAAGCAAAACAACGGGAGGTGAGCCGTATTTTTCAGCGGTTACGCATGCATCCGCGGGTGCAGCGGTGGATTCACTCGAAAACGTATTTTTTCTGTCGCGGACTGATTGATCGTTACCTGCGTCATGATGTCGGTTCGCTGGCGGCCGAGGCGACGTACTATCTGATTTTGGCGTTGGTGCCGTTTCTGATCGTCGCGCTCAATATGGTGCTGTATTTTGCGGCGACGCAGATCGATCATCTCTTTGCGCTGCTCACGTATGTGCCGGCCGAGACGCGCGAGTTTTTGTGGCCGGTCATCATGCAAATTATCGAGTCGCGCAGCGGCGCGGTGCTGTCGGTCGCGATGGTGCTGGCGCTTTGGTCGGCCTCGAAAGGGGTCGACACGCTGGTGCGGGCGATGGACAAGGTCTTCGATACGGATAAAAACCGCCAAGCGTATTGGCGCGTCAAACTCAAGTCGATCGTGTTTACGCTTCTTATCGTCGGTTCGATGTTGACGGCGTTGGGGCTTTTGGTCTTCGGCAATGCCATCGTGCATGCGGTGGCGGGATTTATCGGCGGGGATTATCATTTCCTGGCGTTGTGGGATGTCGGCAAGTATCTCGTGCCCTTTGTAGTGATGGTCGTCGTTATCGCGGTGTTTTACCGCTATGCGCCGGGACCGGTGCGCGAGGGCGGTCGCCGGCTGCCGTGGCGGTTTGCGCTGACGGGGTCGGGGGCGGCGACGCTCCTGTGGCTCTTGATGACGGGGGGATACAGCTACTACGTGAACAATATCGCCAATATGGGGGCGACGTACGGTTCGCTCGTCGGCTTGATGATTTTGTTCATTTGGTTCAATTTGACCTCGCTGATCCTGATCATGGGGGCGGAGCTGATTGTCGTCTGCAACGAAATGAAATTGGTCTATGATTTGCCGGGAGAACGACTGGTCAGTTATCCCGAAAGGCATCGCGAATAAGTCCGCCGCGGCGGGCTTTTTTGTATGCCCGATGGGCAAATACAAGGCGACTGTGATACAATAAAATAGTATATGGAGGCGCATTATGCATATTGTATTGGTAGAGCCGGAGATTCCCGGCAATACGGGAAATATTTCCCGTCTGTGTGCGGCCGATC
This sequence comes from uncultured Veillonellaceae bacterium, assembly GCA_902488965.1. GTDB lineage: Bacteria > Bacillota > Negativicutes > Veillonellales > Negativicoccaceae > CAMCNU01. Next base: position 3,566 of record CABTYA010000085.1, read on the forward strand.
ATGTGACGCTGCACTTGGTCGAACCGCTGGGGTTTTCACTGGAAGACCGGTATTTGAAACGGGCGGGGCTCGATTATTGGGACTTGCTCGATTTACATATTCATCCGAACTATGAAGCGCTGGTGGCGTCGCTGCCGCAGGATGCGCGGTATTGGTATGCGACGACCAAGGGCGGCCGCTCGTACACGACGGTGGAGTACCGTTACGATGACGTGCTGGTGTTCGGCAAGGAAACGAAGGGATTGCCGGAATCGTTGCTGCGGGCGCATCCGGAGCAGTGTATCCGCATTCCGATGATTGACGAAG
>CABTYA010000086.1 GCA_902488965.1 uncultured Veillonellaceae bacterium
CCGGAGCATTTGGAAATGTTCGGCGACAAGATCAATGCCCGTCGGCAAGCGGAAAAAGCGGGGATTCACATGATCCCGGGTTCGGACGGCGCGGTGGCGTCGGCGGACGAAGTGCGTGAGTTTGCCGCCCGTTACGGGTTCCCGATTATTATCAAGGCGGTGCACGGCGGCGGCGGCCGCGGCATGCGGGTCGTCGAACGCGACGACGAAATCGAGGAAGCGTTTGCGCGGGCGTGTTCGGAGGCGTTGTACAGTTTCGGCAACGGCGATGTCTATATTGAAAAGTATATCCCTTCGCCCAAGCACGTCGAAGTGCAGATCATGGGCGACTTGCGCGGCGACGTGGTGCATCTCTTTGAACGGGACTGCTCCATTCAGCGGCGGCATCAGAAGGTCGTCGAAATCGCGCCGGCTTTTGCGTTGCCGCTCGAACTTCGGCAGGAGATTTGCGCGGCGGCGGTGCGCCTGATGCGCAATGTCGGCTATCTGAATGCGGGGACGGTCGAGTTCCTTGTGGACGGCAACGGTGAGTTTTATTTCATCGAGGTCAATCCGCGGATTCAGGTCGAGCATACGGTAACCGAAATGGTGACCGACATCGATATCGTGCAGGCGCAGATTCTGCTGGCGGCGGGCTATGTGCTGACTTCGCCGGAAGTCGGCATCGGCGTGCAGGAAGATATTCATTTGCACGGTAATGCGATCCAGTGCCGAATCACGACGGAAAATCCGGAGAACAACTTCATGCCCGATACGGGGCGGATCATTGCGTACCGCAGTGGCGGCGGGTTCGGTATTCGGCTCGATGCGGGCACGGCGTACACGGGGGCGGTCATCACGCCGTACTATGATTCGCTGTTGGTCAAGGCGACGACGCACGGCACGACACATCGGCAAGCGGCGCGCAAAATGGAACGCGCACTCAAAGAATTCCGTGTGCGCGGCGTCAAGACGAATATCTATTTCCTGATTAATGTCATGCAGGATCCCGACTTTTTGGCAGGGACGTATGATGTGAACTTTATCGATGCGCACCCCGAGCTGTTCCGCTGGGAACCGCCGAAAGACCGCGGGACGAAACTCTTGCGTTATATTGCGACTACGACGGTGAACGGATATGCCGGCGTCGGCCCGCAGCCCAAGCCCGAATTTGCACCTTGCGAGCCGCTCGCCTACACGGGCGACGCACCGCGAGGGACCAAACAGTTGCTCGATGAGATGGGGCCGGAGCGATTTGCCGACTGGGTCAAAGACCAAAAGGAAGTCTTTTTCACTGACACGACCTATCGCGATGCGCATCAGTCGCTGATGGCGACGCGCTTGCGTACCTATGACATTCTCGGTGCAATCGGGGCGACGGCGCGTCGGCTGCCGCAACTGTTTTCTTTTGAAAACTGGGGCGGTGCGACTTTTGACGTGGCGTATCGCTTCCTTGACGAAAGTCCGTGGGACCGTCTGCGTCGGATGCGTGCCGCCGCACCGAACATTCTTTTCCAAATGTTGACGCGCGGTGCGAATACCGTCGGCTACACGAACTATCATGAAACGGTCGTTCGTGACTTTATCGCACGGGCGGCCGAATACGGCATCGACGTGTTCCGTATCTTCGACTGCTTGAACAATCTCGATCAGATGCGGGTTACCATCGACGAAGTCCGCAAGCAAAATAAAATCGCGGAAGTCGCGCTCTGCTACACGGGCGATATTCTCGATCCGAAGCGGCAAAAATACGACTTGGCGTACTATGTCCGTATGGCGAAAGAATGCGCCGCGGCCGGTGCGCATATGATTGCGATTAAGGATATGGCGGGTCTGCTCAAACCGGAAGCGGCGTACGCACTGACCGCCGCCATCAAAGATGCGGTCGATTTGCCGTTGCATCTGCACTCGCACGAAGGCGCGGGCAATACGATCTACACTTACGCCAAAGCGGTGGAAGCGGGCGTCGACATTATCGATGTCGCGGCGGCGGCCTTTGCGGGCGGGACGTCGCAGCCGGCAATGTCCTCGATGTGGTATGCGTTGAGCAATCATCCGCGCCAGCCGAAACTCGATATCGCCGCCATGGAAGACATCAACCGCTACTGGGAAGGCGTACGTCCTTACTATCGCGGCATCGACCATGCGAGCAACTATCCGAATACGACCGTCTACCGGCACGAAATGCCCGGCGGGCAATTTTCCAACTTGCAGCAGCAAGCCAAGGGTGTCGGCCTTGGCGATCGCTGGGAAGAAGTCTGCGAACGCTATGCGGAAGTCAATCTCATGTTCGGCGACATCATCAAAGTAACTCCGTCTTCGAAGGTGGTCGGGGATATGGCGCTGTTCATGGTGCAAAACAATCTGCACGAGCAGGACATCTACGAACGCGGCCGCGAGATGAGTTTCCCGCAGTCCGTCGTTGAATTTTTCGCCGGCAAGCTCGGCATCCCTTACGGGGGATTTCCGGAAGAATTGCGCGACATTATTCTCAAAGGACGCGTCCCCGAAGGCGTACCCGTCCCTGCGCCGGTCAATTTGGACGACGTCGTCAAGGAGATGAAGGAGAAATCGCTCCCCGTCCGCCCCGAAGACGTCACCTCGTACAATATCTATCCCGACGTGTTTGCGACCTACGCCGAGCGGTGGGAAGAATTCGGCGATCTTTCCGTACTCGATACGCCGACCTTCTTCTTCGGGATGAACCGCAGTGAAGAGATCCGGGTCACCATCGAGCAGGGGAAAACTCTCGTCATTCGGCTGACGAGTATTCACCAGCCCGATGAAAACGGCGACCGTGTCGTACAGTTCGAGATCAACGGTATGCCGCGCGAAGTCGTCGTCCACGACCGCAATCTGACCATCGTCGGCGGCGGCGGACCGAAAGCCGACAAGCACAATCCGGGGGAAATCGGTGCAACGCTTTCCGGCTCTATCGTCAAGGTACTGGTCAATCTGGGGGACGCTGTCGAAAAAGGCGACCCGCTGGTCATCACCGAGGCGATGAAGATGGAGACCACCATTATCGCTCCCGTGTCGGGCAATGTCAGCGACATTCTCGTCAGTGCGGGCGCACGCATCGAGTCGGGCGATCTGCTCATCGTATTGGAATAAGAATGATATACGGACGGTGTCAAGCAAAATCATTGACACCGTCCGTTTCCTTTGGTATACTAAACCACGGTGACACATATGAATTTGGAAAATGTAGTGCGCATCGGTGATCTGCTGGAACGTTACGGCGGACTCTTGACGGAACGGACGCGGATCTGCGCCGTGCGCTACTATCATGAGGACTGGACGCTGGCGGAGATTGCCGCCGAACTCGGCATCTCGCGGCAGGCGGTGCATGACCATTTGCAACGCGGCAGCGAGCAGCTCGAGCAGTTTGAGCAGGTACTCGGCCTGCTGCAGCGGCGTGACGAACGCGCCCGCGCGGTGCGCGAGCTCTTGGCGGAGATGACGCCTGACGAGCGGCGGCGCTATGCGGCGGCGATTCAAGCGCTGGCGGAGTAAGACAGGAGAACATATGGCATTTGAAAGTTTAGGAGAAAAACTGCAACAGGCCTTTGCCGACTTGCGCGGCAAAGGAAAGCTCTCGGAAAGCGACATTGATGCCGCTCTGCGTGAAGTGCGGCGGGCGCTGTTGGAAGCGGACGTCCATTTCAAAGTCGCCAAAGATTTCATTGCGTCGGTACGGGAAAAAGCGATGGGGGAAGAGGGGTTCCGCCTGTGTAGGGGCCCAC
>CABTYA010000087.1 GCA_902488965.1 uncultured Veillonellaceae bacterium
ACACTTCGAATGCCGCCTGCTGCAGATTGTCCGGACCGACCCGGATACGCTGCCGACGGAGATTTTTGACAAATTCTATCGGGAACAGGGAAACATCCACGATGCCTATATTGCGGAAATTGTCGCCGCGTATCGTTCCTGACATTTCCATTCACTGAGGACCGCCGTGCCGGGCGGTCCTTTTGAATATACAAAACGCATATACCCGCCTTCTTTTGTCTATTGTGAAAACACATTTGTATTTATGTGATAGATGGAGTATAATACTCACATATTATTTTTAGGAGTGATTCGGATGATAAAAAAATTGTGGCGAAAAATGAACGATACCAGTCTGGTCAAACAGATTGCCGTCGGGATCGTTCTCGGGATTTTGCTGGCGGCACTGATTCCCGACTGGGTAGCTTCCGTGGCCATTTTAGGAACGCTGTTTGTCAATGCCTTGAAAGCGGTCGCCCCCGTCTTGGTATTTGTGTTGGTCATGAGTGCGCTGGCAACCAAGCCGGCCTCGGCTTCGAGCAATATGAAGCCGATCATCATACTGTACATCGTCAGCACGTTTCTCGCATCGCTGACCGCGGTCGCGGTATCTTTCCTCTTCCCGGTCGAGCTGAACCTGCAACTCACCAATGCGCAGCTCAATCCGCCGAGTAATATTACCGAAGTTATCCGTACCGTTGTTCTCAACATTGTCGACAATCCCGTCCATGCGTTGCTCAACGCCAACTATATCGGCATTTTGGCATGGAGCGTGGTACTGGGACTGGCCTTGCGGCAAGCCGGCGACACGACCAAAACTGTCATCAAGGACTTCGCCGATGTAATTACCCAGCTGGTTCAGTGGGTGTTGCGCTTTGCGCCGATCGGGATCTTCGGTTTGGTTGCCAGCACGATTGCGGAAAGCGGCTTCAGTGTATTGCTCGCTTACGTCCAACTGCTCGGCCTTTTGCTGGCCAGCTTCTTCTTTGTCGCACTCGTCTTAAATCCGATTTTGGCCTACATCAAAATGCGCCGCAATCCGTACCCCTTGGTATTGCTGACTTTGCGGGAAAGCGGACTCTACGCCTTTTTCACTCGCAGTTCGGCGGCCAATATCCCCGTCAATTTGAACCTGTGCCGCAAGCTCGGACTCAATGAAGACACCTACTCGGTCTCCATTCCGCTCGGTGCCTCCATCAATATGGCGGGCGCAGCGATTACGATTGCGATTTTGACACTGGCGGCCACGCATACACTGAACATTAACGTCGACTTTGGAACCGCGTTTTTACTCTGTGTGATCTCGGCGATCGGCGCCTGCGGTGCGTCGGGCGTCGCCGGCGGATCCTTGATGCTGATTCCGCTCGCTTGCTCGTTGTTCGGAATCAATAACGACATCGCCATGCAAGTCGTCGGTGTCGGATTTATCATCGGCGTATTGCAGGACTCCTGCGAAACCGCACTCAACTCTTCCAGCGACGTTCTCTTTACCGCCGTCGCGGAATATGCCGAAATCCGAAAACAGGAAGTCTGAATCAAAAAAGGTCGCCGACGGCGACCTTTTTTATTGCGCAATTTTCCGTGTCATATTTTTCCTTCGTAATAATATTGTGTCCACATGGCGACTTCCGCCAATCCCGGATGCGGCGTCATCGTTTCTCCCACGGCAATCACCGAATCCGGTCGCAGCTCGCGCACCGGTTTTTCCTGTCGCAATTGCGCTGCCGCGGGTGACGCGATATGCGCATGTTTGACGCAGAGCGGCACCGTACCGACGTTCATCAGATTTACGAACGGTTGAAGCAATACCGTGGCATGGGGACCGACGATACTGACCCCCAGCAGCCGATCCGTGGCATGATCCGCAATCAGTTTGATCATGCCGTTATCATCGCTCTGCTCGGAAATTCCCATCGCAAACCCTTTCGCCGTATCCGCATAGCGATGATACGCAATATGCAGTTCACGACCGGTCTTCTTCGCCTCCGCTTCCGTCAACCCGACGCGGGCGACCTCCGGCGCGGTAAATACCGCCACCGGTACTACATCGTATCGCGCCCAGCGCCAATCGTGAGGATCATCGTGAGTGAGGTTGTGCGCCAATATATCCGCCTCATAATTAGCCCGATGGCGCAACGGCGCTTCGCCGTTCACGTCGCCCAAGGCATAGATGCCCGCGGCCGATGTCTCCAAAAACTCGTTGGTAAGAATATATCCCCGCGCATCGGTTTCAACACCCGTATGTTCCAGACCCAAGGTATCCGTATTCGGCACGATTCCGGCGGCAACCAACAGTGCCTCGGCTGCAATTGTGCGACGCTCTCCCGTGCGCTTATCTTCCAATTCCATTCGTTTGATGCCGTCCGTTTCCGTCACGGCCAGCGTCTTTTGATCGGTCAGCACGCGCCCCCCTGCCGCCTCCAGTCCCCGCTGTACCGCAGCGGCAATTTCGGGTTCTTCCCGCGACAAGATATGCGCGCTACGATGCACCAGCGTCACTTCGACGCCGGCTGCGGCCAACGCATGAGCAAACTCGGTTCCGATGGCACCGCCGCCCAAAATCATCAGGCGCGGCGGCAATGTATACGGATACTGCGCGCCAAAAAAATCTTCACTCGTCCAGTACGCCACATCCGCCAACCCCGGTGCTTCCTCCTCGCTCGGAATACGCGAACGCCCGCCGACGGCCAGTAAAATATGCGGCGCACCGATTTCGCGCACGCTTCCGTCCGCCGCGGTTACCTGCAGCCGGTGCGGCCCGCAAAACCGCCCTTCCCCGGCAAACACATCGACCCCCTCCATCTCTTCATAATGCCGTCGGAGATCTTCACACTGGTTGATTCGATTCCACACGCGACGACTCACCGTTTCCCAGTCGATTCGCGGCGCACAGCCTTCGACGCCGATGCGGAAAAACCGCCGTGCCGCCTCTACCGCATCGGCGGCCGCCACCATGACTTTTGTCGGGATACATCCTCGTGTCAGACAGGTCCCGCCGAACTTGCCGCGTTCCACCAGTGCCACCCGCCGTCCCTGCCGCACCAATGTTTCCGTCACCGTGTTGGCGGCACCGCTGCCGACCACAATCCAATCATATGTCGCCACCGTCATTTTTCTGCCTCCTTTACTACCTTCAGCGCCCTTCTCCCGCCATGCTTACATCATGCTATAATACAAGCAAACGAAAGGAGGACTGCTGATGCTTACCTATGAAGAACGAATCCGCCGTTTCGGCGAACTTTTACGGACACATTCCCGTATCGTCTTTTTCGGAGGTGCGGGCGTATCCACCGAATCCGACATCCCCGACTTTCGCGGCTCGGACGGTCTCTACCGCCGCCCCGCCGATACGCCCTGGTCGGCGGAAGAAATGCTCTCGCACCATTTTTACCTCGAACATCCGAAAGAATTTTTCGATAATTACAAAAAGCGTGAAGGCGTGATGCGCGACGTCACTCCCAACCGCGCCCACTATGCCCTGGCCCGATTGGAAGAGGGCGGCCGCCTCAGCGCCGTCGTCACGCAAAACATCGA
>CABTYA010000088.1 GCA_902488965.1 uncultured Veillonellaceae bacterium
ATTTTTTAGCGGTCAGCTTATCGACGATTTGCATCGGGAAATCATGGATGAGCGGGGCGTACAGATCCTGGTGAGTAATCGCGGGATCAATGCGGACATGGACTTCAATCCGTTGCAGCTCGGCAAACGGATAGTCCGCATCGAAATAGCCGCCGTCTTCCGCACGGGCGGGGAGAGCAAACAGGGCCAGACAAATCGCAAATACATACAGCCATCGTTTCATTGTCATACCTCCTTGTGGTGGTCGATCGTTGGGGCGGATGCCCGAACGAAAAAACACATGCGCGGTACGACGGCCGCGCATGTGTCGGTAGATGATTATTCGGCTTTGTCGCGGCTCGTACCGACGATGGTTTTACCATCGTACATTTCTCCTTCGATATCGGGATGAAGGCCGTATTGGATGGCCCATTCATCCTTGTACTTCAAGGCCTGCTGGTGAATGTCACGGATATGGTCCGCCGTGCGGACGACTTTACCCGGCACGCCTACGACGAGAGAATTCGGCGGGATGACTTGATTTTCAAGAACCAAGGCGCCGGCGGCGATGATTGAGCCGCGGCCGATCTTGGCACCGGTCAGTACCGTCGCACTCATGCCGATGAGGCAGTGGTCTTCGACGACCGCGCCGTGGACGACCGCACAGTGGCCGACCGTAACATAATCGCCGATGATGCAGGGGTAGTTGTTCGCTACATGCAGACAGGCCAAGTCTTGGATGTTGGTATTGCTGCCGATAGAGATGTAGTCGACGTCGCCGCGCATCACGGCATTGTACCAAATACTGCTGTACTTACCGATGCGGACATCGCCGACGACGACCGCTCCTTCGGCAATATAGACTTCGTCGTCAATTGTCGGCGTGATGCCTTGGAATGCATTGCCTTGATATGTGTACATGATGATACCTCTTTCCGTTTTTTGTCAATTATTCTTCCGCGACCAATTGCGGTGCATGCGTCAACAGACGTACGGCTTCGCCGACGACGTCATCGACGATGGCGCGTGCCGGTTCGATGCGTACCAGACGGTTGAGACCCTGACCGACTTGGACGAGCCCGTTGACCGTGTCGCCTTCAACGGCGGCCAGCCGGTTCGTGCCGCGCGTCAATTGCGAGAGCACATCGTCGGCGGCGCCTTGGCGTTCCAATTCCAGATATTTATCGGTGAACGCGCTGCGCAGGCCGCGCACGTTGTTGGAACGGGTGAATCCCGTCACGCGGGTATCCGTGTCGGTCGCATCCATGATGGCTTGCTTCGAGTTCGGATGCAGGTGGCATTCTTCAGCGAGCAGAAAACGCGACCCCATTTGTACGCCGTCCGCTCCCATAATCAAGGCCGCCGCCAAACCGCGCCCGTCGACAATCGAGCCGGCGACGACAATCGGAATGTCGATTTCCGGAATGACATTGGTCATCAGTGCCATCGTGGTCAACATGCCGTCGTGGCCGCCGGCTTCAAAGCCTTCGATGACAAGCGCATCCGCGCCTTTTTCCTGTACCCGTTTGGCCAGTTTGACGCTGGGGACAACGGGGATCGCTTTGACACCGGCGGCATGCAGCGGTTCGAAATAGGGCACGGGATTGCCGGCGCCGATGGTGGCAAAGGCGACTTTTTCCTCGCAAATGATTTCGAGTACGTCGCCTTTGTTCGGTGCCTGCAACATCAGGTTGACACCGAACGGCCGATCGGTCAATTGTTTGGTGCGGCGGATCTGTTCGCGAATATAGTCGCTCTTTTGGCCGCCGGTCGCAATCACGCCGGTAGCGCCTGCATTGGCGACGGCACTGACCAGATCGGATTCGGAAATCCAGGCCATGGCGCCTTGGATAATCGGATAGCGAATGCCCAGCAATTCAGTCAAGCGAGTTTTCATATACATCTCCTCCTGTATCTTACGTGAAAAATGAAAAATATAGATATCCTTTAGTTTCATTATAGTAGAGACGGATAAAAAATGGCAAGGGTTTAATTGCAAAAAACGCAATTAAAAGCATTAAAATTCATTTTAAGAATGGACAGGATCGAGAATCAGGCGCATAGCGGCATGCGGATGGCCTCCGTCCAACGTCGTTTCACCGGTCGCACGGTAACCGGCTTGTTCACAAAACGAAACGGCGTGGAGTTGGGCGGAAAGCGTAATGCTTTTTACGCCGCGGGAGCGGGCATAATCTGCAGCGGCCCCGAGCAGCTCTCGACCGATATGCTGTCCGCGGGCGGATCGGACAACGGCCAGCCGTCCCAGCCGCCACTCATCCGGCGCAGCCGACGGGTACAAACGGCAGGTCCCCAGCGGTACGTCTCCCTGCCAAGCGACAAAGTGAATCGCCCGCTCGTCCAGATCGTCGAATTCCTCTCGGTAGCCTTGTTCTTCCATAAATACCGCCGTGCGAATTGCGCGTGCGGCGGCGGGTAATGTCGTGTATTGAGTGATCATCGTCATATTCCTTTGGTTTTATCGTTATTATAAAGATAAACGGGGCGGAGAAAAAGAGACGGAGGAAAGCGCAGCGGGAAGATCCGTGCCGTTGGCGGGGAGGTTTTGAGCGGCGGGGACGGGGAGAAAGTCTTTGGTGGCGGATATTGTATTTGCGGGAGGGATTTGCTACAATAAATAGGGAAGTAAATTTTTTTTGCCGTCGGGTGGTCGTTTTTTGACCCGCGGGATAGAGAGGAGGGCAAGCCATCAGCGTATTGGAAGTGTTGGTGCCGGAGATGCTGGCAGAAGCGGAAAATCGCTGCCGTTTGCTCGCGGAAATCTCGCGTGCCGGTCCGATCGGCCGCCGTGCGTTGGCGGACTCGCTCCGACTCTCCGAGCGTACCGTGCGCGGCCAAGTCGCGCAGCTCGAGGCGGCGGGGCTGGTGGATGTTTCTCCCGGCGGCATCGCCGTGACGGCGACGGGCGATGAGGTGTTGACCGAGGCGGCGGAACTGTTTCGGACCCGCCACTCGACAGGGTTTTATGAACGCACGCTCACGGCTCGGCTGGGGTTGCCGGCGGTTACTGTTGTCCGCGGCGATTCGACCGATCACCGCCCGACGCAGGCGCGATTGGCGCAAGCGGGGGCCTTGCTGGTGGCCAAACGTCTCGCTCCGGGCGAAGTGGTTGCTGTCAGCGGCGGTACGACGCTGGCGCTGTTGGCGGCGGCGTTGCCGGAGATACAGGTGCCGATTATGGCGGTACCGGCTCGCGGCGGTTTCGGGGAGCAGTTGGAAACACAGGCCAATGCGGTGGCGGCTCGGATGGCCCGCAAGACGGGCGGTGAGTACCGCATGCTGCATGTGCCGGACGGATTTTCCGCGACGATTATCGACTTGCTGCGCAAGGAAGACGCATCGCTGCATGAGGTGGAAACACTGATTGCGCGGGCGAACATGCTGGTCATCGGTATCGGCGAAGCCATGCGGATGGCGGAACTGCGGCAGATTCCCGCAGCGGATCGCAAGGAAA
>CABTYA010000089.1 GCA_902488965.1 uncultured Veillonellaceae bacterium
GAGGGCTTGGGCCAGTTTGCCGGGGCCGTTGCTCAGTCGTGCATCGGGGACTTGTCCGCGCAGGCGGCGGGCGATTTCCAGCCCGTGCAGGATGCGGACGCCGCGCAGGAGGACGGCGGCCGGTGTGCCTTCCCGCTCGGTGACGATGTTGACGCAGTGATGCATGCCGTAGACGAGGTAGACATAGATGATCCCCGGGGCGGCAAACATCGGCGCGTTGCGGTCGGTGCGGCCGCGAAAGGCGTGCGAAGCATCGTCGGGGTGACCGTCATAGATGCCGCCGTAGGCTTCCGTTTCCGTAATCGTCGCAATGATAAGTCCCTGCGCCGTTCGGCGATAGAGGTACGAGCCGAGCAGCGCACGAGCGAGGTCGGCCGTGGGAGCGAGCAGTTCCGCGGCTCGCCAGCGCGGCGGCAGTGACGGCATCTCACACCTCGACTTTCATGCCGACCTGCCAGCGGTCGGACGGGTCGGTGATGACACGGTCGCCGCTTTCCAAGCCGCCGAGAATGACCCAGTCGGTTTCGGTCGTATAGGCGGTGGTGACGTGGCGGCGGTCGACGATGCCGTCGCGGTTCACGACGGCGACACTGCGGTCCCCGATGCGGGCGGTGAGCGGCAGGTGGATGACGGTCATCGGGGTGTTGCCGTGGAGGGTGACGGGGACATCGGCTTCGACGGGGAGGGCATCGTCGGTATTGGCCACGCGGAGTTTGGCGATGGTGATACCGGGCGATGAGGGGTCGACGGCGGCGAGTTCTCCGCTTTGCGGCGGGTCGGTCTCGAGCGTGACGCTCATGCGGACCGCCAGCGGGTCCGCGACGGAGGCGGCGAGTTCGGGCGGAATCACGAGGGCGGCGATCAGCGGGTCGGTCGCCTGTACGGTGAGGGCGGGACTGCCTTCAATCAGCGGACCGCCCGCTTCGACGTAGACCGTGCCGATACGCCCCGTCATCGGCGCAAGAAGCGGGTAGGCCGTCGGCGCCGTTTCCGTCGCGGCCGGTGCGGCGGGTGCAGCGGCCGTCCGTCGGGTCAGGCGCGCATGCTCGGCGGGCGTGATGATCCCCGCGGCGAGCCATTCATCCGCTTGGGCGGTGTCGGCCGACGGAGCGGGGACGACCGGAGCGGCGGGTGCGGGCGGCGGTGCGGTGAGTGCCAGCACGGTCAGGAGGACATCGCCTTCCCGGACGACAACTCCCGCGACGGGGACATCGCCGTCAATGAGTCCCGATACCGGGGAACTGACTGCTTGGGTATGGGCGGGACGCAGCGTTACCGTGCGGGTGAGCCGAAAGGGCTCCTGCACGGGGACGGGCGTCATCGTCGTCGGGGCGTCGGGCGTGAGCGTACGGAGGAGACCGTAGCCGAGAGCCAGCAGAATAATAATCAGCGCACCGATAGTCAGACGGCGGTGCGGCCGCCAAATCGAGCCGAAGGGCATGAGATTCACCTCTTTATATGATGGTTGTATTATACCACGCGCGGACTGCCGCGCACGGCGGGCGGGTGATATCGCCCGTCCGTGCATCGTGCGCATCAAAAAACGACCTCGTGAGAGGTCGTTTCGTACTAGACGCCGAGATAGTGACGAATCGTCTCGCTGCGCAGCAGCAGGCGAATGACGATGACGCCGATGATACTGACCGCGACGAATTCGCCGAGCGCGATGTAGGCCATCACCAGCGGCAATGCCATACCGTCGAGCGCGCCGAGCCAGGCCAGTTCCAAGCCGATGATGACGCCGTTGCTGATGACGGGAAGCAGCGATGCCAGAAAGATGTTCGGGACAAAGCGCATACCGTAGACGGCGAGCAAGGTGGCCAACGTGCCGACGATGATGTCGATCGCACCGAAGGGGCTGGCGAGATTGGCCAGCGCGCAGCCGATGACGAGCCCCGGTACGAGGCGCGGATTGACGAAGGCCAAGAGCGTCATCCATTCGGACAGGCGGACTTGGATCGGGCCGTAGCTGAGCGGCGCGAGTGCCAGCGTCAAGGCGGCGTACACGGCGGCAATCACCGCATTCATCACCATGGTTCGCGTATTCATTTGTGCATTCCTCCTCTTGTTTTTGTTGGGTGAAGTGGGTGCCAAGAAAACACTTCAACTGCTAGTGTACCACAGCGCGACGGGGAGGGACAAGATAAAAGTATTTATTCCCGCGCGTATTTAGTGTATACTATATGTGAAAAAGGATATGCATTTCACTTGCCGTGCGGGCTTGACCGGCGGGGCGCAGGGAGGATGGCACAGGGGCGGACGATTTGACAAAAAACAAACACGGAAAACCTCGGCCGTACGCATTCAAAACAGGGGACATTGTGATACACTATAATGTGGAAAAGATAACGCTATCCGATAGCAATCATAGCGAAAGACGGATGACGGAGGTGCAATGATGGTACGAGTAGCAGTCATCGGCTCATGCTCGGTGGATTTGGTCGTAGAGGCGGAGCGTCGTCCCGCAGCGGGAGAGACGCTGTTTGGCACGCGCTTTTTTACGACTTGCGGCGGCAAGGGCGCCAATCAGGCGGTCGCCGCGGCGCGGCTGGGAGCCGAAGTATACATGGTCGGTGCGGTCGGGACGGATTGGTACGGAAAGACCGTATTGGACAATCTGCGGTCGGCGGGCGTCGATACGACGTATGTGGCCGAAAGGGACGATGTGGCGACGGGGACGGCGCATATCACGCTGGCGGAAGGCGATAACAGTATTCTCGTCGTGCCGGGGGCGAATTTTTCCGTGACGCCGGCGGATATCGATGCCGCGTGGGGCGTGCTGCGCGAGGCGGATATCGTGCTCTTGCAGCATGAGATCCCGCTGGCGACGGTGCGGTATGCGGTGTTGCGGCTGGCGGCGGCGGGAATCGACGTAGTGCTCAATCCCGCGCCGGCGGCGGAGATTGCCCCGGAGGTGCAGCAGGCATGCCGCTATATCACGCCGAACGAACACGAGATGGAGCTGATGTTCCCCGACGGGGATATCCCGCAGCGCATGCGCGACAAATTGGTCGTCACGCGCGGTAGTGCGGGGGTGGATTATGATGCGGACGGCGACTGGGTACGGGTGCCGGCCTTTGCGGTGACGGCGGTCGACACGACGGGCGCGGGCGATACGTTTTGCAGCGCGTTCGGTGTCGCCATCGCCGAAGGCAAGATGCCCGCGGAGGCGATCCGTTTCGGAAATGCGGCGGCGGCGCTCGCGGTGACGGGATTCGGCGCGCAAGGCGCCATGCCCGACCGCGCGAAAGTGGAGGCGTTACTATGCAACGAGTAGGAATATTGAACAGCGCAATCGCCAAGGTGCTCGCGGATTTGGGACATACGGATACGATTGTCATTGCCGATTGCGGACTGCCCGCCCGGGTAGCACAGTGCCAAGATCGCCGCCGTAGCAAGGATGGCGACGA
>CABTYA010000090.1 GCA_902488965.1 uncultured Veillonellaceae bacterium
ATGCCGACCGGCAAATCAGCCGCTTGTCGGGCGGTCAGCAGCAGCGTGTATTTTTGGCGCGGGCGCTGATTCAGGAAGCGGATATTTATTTTATGGACGAACCCTTCAAAGGGGTCGATGCCAAGACGGAAAAAGCCATTGTGGCGCTCTTGCAGGAGATGAAGTCGCGCGGCAAGACGGTCATCGTCGTGCATCATGATTTGACGACGGTGGCGGAGTATTTCGATTGGGTGACGATGATTAATTTGCGCCGTATCGCGATGGGACCCGTGGACGAGGTCTTTACGCGCGAGCATATCGAGGCGGCGTACAATGCCCGCAATCCGTTGCGGCGGGAGGCGCAAGATGTGGGCGCCGCTGAGTGATTATACGCTGCAGATCGTGGCGGCGGGAACGATGCTGCTGGGGCTGGCGAGCGGCGTGACGGGCACATTTGCGGTGCTGCGCAAAGAGAGCCTGATCGGCGACGGTCTGTCGCATGCATCGTTTCCCGGCGTGGTGGCGGCCTTTATGCTGTGGGCGGTGAAAGATTTGGAAGTCCTGCTCGCGGGGGCGGCGGTCGCTGCGCTTCTGTGCATGGCGCTGATTGCGCTGACGGTGCGCTATACCAAAGTCAAATTCGATGCGGCGCTCGCGACATTTTTGGCGACGTTCTTCGGCGCGGGCATGATGTTGATGACCTATGTCCAGCACACGGACAATCCCAATCAGGCGGGGCTGTCCAAGTTCATTTTCGGGCAAGCGGCGACGATGCTGGCTCGCGACGTTGAAATCACGGCGGCGGTGGCGGCGATGATTTTGCTCTTGGCGGCAGTCTTTTGGAAAGAGTTGAAACTGGTCGCCTTTGATGTCGACTTTGCCCGCAGTCTGCAGCTGCCGGTCAAGCTGACGCAGCTGGTGTACGGATTGATGCTGGTGGCGTCGATTATCATCGGTTTGCAATCGGTCGGCGCGATCCTGATGAGTTCGCTGCTGATTGCGCCGGCGGTGGCGGCTCGTCAATGGACGGACAACCTCGGCACGATGGCGGTGCTGGCGGGGCTGATCGGTGCGGGATCGTGCGGCGTCGGGACCTATGCCAGCGCCGTGGTGAACGGCTTGCCGACGGGACCGGCGATTGTCGTTGCGGCGTCGATTGTCGTCGTGGTGAGCCTGCTGGCGGCACCGGGGCGCGGGATACTGGCGCGCCGGCGCGTGCGGCGGGAAGCGCGGCGGCGCTGGAAGGAGGGCGAAATCGATGTCGGCACAAACTGAGATTATGATCATTGCGATGCTGGCGGCGGTCGCCTGTGCGTTGCCGGGCGTGTTTCTCGTCCTGCGCAAGATGTCCATGGCGGCGGATGCGATTACCCATACGGTCTTTTTGGGCATCGTACTGGCGTTTTTGGCGACGGCAAATCTCAACTCGCCTTGGTTGCTGGTCGGTGCGACACTCATGGGATGCTTTACCGTGTGGTGTACGGAGACGCTGCAGCGGACACGGCTGGTCAGTGAAGACGCTTCCATCGGGATTGTGTTCCCGTTGCTTTTTTCCGTCGGTCTGATTTTGGTCAATCTGTACGGAAGCAATGTTCACCTCGATACCGACGCGGTCCTGCTCGGGGAGCTGGCGTTTGCGCCGTTTGACCGTGTACGCTTCGGCGGCGCCGATTGGGGTCCCGTATCGATGTGGGTGCTGAGCGGCATCTGTCTGCTCAATACGGTCGTTATTCTGGCCGCATTCAAAGAGTGGAAGTTGGTCACATTCGACAGTTTGCTCGCGGCGATGTACGGTTTTTCGCCGATTTGGATGCATTATCTGCTGATGACGCTGGTCTCGGTGACGGTCGTTGCGTCCTTTCAGGCGGTCGGAGCCATTCT
Organism: uncultured Veillonellaceae bacterium; assembly: GCA_902488965.1. Lineage (GTDB taxonomy): Bacteria > Bacillota > Negativicutes > Veillonellales > Negativicoccaceae > CAMCNU01. The sequence continues at coordinate 1,861 of CABTYA010000090.1, forward strand.
TGTCATCGGGCTGATGATAGGCCCTGCGGCGACGGCCTACCTGCTCACGAAAGACCTGCGCAAAATGCTCGCCGTCGCAGCGCTCATCGGCGCGCTGTCGGCGTGGATCGGGACGGAGCTGGCGTTTGCGATTGATGTCTCCATCGCCGGAGCGATTGCGACGACCATCGGCGCGGTCTTCATGCTGACGGTGGCAGTCACGCCGAAGACGGGCATCATCGCACGCTACCGTCGACTGAAACGGCTGCGTCTGCAATACGGCGAAGAAACCGTGCTGTTCCATCTGCTCACGCATGAAGGTACGGCCGTGCAGGCGCAAGAGGCCGGCGTCGGTACACTCCATGAACACTTGCGCTGGACGCCGGCCTTTGCGGACCTCATCTGCCGGCGGCTGGAGGCGGGCGAATTCGTGCATATCCACAGCGGCACGGTCCATCTGACCGAGCGCGGCCGCGAGCGGGCGTACCGCGTCTCGGAGACACTCTTTGCGGAGCAATGAAAGAAAGGCAATCGGAAACGATGTTGTTCCTATGCGGGGGAAAGCATCTTCGTAGCGTCGGTGTCGGGAGCATAACGGCAGTCGGCACCGGGGGCAATATAAAAGACCTCTCACCAACGTGAGAGGTCTTTTATATTGGGTATTACCGTTGCTCAAATGTACCGAACACAATCGGGGCGCCGTCTTTGACCATGCGGCGGCCGTTGGCCCAGACGTGGGCGACTTCATAGTCGTCGGTCAAGGCGACGAGGTCGGCATCGCGGCCGACTTCGATTTCCCCTTTGTGGGAGAAGTGGTAGAGGTCGGCGACGTTCTTGGTGATAATCGAGAGTGCCGCGCTGAAGTCGACACCTTCTTTTTGTACGGCATCGCGCATTTCCGTCAGCAGCGACGCCTGATCGGCGACACCCACACCGATGTTGTTGCCTTTGTCGTCAAAGAGCGGTACGGAGCCGTTGCCGTCGGAGCTCATCAGGATGTGCGAGAGTTCGACGCCCGCGTCGAGCAGACGGCGGATGGCGGCGGACGGTTGGACCGCATCGGGGGCGCTGTTTTGCGGATTGACTCCGCTAGTTACATCGACGAAGCCGCCGCCTTGGGCGTAGTCGATGGCGTCTTCAAAGAGATGCGAATTGCGGTTGATGTGCGTCGGCAGCATGTTGGTATAGGGCAGTTCCGTGTCGCTGACGATTTTGCGCAAGTAGTCGAGGTGGCGGTTGCCGTCGCCCGTATGAAAGTCGACGATTCCCGCTTTACCGGCGAGCATCCCGCCGACACGGACTTGCGCAACAATGTTGACGTATTCCTGCCAGGTCGGCTGCGCACTGCGATGGTCGGAGAGGGCGATTTCACCCGCACCGATGACCTTGTCGATAATCATCAAGTCGCTGCGCAGACTGCCCGTAAAGGTCGGTGTCGGTACTTGGTACGCCCCCGAGTAGATGTAGGCGGTGATCCCTTCCGCTTCCAGACCGCGCGCTTTGGCGAGCAGGTTCGGCAGGGAGCGGGGCACGCCGGCGG
>CABTYA010000091.1 GCA_902488965.1 uncultured Veillonellaceae bacterium
AGGGCGCTGCAGTCTTGAGTCACAACGAGGGTCGAGTTCTCCCCGATAAAGCCGGAAAACCACGGCAGAGCGTTGTAATAGCCGGGCAGATACTCACTGCAGTGGGGGTCGCTGGTCATAATCAGCACGCCATCGGCCCCGGCTGCCTTCGCGGCAGCGCGCAGCGCGGCGATTTTTTCATTGGTAGTCAAAATGGATCGCTCCTTTTTGTATATAAATGTGGGTTAGGTATATCATACCACTTTTTGGGGAAATAATAAATAGGAATTTTTATAGAGTTGTAGGGGCCCGGCATTCCCCGGCCCCCCCCCTCCCCTTTCTCGGTCAGGGTCGTAAAATACCGCCCCCCCGCCGCATCCGCTCTCGGGTGCGGCGTTTTTTATTTGCCTGTATCCCCTCCAATCGGCCGCTACCGCGCCGCAGTCGGCAATGCTATAATATTGACAATACTAAGGCAAAGGAGAATTTCCATGCTCACTCTCGGTCATTGGCTCGGTCTTGCCGCCGCCATCGCCCTCGTATTCGGGGCACTCGGCAGCGCCCTGCGCAACCGCAGCTCCGTGGACGGGTTCAGCGTCGGCGGGCGCAGTGCCTCGCCCCTGCTCGTTGCCGGTGCGCTCGTCGGTACGATGCTCGGCGGCTCGGCCACCGTCGGCACCGCCCAAGCGGCGGTCGGCATCGGATTTTCCGCGTGGTGGTTTACCTGCGGCGCAACGCTCGGATTCATCGTATTGGCCTGGTGCTACGCCGTCCCGCTCCGCCGCAGCGGTCTGCGCACCGTGGCGGAGTACATGACCCGCTACTACGGGCGTGCGGCGGGGATCGCGACCTCGGCCGTCTCCGTCCTGGGGATTTTCTTTTCCCTCGTGGCGAGCGGGCTGGCGGGGATTCACTTCATGCAATTCGTCCTGCCCGTCTCTCGTCCTGTCGCTACCCTCCTCCTGCTGGCGACCGTCGTTCTCTATGTGCTGGCCGGCGGAATCAAAGGCACCGCCGTGTCGGGGCTTGTCAAGACCGCACTGCTGTACGTAACGCTCACCTGGGCGGGATGCATCGCCTATCCGATGATCGCGGGGCCCGTATTCACACAGGCACTCACCGCCGCCACGCCGGCCGACGCGCAGCATTTTGCGGGGTGCGCCCTCTCCGTCATCATCGGTACCGTCGTCACCCAGTCCTACGCCCAAGCGGTATACAGCGCCCGCGACACCCGCACCGCCGTCCGCGGTACGCTCATCGCCGCCGCCCTCTGCGCCCCGCTCGGTCTGCCGCTGATTACCGTCGGCATGGCGACGGGTCTTGTCGCCCCGACGCTCGCCCCCGTCCAGGCGCTGCCCTACTTCCTGCTCACCTACTTGCCGCCGCTCATCGGCGGTCTCGGCTTGGGCGCGCTGCTGCTGGCCATCATCGGCTCGATTGCGGGACTTTCGCTCGGAGCGGCCACCTCGATTGCCGTCGACATCGCCTACGGCGGTTGCGGTTTGCGTAACGACCGCAGCGTCCTGCGCGTCCTGCGGCTCTCCCTCGTTGCCGTCACCGGCGCGGCTTTCGCCCTGTCCCTCTACCATTACCACTCCCAACTGCTCTATTGGAATTTTCTCTCGTTTTCCCTGCGCGGCGCGGGCGTGTTTTTCCCCTTTCTGGCGGCGATACTCTGCACCGACCGCTATGCGCATACGCATATCACCGCCAATATCACCGTCAGCACCCTGCTGGCCGTGCTCGCCGCCCTGACGAACTACGCCCCGCTCAACCCGCTCTACCTCGGAATGGGCATCAGCCTCTTGTGGCTCGCCGCGGAGTCCGTGCTCATCCGTTCATCATAACCAAGGAGACCTCTATGCGTTCATTCATTTCCTTTTCGGCTCGTGTCGGCCTGTTTGCCGCTATCGCCGTGGTCCTCAGCTTTTGGCAATTTCCCGTGCTGCTGATGCCCTCCTTTCTGACGCTCGACATCAGCGATGTGCCCGTCCTCATCGGCGGACTGCTCGGCGGCTGGCCCGCCGCCTTGGCGATTGCCGCCGTCAAAAACACCTTGCGGATTTTCGCCTCGACCAGTTTCGGTATCGGTGAAATCGCCAACTTCACGCTCTCGATGACCTACGTCACCGTGGCCCTCGCCCTGCGGCGCACCGGTCTGTGGGCGTACGTCTGTGCGACCGTCGCACTGGCGGCGGCCGCCGTCGTCATCAACTTTACCGTACTGCTCCCGCTCTACCAAAGCGCGTTTCAAATCTCGACCGAGCAACTGCTCGCCCTCACGCGGGCCGCAGGCAATCGTGTCTTTACCGTGTGGGATTTGATGTGGTGGGTGATCGTCCCCTTCAACCTCATCAAAGGCTCTCTCGTGGCGCTTCTCGCCGTACCGATCTACCGCCGCCTGCGTGTCCCCTTTGCCCGCCGTTTCTGACGATACCGCCATCCGCCCGCCTGTCCCTGCCGAGTCCCGTATCCCTGCGGGGCTCGTTTCGTATCCGCAGCCGTTCATCTCCCGTCAGCTTATTTTAAGTTTTGTATACTTATCTGAGTTGATAGACTTTTATAAGCATTGAAAACAAACGGGCGATTGATTATAATTTATGTAATAGTCAAACGACTATTCACTTTGTGAAAGGAAGCGAGCTGTCATGTTGGTCATGCGTACATTTCGTCCGGATTCCAACGCTGCTAAAAAGCAGTTCGCCATCGCTTGCCTGAAAATGGATGTCACGATGGCGCAAGTCCTGACCCAAGGCATTCAAGAATACATTACGTCCCATCGCCAACCGCGAGAACGACAATTTTTCCTGCGAGGACTCCATCATGAATAATCCCAACCATTCCGCCGATATCGATAAGATTAATTTCCAAATCGAAGAAGATCTCTACGCCGAGTTCAAACGCTTGTGCGAAGAAAATTTCGATACACCTTCCACCGTGATGCGCGCCATCGTCAACGACTTCATCATATACGCCCGTGAAGAAGAAGGCGACCGTTGGTAAAAGCTACGATGTAAGCTGTCGCCGGCGAGCGGAACACTACCATCCATATTGCTTCCATTCTCGGGACAGGAGAAAATATCCTGCTCCGTTTTCCGGCGTTTGGATTGTGTACTTTTAGAGAAGAAAATGACTGCAAAAACAGAAATGAATATGATAACAACGGGAGAGCCGACCTTACAACGCCACTGCGGCGCTTTTCGTCGGCTCTCTTTTATGGAAAAAGCAACGATTGTACGAAACGCACAAAAAAACGGCTCACCGACGTGAGCCGTTTGCCGTTTACATTGGAGCGGGTGAAGGGAATCGAACCC
>CABTYA010000092.1 GCA_902488965.1 uncultured Veillonellaceae bacterium
AACTCCATCAGATTGTCATTGGCGGGAGTCCCCGTCGGCTGAATGACAAATACATCCTTACCGCGGACACTTTCATCAATCATGACCTGAATTTCCCCGTTGTTGAACCGTCCGCAAAACGCCTGGCTCAAGGGAATTCCCATATAATCCGCCACTTCCTGTGCCAACTGCGGATGTGCCGTGCCTGTAAAAAGTTTTAATTGCTTTCCGTCTTCGACTGCCATAATGCATCTCCTTTGTCAGAATCCGTCACCCTAGTATCCGTGTCCGATTTATTTTTTATAGGTATCGTCCGTGACCCAACCTTCTTTAACGAATTGTTTCGCGCGACCGACCGCCAATGCCCGTGCCGGCACATCTTTGGTGATCGTCGAGCCGGCGCCGATATACGCCTCGCGACCGATTTCGACCGGTGCCACCAAGTTGCTGTTGCAACCAACAAACGCTCCGTCGTGAACCGTCGTGCGCTGCTTGATTTTACCGTTGTAATTGACCGTAATCGTGCCGCAACCGATATTGACATGAGCCCCCATATCGGTGTCGCCGATATAGCTCAGATGCGGCAACTTGCTGCCGGTACCGACGGCGGAATTTTTGACTTCCACAAAATTGCCGACCTTCACGTTCTTCGCCAACTCCGTCCCCGGGCGCAAATGCACGTACGGCCCGATTTCCGCACCGTCACCGACCCGACACTCATGGGCATAGGTCCGGTGAATGTGCGCGCTATCGCCGACGTGTGTATCGACCAGTTCAGTATCGGGACCGATAACACAGCCGCTGCCGACCGTCGTCGTACCGCGCAAGATCGTACCGGGTTCGAGTACGGTATCTTCTCCCACCGTCACGCCTTCGTCGACATACGTGGTCTGCGGATCAATCACGGTGACGCCCGCCGCCATCAGTGCAGCCAGCTCCCGCTGCCGAGCGACGCCTTCCGCCACGGCCAGCTGCGCCCGCGAATTGACCCCCAGCGTCTCGCTGTCGTCCTCACACACCACGCCCGCCACCGGCCGGCCGTCCGCAACCAAAAGCCCGATGACATCCGTCAGATAATACTCACCCTGGGCGTTATCACAACCGATGTCGGCCAGTTTTTCCCACAAATCGGCCGCCTGAAAACAATACGTTCCCGTATTGACTTCCGTAATGGCCTTCGTCGCGGTATCCGCATCTTTTTCTTCAACGATACGCACCACACGGTCCGCATCGTCGCGTACAATCCGGCCGTACCCCGTCGGGTCGTCGAGATGCGTTGTCAAGATACTTGCCGCCGCTCCGCTCGCCGCATGCGTTTCCACCAGTTGACGCAAAGTCTCCGCCCGCAACAACGGCGTATCGCCGCATACCACCAGCACCGACTCCGCCGCCGCGAGCGCCTCTTGCGCCAATCGCACCGCATGGCCCGTGCCGAGCTGCTCCGCCTGAAGTACATATGACACACGATGACCCAACGCCTCACGCACTTCCTCCGCACCGAAACCGACAATGACCGCCGCCTCCGTCACGCCCGCTTTTGCGGACGCGGCCAGCACACGCGCCACCATCGGTACGCCGCCGACTTTGTGCAATACCTTGGGATGACGCGATTTCATCCGTGTCCCTTTACCGGCGGCCAAGACCGCCGCCATCCATTTGCCCACGCTATTCCTCCTTCGCCCGTTCCGCCTGTGGTTCGACGTGCGGGCGGGCGGTACCGTCTTCCATCCCGTGCAAAACCAAGAGCGGCGTGTACTGCTCCACCAGCTTGTGTGCCGGTTCAGCAGTCGCGACCAACACGCCGACGCCGACCGTTTCCGCACCGAGTTCATGCACCAGCTGTATCAGCCCTTTGGCCGTGCCGCCCGCTTTCATAAAATCGTCGATAATCAACACCCGCTGCCCCGCCTTGAGTGCGCGTTTGGCCAGCGACATCGTCTGCACCCGTTTGGTCGAACCGGATACATAGTTGATTCCGATTGACGATCCTTCCGTCACCCGGCTGTCGCGGCGCGCCACCACCAGCGGCCGATTAAAAGCGCGAGCCGCCATCATCGCCGGCAAAATGCCCTTTGTTTCCACCGTCATGATGCAGTCGGGACGGGTATGGCGAAATCTCGTCATAAAAATTTCCCCTACCGCCGTCATCCAATACCAATTGTACAGGATATCCGACATGTAGAGAAAACCGCCTGCCAAAATCCGCTCCTCATCGGCCAGTGCCGATGCGATCTGCTCCAATACATCGGCCGCTTCTTTGCCCCGACGCACCGGTAAATACCGCACACCTCCGGCCGCGCCGAACACGGTCTCGATTTCGCCTAAAGAAAATGTTTCCAACGACTTGCGAATCGACACCAAATCTTCACTGAGCGTCGATTTGGCAATGTCAAAATACGCACAAAAGTACGATAACGGGATCAATTCGTGCGGTCGTGATGTCAACATTTTCGTCAGCGCGGCAATCCGCTCGACTCGTCGTAACCTCGGCATTCCATTCACCTTTCTTTCAACATATAGAATACCATAATCGCCTGCCGATTGCACCGCATTTCGATCGTTTTCCTGAAAATCACTCACCACATTCACCCATGGGCGAACAATGGTTCCGGTCGTGCGATTATACTGCGTCCATTTCCGCAAGCGAGCGCAAAGTCCGCACTCGTTTATCCCACGCCGCTTTACGGTCGGTATCACGACACACCTCGGCATTCACGCGCACATTATGCAGAGCGCCTTCAACCGCTGCCCGGCCGAACAGCACGGCAAGCTCCGCATCCGCACGAATGCCCGCCGTCACCTTGTCGCGCAACGCAAGCGCAAGAGCAACCGCCTGCGCCGCCTGCTCCGCCAGCAGAAGCGGTACCTCCGTCGCCTCCACGGTCGCCGCCTGTATCGTCGCCTCCCGCGTACCGTTTTCCCGCGGCAACCGCCACGCCTCCATCAGCGCCGCAAAGGCCTGTGCGTCCGCCGCAATCAACTCCAGCATCCCCCGCCGTAACTCGGCGGCCTCGGCGGCCATTGTCCGCATCTCTCCCGCCGCCTGTACATGGCGCGGACTCTTTGCCGTCACCCGTGCCGCCATCTCCGCCAGCGCCGCCGCCTGCGCACCGACCAATGCGGCCGCGCCGCCGCCTCCCGGCGTGGGTTCGGCACCGGCCAGTTGCGCCGTAAACTCATCAATACGCAATGTCTGATTGATTTCCATACTCATCCTCCGTCATGACGAACTGCATCTTCTTTGTTATACTATATAGTATCAGAAAGGAGTGGTATTGTGAAAAAAGTCATGGTATTG
>CABTYA010000093.1 GCA_902488965.1 uncultured Veillonellaceae bacterium
CGCCCGCCATGATCTGGCTGCGTTGCAACGGATCGAAGTCGAGCGGTTTCAGTGCCGCCAGCGCACCGCTCAGGGCATCGCCTTCGCGGCTTTCATCGGTCAGTTCACGGATGGCACGGTTCTGATCGTCGAGCGAACGGGTTACGTTCTTGAGTCCGTCCTGTGCCGCCGCGATGTTTTTCGCATTGGCCGCGACGTTTTCGTTGGTCGCATGCAGCTGCGCCCCGTTCACCGCATCTTTGCTCGTTGCCGAGAGCGTGCCTTCTCCAATGTTGGCGACACGTCGGCCGTTCGCATCGATGCCGTCTTTACCGACCGTCACGCCGCCGGCATTGACGCTGTCGAGGTTGAGGTCTTTCGCCACCGCAACGGTGTACGTGTTCGCCTCTTCGGTCACAACGATGTTGTCACCCGCTTTGACGGTGGTTTTGGCCACTTTGATTTTATTGTCGATTTTGCTGTCGAGATCGGTTTCCAGTGTCGATACACGGCCGTCCAACGCATCGATTTTGTCGCCGGTCTTTTTATCCAGCGCTTTCAGCTGGGCAACGTTCACCGCGTCGGTATCTTGCATACCGGCCGCTACTCCCGTAATCTGACGGGTCGTGCCTTTGTCCGCATTGCCGACGGCAACCGCCGCATCGGTGGCTTGCCATACGTTGACATAGCCGTTCACCGTTTTCGCTTTGGCGTCGATTTCTTCGCGTTTGGCGATGATTTTGTCACCGACGGTTTTGATTTCTTCGTTAATCTGTTTGACTTCCGCCGCATCGGTCGAAGCGTTTCTCTTTTCCATCAAAGGATTGAGTTCGTCAAGTAAAGTCTTTTCTTCCGCTTTCAACGCATCGAGTTCCGCTTTGGCAGTTTGGTACGCCGCCGCATTACCGCCGAGAACGGTCGCTTCGTCGGTAGCCGCACCTTTCAGTACGTCATAGCCCCAGACGCCTTTGTCCGTTGTCGTTTTGGAATCGAATCCGAGTGCTACGCCGCCGCGAATGTCGGCTGTCGCATGCGAACCGACGGCCGTTGTATCATCGGCACCGGTGGACGCTACCGCACCGAGAGCGACCGCACGATTACCTTCCGCACGGATCGAGTCGCCGATAGCCAGCGAGAGGTTGCCTTTCGCGACTGCCACGCTGCCGAGTGCAATCGAGTGATTGCCGTGCGTTTCCGCACCGGCACCGAGCGCCGTATTTTGGGCGCCGAAGGATTTCGCATCCGAACCGACAACCGTCGACCATGCATACTTGGCCGTACCGGCCGGATTGAACATCGTTTCTTCTACGTACCCGCCGACACGGACGCTTTCTTTCGACGAATCGGGATCGGGTTTACCCACGCCGGGATTGTCTTTTTTGCCGATATACGCATCCGCACCGACGACAACCGAGTTGAACGCTTTGTCTTTGACGACGGCGCCTGCGCCGACCGCCACGGATTCAACGCTGTCGATATGCGAGGCCGCACCGACCGCTACCGCGTTCCCTGCGGAGATCTTCGCTTTCGAGCCGATCCCGACTGAGTCGTTTGCCCCCGTGATGCTGCCCGCCATGCTCAGCAGCAACGAGCGTTGGCTATTGGTGATTTCGTTGCCGTATCCGAATGTATAGGACAGCAGCGAATTGGTGACATCATTCTGCGCACCGAATGCACCGCCCGCCATCGAGCCGGTCACATGGGACAATGCGCCGAATACGGACGATTGCGACGAGACGTCTTGCCCTTTTTTGTTGTCGGCCGAGCGTGCGCCGACCACGGTCGACCAATCGCCCGCCGCATGGCTGTCATAGCCCGCCGCTACGGTTGCCTGGCCTTCCGCCTTCGCCGAGCTGCCGCTCGCTACCGCTACTACGCCTTTACCGCCTTCATTGATTTTCTTCATGACGGCATCATAGACTGCCTGTTGGTCAGCCGTCAGAGCCGCCGCCTGTGCAACACCTGCCGTCAGGCCGATAGCGCACAGTCCCAGCAATACACCGGTACGCAACTGTTTCTTGTGACTCATGTGAAACCCTCCTCTTTTTCATTTCGGACCGCTTTCCAACGACTGCACATCGCAGAATCCCCGCAAGCATCGCTCCCGAGAATCCGCACCGATACGTTATGACGAAGCGTGCCGTTCGCCCGCGCCGCCGGCGCTTGTCGTGACGCCCTCGCGCTGTTCGTATCGCCGTTGTCATTGTCGCTAATTTCGAAATCAAGCGGCCTCATATCCGTTATTCACTAGTTGAATATAATACCACTTGTTTTCATCAGTTCCAAATCGCCCCAACGCCCGCCGGTTCATTCGCCCACCTCATATCCAATATGAAAAACGGAGATAAACGAAGAAAAACAGTCAACAGATACGATTAGGAGAGATTCGCACTTACCTATTTTTTGTTTTTTATAATGCATTGGGAAGCGAATCATGCGAAAACCGCCTTCACATGCATTTCCGTATCCGTACCCGTGTGCCGATCCCCGCCCGCGGTCGCGACGCCGCCGCACGAACGCGCAACCGCTGCATACCCCGCCATCGTGAAACCGCGTACGCTGTCGATGACGCATCTCTATGACTCCCGCAGCGTGACGCCCGCCGTGTGATCGCTCGGCCGCCTGCGAATCTACGGACTCGGCACCGTACGCCCTCCGAAGGGCAAGCATTCACCGTGCACACGCACGGGAAAGGCCACCTTGACGAATAAATCGCCGCCCCTATTCCCATTCTCCGACCAAGCACACCGACCGCCGAAAAGACACAAAAAAGACATCTCCGCAGAGATGTCTTTTGGCTTGTTGGCCCGATTAACGATTGAGCAGTGCCTGCATTTGTTGTTCCAATGCGGCAATCCGTTCGTCGGACGCTTTGTTTTGTGCTTCGAGTTCGGCGATGCGTGCTTGGGCCGCATCGTTTTTCGCTTGCAACGCGCTCATTTCGTCCTGCAGAACATAGACCGAGCTGATCGGGCCGTCCGCATACTGCGGCATGCGTTCCGCGCGCGCCTTGCGATTGTCGCGGTCGTCCTTGTCGCCGAAACGCCAGCTGATGCCGAGGTTCGCCATCAGGTCGGAGCTGCCCGCATAGGAGATACCGCCGTGAACGAGCGTATCTTCGTTCGAGTAGTGCGCCA
>CABTYA010000094.1 GCA_902488965.1 uncultured Veillonellaceae bacterium
CCGTTCATGTTGATGCCGTCGCCGTCAATCTTCACGCCCGGCTTACCGTCTTTAGCGCCGACTTCTACGGAGTTGACTTTGATGTCTTGGTTCAACGCCACTTTCACGGTATTATTCTTTTCAATCGACGTGGTGATATTCGTCTTATCTCCGGCAATCTTCAGCTGTGCGTGATCCGCATCAACTTTAAATTCGGAATCCGCTTTCGGGTCGTCTGACGTCACCGTAAAGTCCGTACCGCCGGCACCGTCCGTACCGTCTTTACCTTTCAAGGAATCAAGGAATTGTTTTTCCGTTTTGTCCTTGTTCGGTTGAGTGCCGTCAGTTTCGGTGTGATTTTTCCAGACTTCATAAGCCGACTTACCGTCAGGTCCTTGTGGTCCTTGTGCGCCGTCATTACCCTTAGGTCCTTGCGGTCCTTTCGGTCCGACTGCGCCGGTGTCACCTTTGTCGCCTTTGTCGCCTTGCGGTCCTTTCGGTCCGACTGCACCGGTGTCACCTTTGTCGCCTTTGTCGCCTTGCGGTCCTTTCGGTCCGACTGCGCCGGTGTCACCTTTATCACCTTTGTCGCCTTGCGGTCCTTTCGGTCCGACTGCGCCGGTGTCACCTTTATCACCTTTGTCGCCTTTGGCTCCAGTGTCACCCTTGTCGCCTTTGAAGTCAGGATCACCTTTTAAGCTTTCTTTATCGAGCGTAACGAGTGTGTATTTCTTGCCGTCCTGGTCGGTCACTTGTTCCGCTTTGAGACCGTCGCCGAAGTCCATACGGAACTCATTGAGCGGCATGCTCCATGTCGACCTTCCCGGCGTGTACACCGGCGCACTGCCGTCCGTCGGATTTGTCGCGCTGCCTCCCGCATAGAAATGCATCGGGATGCCCGCCAGCGCTTTGAGCTGCGCTACATTCACGGCATCCGTATCAGCCTTGCCTGCGGCGACATTGGTAATTTGCCGAATCAGGTTTTGTTCTCCATTACCGACAGACACCGCCGCCCCCGTAGACGTGAATGCCAACGTCATTTTTTGTGCCGCTTCCAATGCTTCATACTCTGCATCTAATTTCTTCTGTTTCTGCTTCACATCTTCCGGTACTTGTGTTCCCGTCTGTGCATAAAGATCCAAAATTGCTTTGATGTCATTTCTGTTTTTTTGTACTTCCGCCAGTTTCGCTTGATTTTGCCGGATCGTTTCCTCGTTAATCGTTCCGAAATTTTCGCCGATGACTCCCTTATCCACCGCCGCCACGGATTCCTCACCGATCGCGATAGAATTCGTCAATAATGCCTTGGCACGGTTGCCGAGAGCAATACCGCGCATCGATACGGTATCATTCCCGATGGCGATCGAGTCCGAGATAAATCCGTTCGCCAAGCGACCGATGACGATCGCACGACTGCCGACAAACTGCTGCGTTGTTTCTTCCTTGCTGTTACCCAACACAATCGCGTCCGAGGATTTATTGAAGTCACCTTGATCTTGCACCGACCACTTCCGATTTTCGTACTTGGTTTCGGGATCAATCAGCGCCAGACCGTTGCCGACCGCAATATTATTTTCTCCCTTCATGCCCGGTATCAATGTCGTGTCGCGGGTTGCCCACGCGGATGCCGAGCGAACGTCCCCGCCGACACTGAGTTCGACATCTTGCGAATGAATCACCCACGGTGCCACATCAACCCCGACCGCGATATTCGCCGGTTTCGACCCGGTGATATTGTTGCCGATGAGGATCGTCCGTCGCCCTTCCGTCGTGAGGCGGCTCCCGAGCGCAATGCCCTGTTCGGCACTGACGGTATTACGGAATCCGACCGCCACGCCGTTCGTGCCGTTCAACACTTGTGTCCGTGCACCGATGGCAAGCGACTCCTTGGCCCCCAATTGTACGCCGTCATTCTCATGATTCGTACCATCACCCGTCACGTCGCTTTTCACGTGGAAGTAATGCGTACCGCCGGCCGATAGCTTTTTCTCCAATCCTTTCAGCTGACGCAAGTTCACCGCGTCGGTATCTGCCGTACCTTCCGCAAGTCCCGTCAATTGACGCAGAAACGGCCGTTTTAACGGCCCGCCGTCACTCCATGTCCCGCCGATGGACAATGCGCCGAACACGATCGAGTTGCCTTCTTGCGTCGCCTCCCCCGTTACATTCGTCCATTTGTTGACGCCCCATAACTTCTGTGTACTGTACGGTACATCGTTAATTTTCGTACTCCACTCCCGTGTAGCCTCCGACCACGAGCCGAGCGCGATACCGCCGACTGCCGTGGTCCGCGCCCCGTATCCCAGTGCCACACCGCCGAAATCCAGCAGGTTGGTGGTGTTGCCGCTATACATATTCCCGTTGCCGACATGACTGTTCGCACCGATGGCGACGGAATGTCTGCCGGCGATTTCCGCATTCGTACCGATGCCCACGGAAAGAACCGCGTGCGTTTTATATCCGCCCGGATTTGCGTTCAACGCTATTGTTTTGGCATTGCGTCCGATGATGACATTATCTATATTCTCCGTTGTCGCTCCCAGACCGATCGCGATACTGCCCCGCCCTAAATCCTTCACGGCCGCATTCCGTCCGATGGCAATCCCCGCATCATCTTCGTAGGGCGTTCTCGGTGTTGTTTGGTCTTCCCAATGCTCTCGTCGGTAACCCGTTGCGATGGCCTGCGCATTTTGTCCGATCGCAATACCGCGCGACTCAGGTCTTTTTGGATCCCAATAATTCACGTTATAATCTCCGCTCATCGCCTCCGTACCGATCGCGATACTGTGATTGGCTTTGGCATGTGCCTTATGACCGATCGCAACGGCGCCTTCCGCGCCTTCATTATTTGACAGTACACGACCGTTATACCGCTCCTTACGCGTACCGGTCATCGCCTGTTTACCGATGGCAATACTTTGGTTGCCGCCGGCCGATGCCCCGCCCAGTGCCAGTGCATCCTCCGATGTGATTTCGCCCGTGGCAACAATCTTGCTGTCTTTCAGCATTGCTTTCAACAAAACTATCTCCGCATCCGTCAGCGTCTCCGCCGCCTGTGTCGTCACGCCGACGCTTCCCGCCAATACCGCCGCGC
>CABTYA010000095.1 GCA_902488965.1 uncultured Veillonellaceae bacterium
CGCTGCTGCTGACCGCCCGACAAGCGGCTGATTTGCCGGTCGGCATAGGCGTCCATGCCCGTCTTGCGGAGGACGTCGTACGCCATCTCCCGCTCCGCCTTGCCCGGCCGCCGAAACCAGCCGAGATGCCCGTAGCGCCCCATCAGAACCACATCGAGCACCGTCGTCGGAAAATCCCAGTCCACGCTCCCGCTCTGCGGTACGTACGCAATCCGCTTGAAGTCCTCACGCGAGACCGCCAGTCTCCCGTCCAAATAAAACTTGACCGAGCCGGATATTTTCGTCAAAAGACCGAGCATCGCTTTGATCAGTGTCGACTTGCCGGCCCCGTTCGGCCCGACAATCGCCGCCAGCGAGCCCTTCGGGATCTGCATGTCCACGTCCCACAAGACCGGCCGTTCGTCATACGCGACGGTCACGTCCTCCACTTCCACTGCCCACTCCATCTGAATCTCCTTTCATGTATCCGTAAAACAAAACGGCGAGCGCTCTCTCCGCACCCGCCGTCGTCTATTATTTCTTCAGGCCCGAAACAATCGTATCGATATTTTCTTTCACCATACCGATATAGTCGCCGCCCGGCGTCCCCGGTGCGCCGCACGAATCGGAGTACAATTCACCGCCGATCTGCACATCCCAGCCTTTAGCTTTGCACGCTTCCTGTACCGCTTCGATCGTCTTATGCGGTACCGACGATTCGACGAAAATCGAATGGATCTGATGAGTAACGATAAAATCGGATAACTCGCGGACATCGATAGCGCCCGCTTCGGCTTCCGTGCTGACACCTTGCAACCCTTTGACTTCAAAACCGTACGCCCGTGCGAAGTATTGGAACGCGTCATGCGCCGTGATCAGAATCCGCTGCTCTTGCGGTATTTCCGCCGCACGCTGCGCGACATAGGCATCCGCCTTCTTCAGCTCTTCCAGATAGTTGTCATAGTTGGCTTTGTACAACGCTTTGTGCGCGGGGTCTTTCGCCGCCAGCCCTTCATAGACTTCCCCCGCCGCCAGCATCCAGTTCTTCACATCAAACCAGATATGCGGGTCGGTCGCCGGCAGTCCTTCGTCATCTTCAAACTGCAACAACGTCGCGGGATCCAATGCGTCCGATACGCGGATTGTCGCCTTTTGGTCCTGTTCCAGCTTGCTGAAGATTTCTCCCATCTTGCCTTCCAGGTGCAAGCCGTTGTAGACTACGACATCGGCATCCGTCATGACCTTGACATCGCCGGCGCTCGCCTGATACAAATGCGGGTCCACCCCCGGCCCCATCAGACCGGTCACAACGATCGCGTCACCGCCGATTTGCCGGCTCAAATCCGCCAGCATCGTCGTTGTCGCGACGACCTTGAGCTTACCGTCCGCCGCCGGCTGTGCGTCCTCCTTCGTGTTGCCGCAACCGACCGCGACCAACATCATCACCGCGAGCAATCCCGTCGCGATTAGTTTCCAACTGATTTTCATACATGCCCTCCTTCATTTTCCCGAACGTCGGAACAAAAGCGATCTCGTCTTGCACTGATTATCGAGAGAGGTAAGGATAGCAATACGGCCGCCCCTGCTCCCGTTCGGAATCACTTCCCGTATAGTGTATCATTTATGAAAACGATTTTCAATAGCATTTATAACTTTTCTCTTCCCAATTTTCAACCGTATTTTCCCTTACGCGGGCGTGTTTCGGATTTACAAGCGGCTCAAAAAATGCTAGCATTGTATGTATTATAACTAAAACGATATCGGTATCGATATCCAGAAGGAGGTCATCTCTATGAACAAAAAATGGACAGCCGCTCTCAGCGCAGGATTACTGGCAGGTGCCGTCGTCATGGCGGGCTGCGGTAACGATTCGGCCACCACGGACAAAAAAGCCAACGCCGAACAAATCACGTTGAAAGTCGGCGCCAGTCCCGTACCGCATGCCGAAGTCTTGAACAACGTCAAAGACGCGCTTGCCAAAGAAGGGATCAAATTGGAAGTTGTCGAATTTTCCGACTACATCCAGCCGAACATGGCCCTGAGCGACAAAGAACTTGATGCGAACTACTTCCAGCACAAACCGTACTTGGATAACTTCATCAGCGAACATCAGCTCAAACTCGTATCGGCCGGTGCGGTGCATATCGAACCGATGGGTATCTATTCGCACAGCGTGAAAGATCTCGCCGCGGTGCCGCAAGGCAGCAAAGTGGCGATTCCGAACGACCCGACCAACGGCGGTCGTGCGCTCTTGCTCTTGCAGGAAGCCGGCCTCATCAAACTGAATCCGGATGCGGGGATTACGGCCACTGTCGCCGACATCACCGACAATCCGAAACAGCTGGCGTTCAGCGAACTCGAAGCGGCGCAAGTACCGCGTTCGCTCGATGATGTCGCTCTCGCCGTCGTCAACACGAACTATGCCATCGAAGCCGGTCTCACACCGAGCAAAGACGCATTGCAAATCGAATCGAAAGAGTCTCCGTATGTCAACATCGTTGCCGTACGTCAAGGCGATGAAAACCGTCCGGAAATTCAAAAACTGATGAAAGCCCTGCAAAGTCAGGCCACCAAAGATTTCTTGGAAAAGAAATACAACGGCGCGATTTTCCCGGCATTCTGATGCGAATCTGACCGCCAAGCGAAAGCTTGGCGGTTTTTTCGTGCGCACCATCGACGCCGCAGCCGAAACACACCGCCGCCTTGCACTGCACGTTTCCTTCGGCACGCGCGAGCGCACGTCCCTGCACCCGCCCCGTTTCCTCCCGCGGGGACGCGCTCTTTTGCCTCAAACGACGGCATCGGCTAGAGTAAAGATGCGCAAAAACAACAGAGGCCTCGGAAAAGAGAATGTATGTATCCTGTACCCTCGTCCGCTATGACGGACGAAACCCTCATCACCGCCGCCC
>CABTYA010000096.1 GCA_902488965.1 uncultured Veillonellaceae bacterium
ATGCCGTCTTCTGCTTGAAAAAACTGTTTTTTTGTATGCCGGACGAAACCCTCCGACCGTATATTGCCGAAATTTGATTTCCCCCGCAATCGGCGTCCGATTGACATGGACGTCAAACACTGACAGAAAGATCGTCACCTTGCGGCACGTCTCTCCCATAAACAATTTTTCCGTTACCGTTTCTACGGCCATCACGCGACCGTCCGCCGGTGACACGACCGTATCTGGATCGGTCGGTATCATGCGATCGGGCGAGCGAAAGAAAAACATAAAAAACAGCGCCAGCACAGCCGGTGGAATCGACCACTGCCAGCCGATCCCGATGCCGACGAGCAGTGTCACGAGCCATGCCGCGCCGATAAACGGAATTCCTTCCTTGACGATTCGAATACCCACCGCTCAACCTCCCCTGCGGTTCTTGCGTCGCCGTCCCGCCTCACGGCGAACAGCGTACATAAATTGCGGCAACAGGGTCATCCGCCGCCAACGACTCGGCTGTTTGTATACTCGATACAGCCATTCCAGCCGATGCCGCTGCATCCATAACGGCGCCCGTTGCAGATGGCCCGCCAGCACGTCAAAAGAGCCGCCGACACATACCGCCGTTACACCGGCCAGTGCCGCGCGGTGCTGCTGTGCCCAACATTCCTGTTTGGGCGCACCTAAGCCGAGAAATAAATACCGCGCACCGCTCCGACGAATATCGGCAAGTATTGCCGGGACATCTTCTTCCTGAAAATATCCGTCCCTCGTACCAGCGACGTCGAGGCCGGGCAGACTTTGCGTCAATTTGGTCGCTGCCGCGTGCGTTACCCCCGGTTTCCCGCCGAGGAAATATACACGCTCGCCCCGCTTGGCCGCACGTGCCAATAATGCCGTCATAAAATCGATCCCCGCCACACGCTCCGGAAACGGTGTGCCGAGCACTTCACCCGCCCAGACCACGCCGGCACCGTCCGGCAAGACCATATCGGCCTCATCAAGCGCCGCCGCCAACGCCGCATCCGTCTGCGCCCGCATTACGATTTCGGCGTTGACCGTTGCGATATAGCGTCCCCGGGACGGTTCATGCCACGCTGTGACTTGTGTCAGCGCCGCCGTCTCCGAAAGCGGATTAATCCCTACTCCCAGGACGGACACGCGCGTCGATTGTAATGATTTTCCTTGCGTCATCAGTTCATGCTGTAGTTCGGCGCTTCTTTCGTGATATTTACATCATGCGGATGGCTTTCGATCAAGCCCGCACTCGTAATGCGCACAAACTTTGTCCGTTCCCGCATTGCGGTCAAATCCGGTACGCCGCAATACCCCATGCTCGCACGGAGACCGCCGATCATTTGGTAAATCGTATCGCTGACCGTTCCTTTGTACGGAACACGTCCTTCGATTCCTTCCGGAACGAGTTTATCCATATTTTCCTGGAAATAGCGGTCCTTGCTGCCCGCCTTCATGGCGCCGAGCGATCCCATACCGCGATACACCTTGTAACTGCGGCCCTGGTAGATGACCGTTTCGCCCGGGCTTTCCTGCGTGCCCGCCAGCAAATTGCCCAACATGACGGTATTGGCCCCTGCAGCCAATGCCTTGGCCATGTCGCCGGAGTACTTGATCCCACCGTCGGCAATAATCGGTACACCCAACCGCTGCGCGACCAATCCGCAATCATAGACCGCGGTAATCTGCGGCACACCGATACCGGCAATCACTCGTGTCGTACAAATCGACCCCGGTCCGATGCCGACCTTGACCGCATCCGCCCCCGCTTCGATCAACGCTTCCGTCGCTTCTCCCGTCGCCACGTTGCCTGCGATGATATCCACTTGGCGGAACGCTTCGCGCAATTTTTTCACCGAACGGATGACCCCCGTCGAGTGGCCGTGCGCCGTATCGACGACCAGCACGTCCACATTGGCCGCCACCAGTGCTTCGGCACGTTCCATCATATCCGTTCCGACACCGATCGCCGCCGCCACCAGCAGCCGACCGTTACTGTCTTTGGCCGAGTTCGGATACTTTTTCGTTTTTTCGATATCTTTGATGGTGATCAAGCCGCGCAAATAACCGTCCTTATCGACCAGCGGCAGTTTTTCAATGCGGTGTTCGCGCAAAATCTGCGTCGCCGTTTCCAAGGACGTTCCTTCCGGTGCGGTCACCAAATTTTCTTTGGTCATCGCATCGGCGATTTTTTTATTCATATCCGTTTCAAACCGCATGTCACGATTCGTAATGATGCCGACCAATTTCCCGTCAACAGTGATGGGCACGCCCGAAATGCGATATTTGGCCATCATCGCTTCCGCGTCGCCGAGCAAATGATCCGGGCTCAAAAAAATCGGATCGACAATAATCCCGTGTTCGGATCGTTTGACTTTATCGACTTCATAGGCTTGCTCTTCAATCGTCATGTTTTTATGAATGACACCGATCCCGCCTTCACGCGCCATGGCAATTGCCATGCCCGATTCGGTGACCGTGTCCATCCCCGCACTCATGATCGGAATATTCATATGAATGTTGCGCGTCAACCACGTATCGACCTTGACATCGCGCGGTAATACGTCCGACGCCCCCGGTAACAACAATACATCATCAAATGTCAAACCTTCTTTGGCAAATTTATCTTCCGGTAATCCCATAATCGCATCCTCCGTATCCTGTAGTCACTCATCGTGTTCGCCGTCAGTTGTCGCCGGCTTTACCTCGGCGGCATACCGGCAGACTATTTTATTTATTATATCATATCCGCGACCGCAAAAAAGGGGAACAGTGGCTGTTTCAATACGACCGGCGGGGCAATCCTCGCCGGCTTCGGTCCCCCTCACACCGCCGCGCTCACCGCATTCTGCCACCACCTCCTCCTCTCGGTACCC
>CABTYA010000097.1 GCA_902488965.1 uncultured Veillonellaceae bacterium
CGGATCGGATGCCGGCGCGGGCGGCTCCGCCCATGCCGTACCCCACGCAGCCGCCCAAAGGACCAGCCACACGACCCATGTATGCGCCGTCCGCAATCCCGCCTGCATCATCACGTTCCGCCTTTACTTAAAACTGTACGGTCGGCGTAGTTTGCGTAGCTTCCGCCGCACGGAAATATTCACGTTCGTCGAAACCGAACACGCCGGCGATGATATTCGTCGGGAATATGCGAATCTTGGCATTATACGCCTGTACCGAGCTGTTGTAATCCCGACGTGCCGTCGCGATACGGTTTTCCGTGCCGGCCAATTCGTCCTGCAACGCGCGGAAGTTTTCATTGGCTTTGAGCACCGGATAATTTTCCGCAATCGCAAACAAACGTCCCAACGCCTGCGTCAGTTCGCCGTCCGCTTCCGCCGCTTCACCGACGGTTTGTGCGCCCGCCAGCTTGGCGCGTGCTTCCGCGACATTCGTAAAGATGCCTTCCTCATGTGCGGCATACCCCTTGACCGTATTCACCAAATTCGGAATCAAGTCGCTGCGGCGTTGCAGCTGCGTATCGACTTGCGCCCATTTTCCGTTTACATCTTCGTTGATGCCGACCAATCCATTGTACTGGCCGACCGTCCAACCGCCGATCAGCAACACGACGGCCAACAGTATCCACCATACTCGTTTCATCAGTAACCTCCTTAGTCGCTACTATCAATATACTACCGTTTTATTATACCATACCTCGGCTTTATTATACCATAACCTCGGCTTTATTGTACCATAACCTCGGCTTTATTGTACCATAACCTCGGCTTTATTATACCATACCTCGGCAACGACGTCCGCCGGGCATCCGCACGGAACGACCGCTCGGGCAAGTTAAAGGCCCCGATGCATCGCACCGGAGCCGCCCCGTTCCCACCCGATCAACGAAATCAGTCGATGGTTGTTACTTTGACTTGTGACAATCACATCTCACCGTACTCGGTTACCGTCATTGCTATTGAATAAGAAATGTCCGACTCGCCTTTCGCCGACCTGCCGATATGATTATACCATCAGATCCGTCGTCCAGTTCAACTCCTGAATCTCCAAATCGAGTTGACGCGCCTTTTCCGCCATTCGGTCGATCTCCGCCTGCACGCGCGTGACGTCGATATGACTGACCTGGCGGATTTCCGTCAGTGAATACCGTACCTGCTCGACCGCCGCCTTGTCGGCGATATCGCGCAGATGACGTACCATCCGAAACAATCCGTCCCGTTCCGCGAGCGCATCGGCAATCGTGCGTCCGTCCGCCATGCGGACCGTCGCATTCGTCCGATTGATGGCCTGCACCAATGCGACCGTGTCCTGATGGGTCGCCTGCAGCTGCTTGAGTAATTCGTTCGGATCTTCCAACGGCTCGTCGCCTTCCTGGCTCACCACGTTGTTTTCAATCCGCGTCGCCAATTCGTTCATTTTGTTTCGCCATTCTTTGCGCATGACCAAGGCCGCCGCCAATTTCATCGTCTCCATCATTTTCCCTCGCTTTCGTATCCACTGTTCCTATCCGTATCGCTTATCCCGTTATACGTACTGACATTCGCGCCCGTCGCGGTAAGCCGCATCAATGATACCGCCGCCCAAGCACTCCTCGCCGTCGTACAACACAACCGCCTGTCCGGGTGTTACCGCACGTACCGGCTTGGCAAACATAATCTGCGCGCCGTCATTGCCGACCCGTTCCACCTCGACCGCGGTGTCGGCTTGCCGATAGCGAAATTTCGCCGTACAGGTAAAGCGTCGCGGTTTTTCCTCGGGCGTCGTAAAACTCAGCTCAGACGCGCGCAAACTGTCACTGTACAACCGCGGATGGTGAAACCCCTGACCGACATACAGTGTCCGCGTCGCCAAATCTTTGCCGATGACAAACCACGGCTCTTCGCTGGCGCCGCCCCCGCCGATGCCCAGCCCGTGCCGCTGGCCGATCGTGTAGTACATGAGCCCCGCATGCGTCCCCATCACCTTGCCGTCCAGTGTTTTCATTTTGCCGGGCTGATGCGGCAAATACCGGCTCAAAAACTCGTTAAAATTACGCTCGCCGATGAAGCAAATCCCCGTCGAGTCTTTTTTATGCGCGGTCGCCAATCCCAAGCGCTCCGCCAGTTCCCGTACCTCCGATTTTTGCATGTGGCCGACCGGAAACAAGCTCTTGACCAGCTGATGCTGGCGCAACTGGCTCAAGAAGTACGTCTGGTCTTTATTGGCGTCGAGGCCCCGCAACAAATGGGTCGTACCGTCCGCATCCCGTCGTACGCGGGCATAGTGCCCCATTGCGACATAATCGGCGCCGAGCGCCATCGCATAATCCAAAAACGCCTTGAATTTGATTTCTTTATTGCACATCACGTCCGGATTCGGCGTCCGTCCCTTGCGATAGGCGTCGAGAAAATACGCAAATACCCGATCGGCATATTCCTTTTCAAAATTGACCGAATAATACGGAATCTCAAGTTGCTCCGCCACCGCCGCGACATCTTCATAATCGCGCGTTGCCGTGCAGACACCGTGTTCGTCCGTGTCATCCCAGTTTTTCATGAACAATCCGACCACATCGTACCCTTCTTCTTTGAGCAGGTACGCCGCGACCGAAGAATCCACGCCGCCGCTCATGCCGAGGACGACGCGCTGTCGTTCTTTCATTGGCTCTCCTTTCCCGCACCGCGGGTCAATGCGATGAGAAACTTCACCGCCGCATCGATCGCCTCGGTATCGGTACCGCGGCCGAATGACAGGCGGATACTTTCCGAAGCGCGTACCGGCGCATCCGGATAATACGCGGACAGCACCCGGCTGGGCGCCACGCTGCCCGCCGAGCAGGCGCTCCC
>CABTYA010000098.1 GCA_902488965.1 uncultured Veillonellaceae bacterium
CCGCCGCCGCCCGGGCGGCGGAGCGTGTGCGGGCACTGACGGAAGAACTGTCCGCACAGGCGGGAACGGCCGGCGATGCAGCGACACGTTTGCAGGAACTGGAGTCCCGGATACAGGATTACCGCCGCCGCCGCGAGGCTTGCGACACCCGTGCCGCCGCCGATGAAGAAGCGTATCGGCACGCCCTGCAGCGGCAGGAAGAATGGCAGCGGCAGCTGCAGGAATGCCGCGACCGCTATCGGGAAGAAAAAGAAATACTGACACTGCGGGCAACGGATATCGGTTTTCCGACGCTGGCGGCGGTCGGTGAAGCGTTGGCACAGCTGGATCGGCGGCCGGTGTATGAAAAAGAGATCACGGACTATCGGTTGGAATGTCGGCGCGTCGAGGGGGATCTGACGGCGCTCACGGCCGAACTGGCGGAGCAGACGATGCCCGATGTGGCGGTGCTCACGCAGGCGCAGCAGGCGGCGGAAACGGCGGTGTCCGAGCGTCAGCGGGAATTGGCGCAGATCCAGGAACAGCTCAAGCAGGTGGTGCGCTGGGGCGAGTTGTACCGCAAGGAAACGGAAGCCATCGCGGAACTCGATACGGCGCATGCGGTGGTCGGACGACTGGCGGCGCTGGCGAGCGGGACGGATACGTCGGCGGCGGCGAAGATGACTTTCCAGCGCTATGTGTTGGCCACGATTCTCGATGAGGTGCTGGTACTGGCCAATGTGCGCTTGCGGGATATGAGCCACCATCGCTACCAGTTGAAACGGGAAGTGCATGCGACCGACCGCCGTTCGACGGAAGGGCTGGAGCTGGCAGTCATCGACCGCTGGACGGGCAATATCCGTCCCGTCAATACACTTTCGGGCGGCGAGACCTTTTTGGCGTCGCTGGCCTTGGCGCTGGGATTGGCTGATACCGCGCAGGCGTATGCAGGCGGCCTGCGGATGGATATGATGTTGATCGACGAAGGGTTCGGCACGTTGGACGGCGAAGCGCTGGACGAAGCGATTCGTGTGCTGCTTGAGTTGCGGACGGGCGGCCGTCTCGTGGGCATTATCAGTCATGTCGACGAGCTGCGGCGGCGCATCGATACCCGACTCGAAATCAAAAAGACGGAACACGGCAGCCGCGCGCACTGGGTGTTGGGCTGACATTTTGCAAGGCGCGTCGGTTGTGATACAATATATCGAAAAAGATAGGTATAAGGAGGCGCGTATGAAGTTTCGGTTTGCGCACAACAATTTCAACGTGACGGATTTGGCCCGCAGCATCTCGTTTTATCGTGAGGCGCTGGGGCTGGAGGAAGTACGCCGTTACGAAGCCGAAGACGGCAGTTTTATTTTGGTGTACTTGGGTGACGGCAGTAGTGAATACGAGCTGGAGCTGACGTGGCTGCGCGATCGTCAGGAGACGTACGATTTGGGAGACAACGAATTTCATTTGGCGTTTGCGGTCGCGGATATGGATGCCGCGCACCGGCGGCATGAACGGATGGGATGCATCTGTTACGAGAATCCCGAGATGGGAATTTATTTTATCGCCGACCCCGACAACTACTGGCTGGAAATTATTCCGGAGGCATAGCGATGACGGCATGGACGGAGCGGACCCGGCGGGTGTTCGGCAATGACGGTGTCGAACGCTTGGCGAAGTCGTCGGTGGCGGTGTTCGGTCTCGGCGGTGTCGGGTCGTACGTGGCGGAGGCACTGGCGCGGGCGGGGATCGGCCGGCTGGTGCTGATCGACTCCGACCGGGTGAGCGATACGAACCGCAATCGGCAACTGGTGGCGCTCGTTTCGACGGTCGGCCGTTACAAAACGGAGGTCATGGCGGCGCGGATCCGCGATATCCATCCGGCGTGCGAGGTGGAGGTGCTGACGCAACGCTATGAGCCGTCGGATACGGAGCTGGCGGCGCAGCTGCGCGTCGATTATATCGCCGATGCAATCGATTCGGTGGCGGCGAAAGTCGCATTGATTGCGGCGGCACGGGCGGCGGGGATCCCGCTGATTTCCGCGATGGGGACGGGAAACAAGTGCCATCCCGAACAGCTGGAAATTGCCGACATTTACGAAACGTCCGTTTGCCCGTTGGCGCGTGTGGTGCGCCGCGAGCTGAAACGGCGCGGGATTCCGGCGCAACAGGTAGTTTATTCGCGCGAGCAGCCGCGCAAGCAGGAGATTGTGCAGGGGGAAGAGGCGGTGCCGGGCTCGGTATCGTTTGTTCCGTCGACGGCAGGACTGCTGATGGCGGGTGTGATTTGTCGGTCGCTGACCGACAAGGATATATAAGGAGGAATTATGAACGCATTGATCACCATGGCAAACGGAGATCAGATTACGATTGAGCTGTTTGCGAAAGACGCACCGGGAACGGTGAAGAATTTTGTCGAATTGATTAACAAAAAATTTTATGACGGACTGATTTTCCATCGGGTCATTCCGGGGTTTGTCGCCCAGACAGGATGCCCGCTGGGAACGGGAACAGGCGGACCGGGATATACCATTCCGTGCGAAACGGAAGGCAATCCGAACCGTCATGTCCGCGGCGCGGTCTCGATGGCGCATCGCGGTAAAGATACGGGCGGCAGTCAGTTCTTTATTTGCTTCGAGCCGCAACCGCATTTGAACGGGATTCATACAGTGTTCGGGCAGGTGGTCGACGGGATGGACGCGGTCGACCGTATTCAGCAAGGAGATCGGATCGAATTGATCGTCGTCGACGCGTCGGACGACCGATGACAAGAATCGGCTTTTGCGCGCCGGGGCGGGTGGAAGTGACGGGCGCGGGGCGGGCGGGATGGGGATTTATGCCGGATTGGGATACGGGCGAATGGCGGCG
>CABTYA010000099.1 GCA_902488965.1 uncultured Veillonellaceae bacterium
CGTCTACAAAAAAAAAGAAAAGGGGGGATCTGCCTGCGCGGCGCTGACAATCCCGTCCCGCCGAAGTTCGCCGCCCGAAAGCCCGCGTCCCATCCGATCGGCCACATGTTCCAAACGAAACTCCGCCAGCAATTTGTCCGCACGGACGCGGCATTCCTCCGCGGACAAGTCTTCACGTGTCTCCAATACGGAGAGCAGGTTGTCCCGCACCGACATCCGACGAAAGACCGACGCTTCTTGCGGCAAGTAGCTGATCCCGTGCCGGGCCCTGCGGTGGATCGGCTCGGCCGTAATGCACCGATCGTCAATATAAATATCCCCTTCATCCGGGCGCACGATCCCGACAATCATGTAAAACGTCGTCGTTTTGCCCGCACCGTTCGGGCCGAGCAAGCCGACGACCCGTCCCGCCGCAACACGAATGTCGACATGATCGACCACCCGCCGACCGCCGTAAACTTTTACCAATCCTTCTGTCCGTATCTCCATAGTTCAATCCCTTGTCTGTATGATGAGCGTACTGCGTCCCTTTGTTTCAACGACACTGTCCTGCAGGCGGATATCCAATCGCGGGCCGCGCAGGGTGTGTCCCGCCTGTGTGGCTTGCGCATTGCCTTCCAATACGGCGTAGCCGTCATCGGCTCCCGGCGTCTGGGTATAGGTAATCCGGTCTCCCGTCGCGACAAACTCTTTCTCGTCCTGCCGCAAGTACACGCCGCCCGTACCGATGAGGCGGATCTCGCGCGTATACGCCTCGATCTCACTCGCCCGCATCGTCGCTTCGCGCATGCTGACCTGTGCCCCGCCGTGAACCGAGCCGTAACCGTCGGCCGTATCGTAACGGACAAATGCGCCCGACAGCGTTCGGTCACCGTCTGTCAGGTGAACATCGCCCTCGGCGGTCAGCGTATTGCCGCCGTCCCAAGTCAGCGTCGCGGCGGTCAACGACCGGTCCCCGTCGGTATATTGCACGCCGCCGCGCAGTGTCGCCGAACCCGCACCGAGCGCATAGGACCCCGCTGCGCCTTGCAAGGTCGCCGTATCTTTGGTGATGACGACATTGCCGCGCGCCTCGACCGTGTCGGCCGCGCCGCTGTAAATCAATTCGTCCGCCGCAATCGCCACTTCCGCCGCGGTTGCCGTCGAAACGACACCGCTCAACACCGTCGCCAGCAGCAGACCGTACCATCGTTTCATATTGTTTCTCCTTTCACCGCGCGGGCATTGCCGCTCACACGCACTTGCCGCAGCGTCCGATCCGCCTCCAGCCGCTCGCCCGTCAGTACGACATCGCCGCGCTGATACCGAACGCCTCCCGTTACCGTCAATCGATCCGCCGCGGCATCGTAGACCGCATCCTTCAACGTGGCGTTTGCACCGTCATTGCCACGGACATCGACCGTCCCCTGCAGCGTGATTTTGTGCGTCGCACGGTCCGCCGTCGCACGATCCGCACGAATATTCACCTCGCGCTCGCCGTCACGACAAAACAGGACCGCTTCTTCCAAGTATAAAATCCCCGTGGCCGGGTCGACGAGGATTTTCTTCGCCCCGAGCCGCCAAATCGTCTCGCCGTCGCGTTCCTGCGCCAGATCCGCCCCCGTAAATTCGACGCGTCGTCCTTCCGTCGGTGCGGTCGGCGCCGTCGGCGGATCGGCCGTCACGGCGTAGAGAATCGCCAGCACCAGCGCGACCATGACGCCGCCCAGCCACCATTTAGTTTGTTTCATGGCCGTCTCCTTGCCACTCGGCTGCCCGCCGAATATCTTCGGGCGCGGTCCACCACCGCCGCTGAATCCACAACCACTGGGTCGGATGCTCACGGATAAACGTTTCCATCACGGTGGTCATCGTCTGCATCTCACGGTCCGTATCTTTGCGGACATCGCCCGTATCGGTATAGTGATACGGCTCGCCGACACAAATCACATGGCCGACACCGTCATCGTTGCGGCGAATGAACAGCGGTACGATCGGCGCGTGAAAGCGCCGAGCAAAAACGGCCGGCCCTTCGACGGCCGATGACAAGCGTCCCAAGAACATCACCGGTACGCCGTCAACGTCTCCGTCTTTGTCCGTCAGAAAGCCGAGAATTTTTTTGCGCTTCATCGCCCGCGCCGCACCGATGAGTTCCGAGCCACCGCTGTGAAATACATCAAGCCCCGCCAACTGGCGGTACTCGTTCAAAATCCGCGTGACCTGATCATTCGGCTGGCGTTTGGCGATTGTCGTCGTCGGAAATCCGTACAGTGCCAAGCCCGCACCGAGCCATTCCCAGTTGCCGATATGGGCCGTCAGCCCGATGACGCCGTGTCCTTCCGCCAAGGCGGTCTGCAACCGCTCGGGATGGTCGATCGTGATATAACGGGCCAACCGATCCTTCTCCGCCACCAACCGCGGCGTGTACAAAATCTCCATCGCCGTCATGCCCAAATGCTCGAAATGCCGCTGCAAAATCCGCTCGGCCTCGGCGTGCGACACGCCCAGTCCCGCCTCGATTTGCTGTAAGCCGCGATTCCGCGGTTTGGCCAGCCGCTGTAAAATCAACGGTCCCAAGCGTTTGCCGACGGCCAGCAGGTGCGGATACGACAGGCGGCACGCCCAACGGCTGCACCGCTTAATCCAACGGTATTGCCAACGATTGCTCATGATGTACCTCTCGGTGATTCTTCCCGCAGCGCCAGCCACTGATCCAGCCATTCGCGGGCTGCGCCTCGGCCGCCGTTATGGCGGGTCCCACACATGGGGGCCGCCGCCCCCCACACCTCCGCCCCCCCCGGCCCAGACCCCCGCCCTTCTGGTTTCCCCCCTTCCCCCTTCCACCC
>CABTYA010000100.1 GCA_902488965.1 uncultured Veillonellaceae bacterium
GGGGCCCAGCTACTCCCGTCCGGAGTGTCGGGCAAGCCCGTGAAAGCAATCCGGTCCCGGGGGCGACAACCGCCCGGCCCGCCGCATCCGCATCCGCCACCGCCACGCCGTGCGTACGCAGCCACTGCGATACGGCGCTCTTGCCGGAGGCGATTCCTCCTGTTAATCCGATAATCATCATTCACCTACCGTTGGCACTGCGGACAATATACCGTTGCCCGTCCGCCGACTCGTACTTTCCGCAATACGTTTCCGCACCGGCGGCAATCCTCGCCGCCCCGCCCGTACACCTGCAGATAACGGACATTGTCACCGCGAGCGCCGTTACTGTCCCGATAATCCCGAAAGGACGTCCCCCCGTGCACGACCGCCGCGGCCAATACCTCGCGCACCGCTGTGCACAAACGGGCGCAAGCCGCCCGGGAAAGACGGCCGGCGGCTCGTGTCGGACGAATCCGTGCCGCAAACAGGGATTCGTCCGCATAAATATTGCCGATGCCCGCGACCAGTTGCTGATTGAGCAATATCGTCTTGATTGCCGCTGTCCGCCGCCGTGTCGCCGTATAGAGATAATCCTCTGTCCACTCCGCGCCCGCAGGCTCCGGACCGAGCGACGCAAGCGACGGCAACGAAGCCGCCTCCGCCGTCGGCCAAAGGTGCATGGAGCCGAACGTACGGATGTCGCGAAACACCAGTGCCGCCCCGTTGTCGAGCGCCAGCCGTACCCGCACATGCGTCCGCTCCGTCGGCACGGCGTCGTAAAACAACGCCCCCGTCATACGCAAATGCACAATCAGCGTATGCGCCCGATCCGTATCGAGCAGCAGGTACTTGCCCCGCCGACGGACGTCGACCACGCATTCACCGCAAGGTGCCGCCGGCTCGTCGGTATGATTGATAAATGCCTTGGACAGACTCACCCGGCAATCGACAATCCGCCGCCCGACCAGCACTTCGCACAGTTGCCGGCGGATCACTTCCACCTCCGGTAACTCGGGCATTATTTCGCGTCCTCCCAGTTGTGGCCGTAATGTACGTCGACCGCCAGCGGCACCACCAATGTTGCCGCATTTTCCATGCAACGTGTCACGAGCGCCGCGACTTCTTCCCGTTCGCTTTCACACACTTCCAGTACCAATTCGTCATGTACCTGGACGACCATGCGACTCTTGTATCCGCCGGCCGTCAGTGCCCAGTACACCCGATTCATCGCAATTTTGATAATATCCGCTGCCGTCCCTTGAATCGGCGTATTGAGCGCGGTCCGCTCCGCAAACGAACGACGGTTGAAATTGCGACTGGCGATATCGGGGAGCCTGCGCACCCGTCCGAACAGTGTTTCGACCTGCCCCGTCTCGCGAGCGGTCGCGACAATCGTCTCCATAAATTCGCGCACCTTCGGATAACGCGCCAGGTAACGTTCGATATACGCGGCCGCGTCCGCACGGGAAATCCCCAAATCTTGCGACAAACCGTAATCGCTGATTCCGTAAATAATCCCGAAGTTGACCGCTTTGGCGTGCGAACGCTGGGCATCCGTCACCTCTTCGGGCGCGATATGCAGCACTTCCGCCGCCGTCCGCCGATGAATATCTTCCCCGTGCAAAAACGCCTCCTGCAGGCCCTTATCGCCCGAGACATGCGACAAGATCCGCAACTCGATTTGCGAATAGTCCGCGGACAAAAAGCCGTCATAGCCTTCCCCCGGTACGAACATCGAGCGGATTCGCCGACCTTCCTCCGTGCGAATCGGGATATTTTGCAAATTCGGATCCGAACTCGAAAGCCGTCCCGTCGCGGTTACCGTCTGATTGAAAGAGGTATGGATGCGCTGCGTCTCGGCGTCCGTCAATTCTTCCATCGCATCGAGGTAAGTTGATACCAGTTTCGTCAGAGTGCGGTACTCCAGCACCTGCCCCGCGACGGGATGCGCCTCGCGCAACCCTTCCAGTACTTCCGCACTCGTCGAATAGCCCGTCTTGGTCTTTTTCGCGGGCGGCAATCCCAACTTTTCGAATAAAATGACGCCCAACTGTTTCGGACTCAAAATATTGAACGTTTCTCCTGCGGACTTGTAAATCTCCTGCGCCAAACGGTCAATCCGCGCACGCAACTCGTCGCGAATCTCGCAGAGCCGTGCATGATCCACCTTGATTCCGCTGCGTTCCAGCGCCGCCAGCACCTGCACGAGCGGCATCTCGATATCTCGATACAACGCCGCCAGTCCCGCCTCTTCGAGCGCCGCCGCAACGGGCGCATCCAGCTGCGCCAACGCGCGTGCTTCCTGCAGCAACGACTGCTTGTCGTCATCGGACGCCGGCAGCGCGACGCTGAATTTTTCCGCAATATACGACAGCGGATACGATGTCCGCACGGGGTCGAGTAAGTACGCCGCAATCGCAACATCACTCACATCCGTCACGGACGGCACGACCTGCCCGACGGCGTAACATGCTTTCGCGTCAATCGTCACCACATGCAGTTCGGATGCGAGTACCGCCTCAAGTACCGCCGGTGCGTGCGCATCATCCCAATCGTATGCCGTCTTCTGCTTGTA
>CABTYA010000101.1 GCA_902488965.1 uncultured Veillonellaceae bacterium
GACGGCACGCTGTGAAGAATTCACCACGCCCGAAGGACAGCGGCAGGCACTTGCTTTTCTCGAACGGATCGGGGTCGAGCGGCTCATCGTTATCGGCGGTGACGGCTCGATGGCGGGCGCGCGGGCACTGGCCGAGGCGGGACTGGCGACGGTTACTGTGCCCGGGACAATCGACAACGACATGGCGGGGACGGACTATACCATCGGGTTCGATTCCGCGGTGAACACCGCCTTGCAGGCCGTCAATATGATTCGCGACACGGCGTATTCGCATGAGCGCATCGCCATCGTCGAAGTCATGGGACGTCACAGCGGGCATATCGCGCTCTCCACGGCGGCGGCTTGCGGTGCAGAATTTGTACTCGTACCGGAGCTGGATTTCCATATGGACGATTTGACGGAGAAACTGCGCCGCTGCCGCTATGACGGCAAAAAACACGGCATCATCATTGTCGCGGAAGGGGTCATGAGCGGGTACGAACTCGCCGAACGCTTGCATGACGTGACGGATTACGAGCCGAGTATTACCGTGCTGGGGTATATCCAGCGCGGCGGTGCGCCGAGCGCCTATGACGTGACCACGGCAAGCCGGATGGGCGACCTCGCGGTGGATATTGCGGCCGAACCGGGAGCGGGGCATCTCATCGCCATGCGGAACAATCGGATTGAAGCCGTTCCGTATGCGGAAATCGGCGACGCCAAACGGGGCTTGGACATGGAATTGTATCAGTTGATTGACGAATTGAGTATGTGATGACAACAGACAAGAACTCCCCGCTGGTCGCGGGGCAATCGTACACCGTTCGCATTCACGACATCGGCAGCTCAGGGGAAGGCGTCGGTCGTGTGGACGGGATGACCGTGTTTGTCGCGGGTGCTCTCCCCGGCGAGACGGTACGGGTGACGGCGACGACCGTCAAAAAGAAATACGCGGTCGCCGATATCGAGTCGGTATTGGTACCGTCACCCGCGCGGGTGACGCCGCCCGATTCCTATCAGGCGGATTGCGGCGTTTATCCGCTGCTGATTTGGGACTATGCGGCCCAACTCGACTGGAAACGCCGCCGTGTGGAGGAGTTGCTCCGTCGTATCGGTGGCATCGAGACCGAAGTTGCGCCCGTAATCGGGATGGAGCATCCCTATCGCTATCGAAATAAAATTCAATTGCCGGTCGGCGGGACGAGCACGGCACCGCGCATCGGCTTTTTTGCGCGCGGCTCGCATCGCATCATTGACATGGATACCTGCCCGCTCCAGGATACGGCGACGGACGCCTTATTCCGTGCCGTGCGCCGCGGTGTCATCGAGACGGGGACAGCCCCCTACCGGGAGCGGGAACGGGCGGGTGTACTACGCCACGTCGTCGCTCGCTCAGCGGCGGGCGGGCTGATGGTGACGCTCGTAACCGCGACGGACGACCTGCCGCATGGGCAGGAGTGGATTGGCATACTGCGGGAAGAGCTTCCCGCGATGGCTTCGCTCTGGCATAATATCCAGCCGCACCCGACCAATGTCATTTTCGGAGCGCAGACGCGACATGTATGGGGCAAAACGCATCTGACCGCCTCACTCGGCGGGCTGGAATTTTTGCTCTCGCCGCGTTCGTTTTATCAGGTCAATCCGGCCCAGACCGAAGTGCTCTATCGGCTTGCGCTCGACAGCGCCGATTTGACAGCGGAGGATACGGTCATCGACCTCTATTGCGGCACGGGGACTATCTCGCTGATGGCGGCCCAGCAGGCGGGCAGCGTCATCGGCATTGAAGTCGTTGCCGATGCGGTGCGCGACGCGGCAGCCAATGCGGCGCACAACGTCATTACGAACGCGACCTTCATCGCGGGCGATGCGACACGAGAGATGCCGCGATTGGTGCGTGACGGTATTCGACCCGACGTCGTGATCCTCGACCCTGCGCGGGCGGGAGCGACACCCGATGTCCTGCAGGCGATAGCGACCGCCGCGCCGCGCCGCATCGTCTACGTCTCGTGCAACCCCGCCACCTTGGCGCGCGATCTCGCCCAACTCACCGCGGACGGCTACACCGTCTGTACCGTGCAACCTGTCGATATGTTCCCCCACACCGCACATGTGGAAGTAATCACGCTGCTTTCCAAACTAGATTCTAAGAAATATATTAGTGTAGAACTTCCGGTGGATGATATGGACTTAACAAGTGCAGAAAGTAAGGCAACATATAAACAAATTCAAAACTATGTTTTGGAAAAGTTTGGGTTTAAAGTATCTACTCTGTACGTTGCACAAGTTAAGAAAAAGCATGGTTTAGAAGTTAGGGAACATTATAATATTTCAAAAAATGAGAAACAGAAAATACCACAGTGTCCAATTGAAAAGGAAGAAGC
>CABTYA010000102.1 GCA_902488965.1 uncultured Veillonellaceae bacterium
CAGACGTGTGCTCTTCCGATCTGGCGATCTCGAGATGTTCCACTGTAACGGCACTCATTCTTTCCTCCTCAGCAAGTACAAGAAGAACGGCGCCCCGAAGAAGGCCATAATAATCCCGACAGGAATTTCAATCGGACTGAAAGCAACGCGGCCGAACGTATCCGATACCACCATAATCAACGCGCCTCCCAATGCCGATGCAGGCAACAAAAATCGGTAATCACTGCTGATCAAAAGCCGCACCATGTGCGGAACGACCAAACCGACAAAGCCGATCAATCCGGCAATACTCACCGCCGCAGCCGCCATCAGCGAGGCCACCGCCATCATACCGAAACGCACACGTTCGACCGGCATCCCTAAACTTCGTGCCGTCTCATCCCCCAGCGCCAATATGTTCAGTTGCTTGGCTCCGAACAACGCCAGCAATATACCCAATCCGGTATACGGGTACAGCGTCATCAACTGCGGCCAGCTTCTCGCCGACAAACCGCCCACCATCCACAACAACGCCCCCTGGACACGATCACCGTAAAACACCAGCAATGCGGAAATCCCGCTGCCGAGAAACGCACTGACAGCGACCCCCGCCAAGATAATACGGGTCGGACGAATGCCGTTTTTCCATGCCAATGCGTACACAAAGAGTGCGGCACCCATCGCGCCTATAAACGCCACCGGCGTCACCCAATATTCGTGTGACGGATACAAAATCAACATCACCACACCGGCAAGCCCCGCACCGCTGGAAACCCCGATAATTCCCGGGTCGGCCAGCGGGTTTTTCATCACCGCCTGCAGGATTGCGCCCGCCACCGCCAAATTGGCGCCGACGAGGGCGCCGATCAGATTCCGCGGAAAGCGGATATTCCACACAATCATCTCTTGCGCGCCGTTATGATCATTCCACAACGCATTCACGATGGTTTGCCACGGAATGGTTACCGATCCCCATATCAAACTGACGACTAAAACCGCAGCCAATAATCCGCTGATAACGACCAATGTCATCCATCTGCGGACAAATTGTCCCTTTGCGTCGCATCGCTGCGTCCTCTGTATTTGCATGATTGCCGCCTGACTGCCGTTTCCCGTTACTTCTTATCTTCGATATACAGCATATCGCTACGCTGTACCAACAAATACAGCAATGCGTTAATGACAGAGGCCGCAATCGGACTTCCGCCCTTATTGCCTTTCACTGTAACAAACGGCACTTTCGAGCGTTTGGCCAGTTCTTCTTTCGACTCCGACGCGCCGACAAAACCAACCGGAATCCCGACAATCAACGCCGGCCTGATATTTTCTTGTTCCGTCATACGCAACACTTCATACAAAGCCGTCGGCGCATTGCCGATGGCAACAATGCTGCCGTCGAGATCTTTCCCGAACATCCGCATCGCCGCCATCGAGCGAGTGATACCGAGTTCTTTCGCATAGTCCGCCACCTCGGGGCTGGACACTTGGCAAAATACTTCGCCGCCCAGTTTCGCCAAGGCTTTTTTATTAATCCCCGTACGTACCATTTCCACGTCGCAATAAATGTTGGCCCCGTTCGACAATGCTTTGATGCCCTCTTCAATCGCATTCAGACCCGTACGAATCAAATGCCCGTATTCCACATCGCCCGATGCATGAATCGTCCGTGAATAGACTGCGATTTCCTGTTCCGTCAGATGCAAGTCTTCAATATAGGGACGAATCAACTGCATACTTTTATCTTCGATTTGTTTCGGTTGCTTAATGTAATCCATTATGTTCCCTCCAATACTTCATGACATCGTCGACCGCATTGACTTTGACAAAATCTTCCGTACTCGTCGGCGGACGGTCAATCACAATAATCTCAAGATTTTCATCAATGGCCGCCTGCAGTTTTGTGTCCGTTCCCCCGACAAGCCCGCTGTTTTTCATCACAACCACTTGGGCGTCAGTGTCATGAAACATCGCGCGGTTCATTTCATAGCTGAACGGCCCCTGCACGCCGACAATATACTTGGGTGTGAGGCCGAGTTCTTCGCACATGCTGACGACTTCCGTCGTCGGCAAAACGCGGCTCCAGACTTCTTTTCCCTGCAATGCGGGCGCATGAATAAATGTAGCCAGCGTCTTTGACCCGGTCGTCAAATAAATCCGATCCCCCAGCTCTCCCGCCAGTGCCGCGGCGGAACTTTCGTCCGGCACGTGATGCAGCTTCTCATACGCCGGGAGCGGCGTTTCCGGACGTTCATAGCGTACGTATTGAACCCCTGCGGCACGACAAGCGGCACGCGCGGTTTCCGACACGATCGCGGCATACGGGTTGCTGGCATCAACGACTAAGCGAAACTTCTTGGTCGCAATCATCCGGTCCATATCG
>CABTYA010000103.1 GCA_902488965.1 uncultured Veillonellaceae bacterium
ACGTCTGAACTCCAGTCACATGGAGAATCTCGTATGCCGTCTTCTGCTTGAAAAAAGACGGTGCAGACGGCGTGTATTGCCGCTGTTCTTACCGCCCACCACGATCACCACATCGACCTCGTCAGCCAGCAACTTGACGGCCTCTTGGCGTTCGGCTGTCGCATTGCAAATCGTTTTGTGTACGTCCACGCGCGCGGCTTTTTCGGATACCATCGCCAGCATTTGCTGAAATGTCTCCTGTGAAAAGGTCGTCTGGGACACAATGCTGACTTCATCCATCATCGGAAGATTTTCCAAATCTTCCTGGGACTCCGCCACCAATGCCTTCCCCAACGCCCACTCGGAAATACTCCGCACTTCGGGGTGATTTTTTTCACCGAAAATAATCACCTTTTTGCCGGCTTTGACCAATCGGTGAGCCTCTTGCTGGGCACGCAACACAAACGGGCATGTCGCATCGATAATCTTTATTTTTTTTTCATCTGCTCTATTATAACACGTCGGACCGACTCCGTGGGAACGGATAATGACGGTCCCTCTGTCGATATCTTCGAGGTCGTCGACATATCCCACCCCGTGGTCCGCCAGACGACGTACCATCTGAGGATTGTGGATAATCGGCCCCAACGTAACCGCTTTACCGCCCGTATTACAGGCGCTCTCGGCAATTTGTATGGCTCTTTTCACCCCATAACAGAAACCGAGTCGCGACGCAACAATCACTTTCATTTGTTTCCTTCTCCGTATTTTTCGACCGCTTTTTCCATCTCTTTTTTAACCAAATTATTAATTTCTTTAATCTTCTCTTTATCTGCTTCCTGCTTTTCCACCTTGATCGGAGGGCTGACCACAATAATCGGACCGCCGTTTTGTCGCGGATTCTCCGAGCCGATGATTGTCACCGGTATAATCGGTACGCCGATGCGCAACGCCAGCGACGCCATGCCGTTGTGAAAGCGCCCGATCCGATTTCCCCGTACGCGCGTCCCTTCCGGAAAAATCCCGAGCAAATCTCCGCGCCGCAGCACAGTAAATGCCTGTTTCATCGCCTGACGATCGACATGTCCCCGCTGCAGCGGAAAGGCCCCCAGTGCCCGACATATCTTGCCCAAGAAATAATTATGAAACAGTTCTTCTTTCGCAATAAAATACGCCATGCGGGGAATCATCCCGCCGATCAGTACCGGATCCCAGTTGCTGCTGTGGTTCGGCGCTAAAATACCGGCTCCCGTCATCGGGATATTCTCGATTCCGTATACTTTGGTCCCGAAACAACGAAACGTCAGCCATTCAAACAGTCTTTTTACGATTTTAAAGAACATCCTGCATCACCTGTTTCGCCCAATCCGCCATCCGCTCGACCGTCTCTTCGGCGGTCAGCTCGCTGTTATCGAGCAGGCGGGCGTCAGCAGCCTTCCGCAGCGGCGACACCTCCCGCTCGCTGTCTTTTTTATCGCGTAATACAATGGCCGCTTGCAAGTCGGCAAGCGTTCCCGTCATCGGCATCCCCGCCTGTTCATTTTGCTTCCAGCGTCGCCGAGCCCGCACTTCCGCCGAGGCGGTCAAAAATACTTTCAGTTCCGCCGCGGGTAACACCACCGTACCGATATCGCGTCCGTCCATCACGACGCCGCCGCGGGCCGCCATCACCCGCTGCTCGTGTACCAAATGTTCCCGTACGCAAGGATATGCGGCAACAGTCGACACGGCGGCCGACACCTCATCCGAGCGCAAAAACGCCGTCACATCCGTACCGTTGACCGCTACCTGTCCGTCCTTGATACGAACGCTGAGTCCCGGCATCACTTTGCATACTCCCGCATCGTCCGTTACGGGCACTCCCTGCTGTTGCAGGTAATACGTCACCGCACGATACATGGCTCCCGTATCTATATATATATAGCCCAACCGCTGCGCCAGGGCCTTGGCAACGGTGCTTTTGCCGGCCCCTGCCGGACCGTCAATAGCTATCGTAATGGCCTTCATTGTCCCGCCTTCCCGCTTCATTTCCCGCTACGAATCCCGTAGAAAACGCCGCCTGTAAATTATATCCGCCCGTATTGGCGTGAATGTCGAGTACCTCGCCGGCAAAAAACAGTCCGGGCTGCAATTTGGACTCCATCGTATCGGCACGCACTTCTTTAACGCGCACTCCGCCAGCGGTAACAATCGCTTCCCGCAGCGGACGCGTTTCCGAAACCGTAAACTTCCACGACTTAAACACATCCGTGAGCGCCTGCCGCTCCGCCCGTGTCAATTCCGCCGCAATTTTGCCCGGCGCAACGCCCGCCACTGCCA
>CABTYA010000104.1 GCA_902488965.1 uncultured Veillonellaceae bacterium
CCTTGCCCTTCAGGTTCAGATTGGACACGCTCCCCTGCACGGGGTCGTAACCGCGATCGCCGCTGCTGAC
Organism: uncultured Veillonellaceae bacterium; assembly: GCA_902488965.1. Lineage (GTDB taxonomy): Bacteria > Bacillota > Negativicutes > Veillonellales > Negativicoccaceae > CAMCNU01. The sequence goes on from CABTYA010000104.1 coordinate 71, forward strand.
TGTCGTCTTGCTGCCGCTACCGATGGCAACCGCACCGCTTTGGGTGGTCTGCGCACCGTTACCGATAGCAACACTGTCGTACCATTTGGCGTAGGTATTCGTACCGATAACGACGCTGTCGTCCCCCTTATTGCGCGCACCCGAACCGATGGCAATCCCTCGTTTTGTCCCTTCGAGGATTGTCGCTCCCGTACCGATAGCCAGGGCGTCCGTCGCCTTTTCATCAACAAGCGCCCCGACCCCGAACGCCACCGCATTATTGCTAAATTGCTTAACAAGCGCACCGCTACCGAACGCGGTGGATTTTTGGTTATTCATTTCAATCTTGGCGCCTTTACCGATGGTAACGCCTTCGGTCGAGTTATTGTTCGTCTCGCGACCGATGCTGATGGCGTCCGTACTGTTGGCCAGTGCCCACACACCGATGGCAATCCCTTTATTCCCCTGTACACCGGCGCTGTCACCGATAGCGACGCCCTGTTTGTACTGTGCCCGGGCATACTTACCGATAGCGACCGAGCTGTAGTCTTCATCAACATGTGATTCGTGACCGGCGACGGCTTCCTGCCCGATGGCGATGCTGTACTTGCTGTACGCCCGTGCCGCACTAACGTCACTATCATTCTTGCCGCCGATGGCGATCGCCCCGTCACCGGACGCATGGGCACGGTTGCCCAATGCGATGGAATCGATGCCGCCGGCCTTCGATTCGTAACCGGCGGTGATGGCATACTTGCCGCTCGCGGTCGCATTCAGCCCGAAGGCCATGGAGATATTGCCCAAGGCGCGCGCCTGGTTGCCTATGGCCACGGATGAAAAGTTCAAATTGCTGCCGTTCGTCCCTTTCAGGATCGGCGCGCCTGTCTTCGGATCGATGTGGTAGCTTTTGTCCAGACCGGATCCTTGCCCGTTGTCGTCAAACGAGGCTTGGGCATTAATCCCGATGGCGATACTCTTCAAGCCCGCACGGGACGCGCTGCCGATGGCGACCGTCTTGTCACCGAGCGCCCATGCGCGATTGCCGATGGCGACGGCCTGACCGCCGACAACGACGCCGGAGCTGTTTCTCTCCGGTCCGCTGACGGCTTCATTGCCCAGCGAGATGCCGAATGTCGAGTAGGAGAATGCTTTCGTACCGATGGCGATTGTATGGGATTCGACCGCGCCTTCGTTGTCTTTGTTCGTGAAGGTCGAGTCGTTGAATTTCTTCGTCAGTTTCGGTGTGAATTCCGGATTAATCCCCATGTATTGACGGGTCAGGTTCGCTTCCGTCAGTTTATCGCCGATGGCCTTGGCAATCTCCGGATAATACGTAATCCGGCTGCTGATCGCGTTGCCGTATGCTTCGTTGTTTCTGATTTCATAAGCGAGCGTCTCGCCGATCTTGGAGTCGTCCTTCTTGAGTTCCTCGATTACCGCGTTGACGATGTCGTTCTTTTGCTCCGTCGTCAGTGCCTGCACGGTCGCGCCGTTCGCCGCCAATGCGCAAAGGCTTAACAATACGCCGACTTGCAAGGTTTTCTTTCCCGTTTGTTTCATTCGCGTACCTCTTTCCGTTCATTTTCGTCATTAATATTACGCATTGCTATCGCAGCTATCGCACTTCATAATATTATAGAAAACAAAACCAATACCAATTCTATTACCAATTCTATCCACAATATAACATAAATTATGATCACAAAGATCAATTGTTTTGCTCATTTTCGTGCTTTTCATCAACTTTTAATTTTGTTAAATTATTTGTTATGTGCCCCGGTTGCGGATGCGTGCCCGACTTCTCTGTTGACCGTCCGGCGTTAGTTGTACCGGCCTCTCCTCTCTTGTCGCTATCACCGTGACAACAATCCGCCCACGCAAAAAGGCATCTCCCGAGAGAGATGCCTTCGCAATCCATGGCGTCAGTCATGCGCCGCCCAATGTATTCGTCGTATCACTTCACCGCGAAGCGAGCAACGCCTGTACTTGCGCTTCCAGAGCGGCAATGCGTTCGGCCGCATTCTGGTTTTCGGCCGCTTGCGCTTCCAGTTCGGCAATACGCGCTTTCGCATCTTGATTTTCCGCCCGCAATGCGGTCACTTCGTCCTGCAGGACGTAGACCGAGCTGATCGGGCCGTCCGCATACTGCGGCATGCGTTCCGCGCGCGCCTTGCGATTGTCGCGGTCGTCCTTGTCGCCGAA
>CABTYA010000105.1 GCA_902488965.1 uncultured Veillonellaceae bacterium
AACGGTCGTGTTTTGCCGCGCGGGCTGCTGCGCGAGCCGCTCGACCATTTGGAACGGGCGCATATGTATGTCGTTACCAAGGCGGATGCGGTCGCCGAAGAACGGCTCGATGAAATCATCGGCAACTTGCGCAGTTTCTCTTCGCAGGCACCGATCATGGTCACCGCGCACCATCCCGGGCGCTTGCTGGCCTTTGCGGATTGGGCGGCGGGCCGCGAACATACGGCGATTTTGCCGCGGCGGGTGGTGACGATGTGCGCCTTGGGCAATCCGGACTCGTTTGAGCGCAGTGCCCGACAGGCGGGATTGCAGGCGGTCGGCCATATCCGCCATGTTGATCATCATCGCTATACCGCCGAGGATTGGCGGAACGCGCAGGCCTATGCGCGCCGCGAGAAGGCGCAGGGGATCGTCGTGACGGAAAAAGATGCGGTCAAACTGTTGGATTGCGTGCCGTCGGATACGGAAACGTTGTATGTATTGACATTGGACTTGCGAATCCTTTCCGGAGAGCGCGAGTTTTGGGAATATATCGAAGAGGAACGGGAGGTGCGGGGATGAAAACGATGTGCGTGATACCGGCGCGCTACGGCTCGCCGCGGCTGCCGGGCAAGCCCCTGCTGGATATTGCGGGACAGCCGCTGATCCGGCGCGTCTATGAGCGGGCGCGCGAAGCGACAGTGCCGGAGCGGGTGGTCGTGGCGACCGATGACCGCAAAATCGCCGCCGCGGTCGAGGCTTTCGGCGGTGAGGCGATGATGACACTGGCGACGCATCCGACGGGGACGGACCGTATTGCAGAGGTGGCCGCCACGTATACGGAGTATGATGTTATCGTCAACGTGCAAGGCGACGAGCCGCTGATCGACCCCGACCTGATTGACCGTTTGGCGCGGTTAATGGAGGAGCGGGAAGATATTGCGATGGCGACGGCGGCGGCACCGCTGGCGGAGGCGGACTATGATAATCGCAACGCCGTCAAAGTCGTCTGCAATCTGGCGGGAGACGCGATGTATTTTTCCCGCTCGCTGATTCCGTATCCGCGGCATGCTTTTGCCGTCGCGCCGCAAAAGCATGTCGGCATCTATGCGTATCGGCGCGAGTTTTTGCTCACATTCGCCGATTTGGCGCCGACACCCGCCGAGCAAACCGAATCGCTCGAACAGCTGCGGGCGCTCGAGCACGGCTATCGGATCGGCGTGATTCCTACCGATCGGGAATTGATCGGTGTCGATACGTTGGAAGAATTATTGCGGGTACGCGCATTGTTTGAAGGAGGGCATCATGAAGCAAGTACAAATCGGTGACTTACGAGTGGGCGGGGGCGACCTCTTTTTGATGGCGGGCCCTTGCGTCATTGAAAGCGAAGAACGCATCCTGATGATCGGCAGAGAAATCAAAGGAATCTGCGAACGGCTGGGCGTGCCCTATATTTTCAAGGCGTCTTTTGACAAGGCGAACCGCACGTCGTTCGACTCGTTTCGCGGACCGGGACTGGAAAAAGGAATGGCGATTTTACAGCGAGTGAAAGACGAGCTGGGCGTGCCAATCGTTTCCGATATTCATACGGAAGCGCAGATTGCACCGGCGGCCGAAGTGCTCGATGTCCTGCAGATTCCCGCGTTCTTGTGCCGGCAGACGGATTTGGTCTACGGTGCGGGACGGGCCGGCAAGACGGTGAACGTCAAAAAAGGCCAGTTTCTCGCGCCGGACGATATGCAAAATGTGGTCAACAAAATTCGCGAGGCGGGCAATGAAAATATTATGTTGACGGAACGCGGCTGTTCGTTCGGTTATCACAATCTCGTTGTCGATATGCGCAGCTTGGCCATTATGCGGCGTTTCGGCTATCCGGTCGTTTTCGACGGTACGCACAGCGTACAGCTGCCGGGCGGCGGCGGGACAACGACGGCGGGGCAGCGCGAGTTTATCCCGTACCTGACACGGGCGGCGGTCGCGACGGGCGTGGACGGTCTCTTTATGGAAGTGCACGATAATCCGGCGGAAGCTTTGTCCGACGGGTCGAATATGTTGTATTTGGATCAGCTGGAAGCGCTGTTGCGCGACTTGCTGGATATTCATGCGATTGCGCATCGGGGAGGTCGATGATGACGGTACGGGAAGATGTCATTGCGGTCCTGCACGCCGAGGCCGCCGGTATCGAAGATTTGGCGGCACGAATCGATGACAATACGGCGGCCGCCGGTGAATTTATG
>CABTYA010000106.1 GCA_902488965.1 uncultured Veillonellaceae bacterium
AGACAGGGCGCGCGGGGGGGGCGTCCACAACCGCGCCCGCGCACAGGGGGCGGGGCTGGGGGGTGACGTGGAGTGTCGCATCCGGGAGCCGCCAGCGGTCAAGGGTGCGGCAGGCGTCCTGAATGGCGATGAGTTCGGCGTGGGCGGTCGCATCGGGGCGTGTTTCCCGCAGGTTACAGCCGCGGCCGACCACCGTGTCGCCGACTGCGACCACCGCTCCGATCGGGATTTCACCCAGTGCATAGGCACGCTGCGCTTCGGCGAGGGCGAGCATCATACCGTCGCGGTCGGTCATAAGGCCCCCTGCGGCAGGACGTAGAATTGGACGCTGCACCATTGGGCGGCGCTGCCCGCCAGTACGAAGCAATGCCAAACGACATGGGCGAAGGGGTGTTGTTTGGCGATGTAAAAGAGACAGCCGGCGGAGTAGCAAAGGCCGCCGATGACGAGCCAGGCGATGCCCGCCGCGGGGACGGTCCGCCACAGGTCGGGGAGCAGCCAAAGGGCGAGCCAGCCCATGCCGAGGTAGCAGAGTACCGAGAGCAGGTGAAAGCGCGCCGCCATGGCGAGTTTGAGCGTGACGCCGACGGCGGCGATCCCCCAAATGAGTGCGCTCCAGCGGATACCCGCCGTGTCCGAGAGCGCAATCCACAAAAACGGCGTATACGTGCCGGCGATCATCAGGTAGATGGCCGCATGGTCAAAACGTCGGCACACACGCTGCCAGGAGGGGCGGCGAAAGACGCTGTGGTAAACGGTGCTGGCGGTATAGAGGGCGACCATGCACAGCCCGTAGACCCATACCGATGCACGGGCGGCGGCGGTATAGGCACTGCCGTAGACGGTGACGAGGCCGGTGATGAGGGCGGCCAGCGCCAGCACGATCCCGACGGCGTGGGTGATGATGTTGCCGATTTCGGCACGAACGGCGGTCGTGAGTGTCATAGGTATCGCTCCTTTCACGGAAAATGAAGGGGAATCAGTCGGCAAAGACGACTTGGTTGTCGGCAAAGGCGGCGATGCGCACGAGTGAGTGCAGGTCATAGCCCGCCTCGCGGATGCGTTGCGCCCCCGGTTGGAAACTTTTTTCAATGACGATGCCGATACCGGCGACCGTCGATCCGGCCGCTTCGACGAGCCGCGACAGCCCGAGAGCGGCTTCGCCTTGCGCGAGGAAATCGTCCACGATAAGGACCTGTTCGCCTGCGCCGAGAAATTCTTTGGCGACGGTTACGAGGTAGTCCGTATCCTTGGTATACGAATGAATCTTCGTGCGGTGGAGTTCGTCCGTCATGACGCTGGTACTTTGTTTGCGGGCAAAGACGACCGGCAGGTGCAGTTCGTAGGCGGTCGCAAGGGCGACCGCAATCCCGCTGGCCTCAATCGTGAGGATTTTCGTCAGCGGACGTGAGGCAAATTGCTCGGCCATGCGCTTGCCGATTTCCCGATAGATATCGGGATCGAGCTGTTGATTGATGAAGCTGTCGACTTTCAAAATCCGATTATCGATGATGACGCCCTGGCGGCGGATCTTGTCTTCGAGTAGAGGCATAGATGGTCCCGTCCTTTTTGCTTTTCAAGTTAGCACGAAGCGGCGGGAATGTCAATTCGCCGAGAGGGTGTTTAGAAACAGTTAAATTTTGCCCTGCGCCGCCGCGGCAAGTATTGTTCCGGCGGGGGTCATGGTATAATACGGATATGACGAGCGGATGCGAAACGGCATCCGAAAGGAGGAGTCAAGATGAATATGATGAAATCGGCGCGAGTCGGCGCATTGGTATTGGCATTGGCAGGAGTATCCGGGGCGGCACTGGCCGCACCGGCGCAGGTCAGTTATTTACAGGTGAGCGGCTGGGACAATGCGGCCGCCCAGACGGCGGTCAACCGCGTTTTGGCGCAGACGGCCGACGCATTTGCAAGCGAAGTACGGGCGATTCCCGCCAAGGGCGAGATGGAAGGATTCGGCTCGCTGACGATGAAGATGTCGGCGGAAACGGATCGGCTGCTGAGCGTAGCGGTCGAATCGTACGTCATCGCCCCGCGGCATGCCAACGGCGTGGCCCGCATGGACATGAAACTGTTTGACAAGACGACGGGGGCGGAAGTGGA
>CABTYA010000107.1 GCA_902488965.1 uncultured Veillonellaceae bacterium
ACGAACCTCTACGGCGGCAGCGATGCCGACCATGCAGGCGTCATCTTCCAGAAAGACAAGAACGACATCACGATTGACAACTACAGCGGTCATACGCTGGTCATCTACGACCACAATCCGATGGCGGCCAGAGATGCTGTGCCGGGATTGGAAATGATCGGCGGCAATATCGTCATCGGCAAGGCGGCGGAAAACAGCGAAATTACGTTGCGGACGGATGCCAAGGGATTGAACACGGCGGAAGATGCGGCCGCGGCTGACAAGAACATGGTCAGCGCGACACTGAACAATCTGGCGAACAAGGCATTCTACACGGCGTACAAAGACGGCGAACGTCATCTCAAAGGTCATGTGGAAATCGCGGAAGGACTGACGGCGCAGAGCGCATCGAAACGCCTCGAAGATATCACGTGGAAAGATGCCGACGGACAGGGTCAGTATCTCTTCACACCGGCGAAAGAAATTCCGGCGGAACAGACGGATACGACATTCGGTGTGGCGATATTGGGCAGTAAAGAGCGGGATACGCATTATGTGGAAACGGGCGTATTGAAAGACGGTCTCTACAACTTCACGAAGGAAACCACATTTGAGATTGACGGTATTGCCGATCCGGAATCGCACAAACGCGAACTTGTGTACGGGGATACATGGGTCATCAAGGATCTGCATGCGGCGATTTCAGGCTCGTTGCCGCAGACGGATGCCAAAGGTAATCCCGTCAAAGAAAATGAAGGCCAATTCAACGGTGTTCATATGGATATGAACAATCAGGCCTTGCATATGGATGTTCGCTACAAAGGACACGGGGCGGCGATTGCGGCTGTTGGCGGCAAGGGAACCAAAACAAAAGTCGAAATCGACAATGCAGGTCCGATTGATATTGCGACAAAAGCCGATCGTTACTCCATCGGTGTATTTGCCAATCGCGGTGGGGAAGTCGTCATTCATAACGGCGGCGCGGACGCGGAGAACAAAATCCTGAAGATTCGCTCGCTGACGAACGGCGGTGACGATAATACCGGCAACGGCCTCAAGGCGATGGACACCGGCAAGATCACGATTGACGGATTGGTGGATATCGAAGCCGACGGCAAACGCAACGAGGATGGGTATGTCTCCAATACGGCCATCGGTTCGGTCGCTTCGACAATCAATATCGGTGGCGGTTCAATCAAGACGGTCAATAACGCGTGGATGGCGGTGCAGGCGTACGGTCAGTTCGTTTCGAATGATTACGGCATGGTCAATATCAACACGAAGGATGCCGTATTCGGAGCAATACCGGCAGCGAAACCGGGCGATAAGTCACCGGGGAATAATATGCGCTCGTTTAATGCCGGTACGAACCGGGTACAAATCGAAGGCGATTTTATTACCAAAGGCGGCATGGGCTATCGAGGCCAAATCAATGTCGGTTTGCGCGGTACGGATTCGTATTGGGAAGGCAACTATACGGACGAAAATCCGGAAGTCATCACCGGGGCGCAAGAAGCCGGCGCGGTCAACCTCAAAATCCATGACGGTGCGCATTGGAAAGGCGTCTCCAACGGCTCGGTCAATGCCTACATCGAAGGTGCGGACAGCTACTGGCGCGGGTATCACTTCGGCGGTGATATGAGCCTCACGCTGAGAGATCGGGCGGTATGGCATAATGCTTTGATTAAAGGGAATACTGTCTCTCAAAACAATGTTCTCAAGTATTTCACGTCGAATGACGGCGTGATTGATATGACGGGGGCACAAGCATTCAGCACGGAAGTCAGTGACGCTCGTTACGGGCAAAAGTTCTATCGTCATACGGACGAGTCGAACAGTGATACCGGAGATATCGTCATTAAGAATTACAGCGGCAATGCCACCGTATTGTATGCGCATGACGCAGCCAAGCCGGCTGATATCAAGGACGGTCTTGCGATTAAGGGCGGTACGATTACCATCGGTACTGCGACGGAAGGCTCGGTACTGACCTTGCGGACGGACGGAGCAGGTCTCAATAC
>CABTYA010000108.1 GCA_902488965.1 uncultured Veillonellaceae bacterium
TCCAACGAAAGAATGATTCCATCATGACTCCTTCCTCCCGTACTAGCGTACGGGCGGCGCGGTGAGCGTGAGCTCGGTCAAACCGTAGTAACGTTTCAGCCCGCCGGCCGATACACCGTTATCCCAATCAATATAGAAAATATGACGCAGCATGCGCTGCGGAAACGGAACCGGGTCGACCGCAATTGCCGTCATGCCTTGCGCCGTTTGCGCCTCGATGACGGCGATGCGCGCCGCGTCGATTTCGTCGATCCGCCAAGTGAAATAAATCGTGGCCAAGATAAAGGGCACCATTGTGACCGCCGCGACCTTGCACCAATGTGCCCGATGCACGGCCAGCGCCGACCGTACGGCCGGCATGCGCAGCAAAACGGTGAGTGCGGTCAGCCACAGCAGCACCGAGAAGAAGGTCGCCCGCGCGGGAAATGTCGGCGCGCCCAGCATGATGAGATTGTTCACCAATGACATCGCAATCAATACCGCAGCGAAACGGACGTCGGCCTCTTCCTGCCACAGCCGTTTGAGCGTGACGGTGCGACGGGCGGTGCGGGTCTCGGCCTTGGTCAGGTGCAGGCGGTGCAGCATACCGCGCCAGACCAGCGTGACGAGCAGGAGATACAGCCCGTACTCTTCCAGACCGCCGGCAAGATTGCCGACACGCGGATACAGTTTCGGCGTCGCTTTGCCGAGCGGTGCCAGTATCTGATAGAAAATCACATCGCGCAGCTGGGCGCCAAGGTATCCCGTCGTGAGGTACGAATGCGCCAACGGCAGCGCAACGGCGAGCATGATGCCGAGACCGATGTAGCCCTTGCGTACCGGCGCGCGGTCACGACCGACACGGGCGACGGCGAGCAGACGGTAGGCAATGACGGCGAGCAATAGCAGAGGAAGGATGTATAACAGCATCTCCGCATTCCCCGCAATCTGATTGCCCAGTCGACGCACTAATGTATGCGTTACCTCATTGACACGGACGAAATTGCCCGGAGCGACGACGAGTGCGAAAAAGCCGATCATCCCGCCGGCGATTCCCGCCCATTGCCACGGACGCGCCGTCCCGCGCCGCCGTGACAGCAGCGTCGCACCGATGGCGAGCAGCCCCGTCGTGAGCGAAGCGTTTTCCAGTCCCCAGCCCGCGAGCAGTCCCAATGCGAACATCGGCACGATCCACCGTATCCCGCGGCCGGCGAAAGGCGTCACGAGATGCAGTCGGTACGGCAGCAGAAAGTACACCATCCACAGCGCCGTCCACAAATACACCGTCGAGCCGCACATCCACACGACGACCTCGCCGAAATGCGGCAACGCGAGCCACGCCATCCCCGCCAGCGTTAGCCAAATGCCCCACTCGATGCGGCGGGTGATGCGGCCGCAGGCGTGCCAGTACAGCGCGAGCAGTACCAGTACGAAGGCAAGCGCGTTGGCGAGATTGAACCACGCCTTGCCCCACCATAAAAATGAATCCAGTATAAAAAAGGCGACCATGCGTCCGCCGTGCTGAAAATAATGCAAATACAGCGAGTGAAACACATCCGACCAACCGGCGATCGGTATCGTCGTTCCCCAAATCAACGCGTAATCATAATCGTCACGATGCAGCGGCGTCCATGCATTGAGCAGCCACATCAGGCAGCCGACGGCGATGACCGCCGCCCAGCCGCGGTAGTATTCTTGTTTCATTATTCCTCCTATCGTAAGTGTACGCAAAAACGGATAGACGGTCAAGCATGCGCCGCGGGCGAAAACGGCGAGAAAAAATGACATCCGAGGCTTGACAAGAAGGGACTCTTTTGGTATTCTATTTGAGTAACGGACGAACATCTTGACAGTCAATTTGTCGATGTGTTACAATTCGTTTATCGGTCTGCGGGAATAGCTCAGTGGTAGAGCATCGCCTTGCCAAGGCGAGGGTCGCGAGTTCGA
>CABTYA010000109.1 GCA_902488965.1 uncultured Veillonellaceae bacterium
ACCGCCGGTGCGTGCGCATCATCCCAATAGTATGCCGTTTCGCCCGCCATGACCGCCAAACCCTGGCACACGACATGCGGCACATGTCCCTGTGCCCGCATGGCCAGCGCAATCCGATCCCAATCCGCCATGACCGACAACGGTGCGTTCTCGATGCAGTCGATATCCGCCGCGGGCGCCGGCGCAGGATCGGCAAACAAATCTCCCGCCGCCGCGACCAACCCCGCCTGCTCCAGTTTGGGCAGCACCTGCTGGAATCCCAGTCGGCGGAACAATTCCTCCACTTCCGTCGGCCGCGCCTGCGGAATCATCTCGTCCCACGCAAACGTCATCGGCACGTCCCGCTCGATGGTCGCCAGTTCCTGCGACAAATAGGCCATCTCCCGATTGTCCCGCAAGCGTTCCTGCAGCTTCGGTCCGCGAATTTCGTCGAGATGTTCATACACCCGATCCAAATCACCGTATTGACCGAGCAGTTTCTGGGCCGTCTTTTCACCGACTCCCGGCACACCGGGGATATTGTCCGACGCATCGCCCATGAGTGCTTTCAGATCCACGACCTGTGCGGGCGTGATGTGATACACTTCTTCCACCCGATCGGCGGTCATCGTATCCATCTGCGTGATGCCCTTTTTCGTCAGATATACCGTCGTATTGTCATCGACCAGCTGCAGCGTATCGCGGTCGCCCGTGACGATGGCGACACGATACCGTCCCGCGGCCGCTTGGGCGAGCGTCCCGATCAAATCGTCCCCCTCGTAGCCTTCCTGCTCGTAGCAGGCAATCCCCAGCGTCGTCAACACTTCACGAATCATCGCAAACTGCGGCACCAAATCGTCCGGCGCATCAGGCCGATGACCTTTGTAGTCGGCGTATTTTTGATTGCGAAACGTCACCCGTCCCCGATCGAAGGCGACGGCAATCCGATCCGGCTTGAGCTCCGTGTACAACTTGGTCAGCATCAGCAAAAAACCGTGCACCGCATGGCTCGGTACGCCCTGCGGCGTCGTGAGCAACGGCAATGCGAAAAATGCCCGATATAATAAACTGTTCCCGTCAATCAAGACCAATGTTTGTGCCATAGTTCCTCCTTCATGATTAGTGTCATTATAGCACAACGGCACTGCCTTCCACAGGCGAACGATTTCCTTTTTCCGTCGCCCTGCGCTACAATGACACTATGACTACCACATGGATTATCGATGCGGCCGAGGACGGCTGCCGTATCTCCCGTTTACTTCACACCCGCGGCTACTCGCTCTCCCAGCGGCGACGCTGGCGGCGTTCCGCCCGTCTCACCTGCAACGGCCGCGCCGCCGACTGGACGACGACCGTCCGCTGCGGCGATACCGTCGTCCTCTGTTGGGAGGACCCGCAGCCGCTGGTCCCGTGGCATGTACCCGTTACTATCGTCTATGAAGACGGCGACTTTCTCGTCGCCGATAAGCCCGCGGGGATGCTCACGCATGCCACCGCCGCCGAGCGCACGCACACGCTGCTCCATGCATTGCAGGCCTACCTGAACGACACCCGCACGGATACCCGCCCGCATCCAATTCATCGGCTCGACCGCGGAACGTCGGGACTGCTCGTCATCGCCCTCAGCGCCGCCGCCCAACACGACTTCATGCAGCGTTCCTTCCGCGACTTACACCGCACCTATCAAGCCGTCGTCACGGGATGCTTTCCCGCTCCCTTCGGCGATATCCGCCTGCCGATTGCCCGTAAACCGGGGAGCATCATCGAGCGCGAAGTCAATCTCGCACACGGCCAGGATGCCCGAGATCGGAAGAGCACACGTCTGA
>CABTYA010000110.1 GCA_902488965.1 uncultured Veillonellaceae bacterium
AGTGACGTGATTATGCCGCCGATCGGGATGTTGCTTTCGGGAATTAATTTCCGCGATTTGTTCATCAATTTGTCGTCTACCGAATATGCGACGATGGCGATGCGGATATCTCCCGCCGACGGCGCCAGTTCGGGGATAATCCGTGCGCCTTCCGTGTCCGTCAGGCAATGCGGCGGAAACATCGCGAATTCCGCATCGTCAGGGCGATGCGAGTCGCAAAGATAAATCACCGCATCTCCCGCCGCCCGCCGATCCTCGATCGCCTGCCGCACCGCCGGCACGATGGCTTCCCCTGCCGGACCGCACGTCAACGCACCGTCCGGTGCGATAAAATCATGCAACATGTCAATCACCAACAACGCTTCCATGACAGCCTCCTTACTTCGTTTCCTTCAGTTCCGCCGTACAATGCGGGCAGCGCACCGCGCCCAGCGCGATCTTGCTGCAGCAATACGGACATTCTTTTTCCGTCGCGGCTTCTTCTTTGGCCGGACGCATCCGCGCCAACAAGCGAATCATCAGGAAAATAACCAATGCGACGATCAGAAAATCGATGACGTTGTTGATAAACAAACCGTACTTGATGATCGGCGCGCCGGCCGCTTCCGCATCCGCCATCGTCGCATATTCGGTAGACGACAAATTGATGAACAAATCGCGGAAATTAATTCCCGAAAGCAACATCCCGATCGGCGGCATAATCACGTCACTGACCAGCGAGCTGACAATTTTGCCGAACGCCCCGCCGATGATGACGCCGACGGCCATATCCACCACGTTCCCGCGAGCGATAAACGCCTTAAAATCTTCCAGCATTCCCTATTTCCTCCCGTCTTATCTTTAGGTATTGTCTATTGTAGGACGATTCATTCATTTATGCAAGCGGGTATCCTTATCCCGCCAACGGTGCATATACCCCGTACATCAGTCCCCAGATAACGGCCCCGATCACGGCGCCGACCAGTGCGCCGTTCATACGGACGGCGGCCAGTTCATCTTCGACTTTGGTAAAAATAAACGCATTCAGCCGCTGCTCGTCGTACGCCACCAACACCTCGGCAATCACCGCCCCGAGCCACTGCTGCAACTCACTGCCGTGCTGCGCCGCCAACTCCGCCAGTTTCCGGTTCAGCACCGCACGTCGCGCATCATCGGCCAGCCATGCATCGATCAACTCGCCCGCACGACGGGCCGCCGCCGTTTTGAGGCGGGCGGGCTCGGCCAAACGCCGACGACATTCTCCGGCCAGCCATGCCTCCAGCGGACAGGCCGCCAGCAGTGCACCGATTTCCCTCTTCCAACGGTCTTGCACGACGGGATCGGCGGCCGCCCGTGCCGCCGCGCGGGACAAAGCGTCAGCCGCCGCTTGCGCGGACGGATGCGTCTCGTCGCTCCACGCCGCCGCTTGCGCGCGGACGGCGACCAGCACCTCCTCGGCCCACTCTTCATAGGAAACAAGACCCGACCATTCCGCCAAACGCAGCCCCCACTCCGCCCAGCTACTGTCGGCCTTGCCCCGAACGGTGGCGGCCAGTCTTTCACGCACAATCTTTCGGGCCGCGTCCGTCCGCGTCCAGCGCTGCAGGGCATCCGCCAACAGGCGCACCGTCCGCAACGGGCCTTGCCGCTCCTGCCAAAGGCTCTCCGCCTGCGGTGCTGTCAGTTGCGCCCCCAGCAGGCGACGAATCTCGCCCGCCAATACGGCGACGGTCTCCGCCGTCGTCAGTTGCGTCACGGCGGCGGCCGCCCACTCGCCGATGCGTGTCTCGACGCTGCGGCGATGCGCCGGCTCGCGCCA
>CABTYA010000111.1 GCA_902488965.1 uncultured Veillonellaceae bacterium
GTAGCTTCGAGGTTTTCTTCGTCGGCATAACGGCAGAATGCCTCCGCATCGTCGGCCGCCACAACGACCGCCATGCGTTCCTGCGATTCGGAAAGCGCCAGCTCCGTGCCATCGAGACCTTCGTATTTTTTCGGCAAGAAGTCCAAGTTGATTTTGACCCCGTCGGCCAGTTCGCCGACCGCGACCGATACCCCGCCTGCGCCGAAGTCGTTGCAGCGGCGAATCAGCCGTGTCACCCGTTCCTGTCGGAACAATCGTTGCAATTTGCGTTCCGTCGGCGCGTTGCCTTTCTGTACTTCCGCCCCGCGTTCCGCCAGCGAATGGACATCGTGTTCGACGGATGATCCCGTCGCGCCGCCCAGTCCGTCACGGCCCGTACGACCGCCGACCAGGATCACGACATCGCCCGGTGCGGGCGTCTCGTGCCGCACCGCCGCAGCGGGTACGGCCCCTACGACCGCGCCGATTTCCATCCGCTTGGCGACATAGCCGGGATGATAGTATTCGTGAACTTCGCCCGTGGCCAGCCCGATTTGGTTGCCGTACGAGCTGTACCCCGCCGCCGCCTTGGTCGTAATCACCCGCTGCGGCAATTTGCCCACCGGTGTATCTTCGAGCGGTGTCCGCGGGTCGCCGCTCCCCGTCACGCGCATCGCCTGGTACACATAGGCGCGCCCGCTCAAAGGGTCGCGAATACAGCCGCCCAAGCAAGTCGCCGCGCCGCCGAACGGCTCGATCTCGGTCGGGTGGTTGTGCGTTTCATTCTTAAATAACAGATGCCAGTCTTCCGTACCGTGCGCCGTATGTACTTCCGTGCGAATGGTACAAGCGTTGATTTCATCCGAGATGACCCATTCCGTAAGGCCGCCGCGGCGACGCAAATCGCGCGACGCCAGTGTCGCCATGTCCATCAGTGTCACCGGACGCGTCCCGACCGCTTCACCGAAAACGTCCGCACGGGTATCGAGATAGCGCTCGTACGCTTGGCGGATTGGCTCACCGTAGCGCCCTTCGGCGATATCGATGCCCGTCAGCTCCGTAGCGAACGTCGTATGCCGACAATGATCCGACCAATAGGTGTCAAGCACTTTGAGTTCGGTCAGTGTAGGGTCACGGTGTTCGACACTGCCGAAATAATGCTGAATCACGGCCGCATCCGCCGTATCCATCGCCAAGCCCATGCGGTTCACCGTTGCCGCCAGCGCCGTGCGGGTCAGCTCATTCCAGCCGTCCACCGTCGGTACGTCCGCGGGTGCGGCGACCGCCGGTCGCAACGTGGCGGGGATCTCGGGCGAGGCTTCGCGCGATTCGATTGGGTTGATCAGGTGGCGTTTCAGCCGCACCCATTCTTCCGGTGTCAATGCGCCTTCCACGACGTACAGCGTCGCATACGCCACCACCGCATCGCAGTCCGGCTCGAGCAGGCGCAGGCATTGCGCCGCCGAGTCCGCCCGCTGGTCGTATTGGCCCGGCAGGAGTTCGACGGCGACACAATGCGCACCGGCCGCGATGTCGGGCCGCTCCGTCCACACATCGGCCGGCGGCTCGGCAAATACGGTCGTCGCGGCGCGTGCCATCAGCTCGTCGTCGACACCTTCGACATCATAACGATGCCAGATCCGTACGCCCGTAATCCCCTCGAGTCCCAACTCCGTCCGCCACTCCCGCAGCAACCGCTCCTCAGTATCCGCTA
>CABTYA010000112.1 GCA_902488965.1 uncultured Veillonellaceae bacterium
CATGCTTTCGTCAATCAAGCGGTCGTATTTCTGACGAGTTTTCTTCGTCTTAGCCGCATTGCGCTTGGCGGCGTATTGGGCTACATGTTCGTGAACTTCGGCAATGCCGTATTCCGTGTGGAAATACTTGACTGTGATTGCACCTCCGGGGATGTTCATTCGTACGGAGATTTTTTCTTGCTTAAATATGGCCGAAGACCTGCGTATACCGGTCTTCGGCCGTATTGGCATTAGAATGCAAATGCCGATTGCCCCAATAGCATGGGGGAGGTCTTTTAGCCTGTTTATATCAGCCGCACTTTGGGGCGGCGTGGTCGGCGGTGCGGGGGGCGTGGTATAATAAGTACCAGTACAAAAGGACAGGTGGCTATGAGATGAATGAACGGGCGATCCGTGCGTTTACGGAATTTTTGACGGCATTGGGATTGGATATTGACGAGTTGGGTATGCAGCGGACACCGGAGCGGGTGACGGCGTTATATGAAACGCTGTTTTCCGGAGTCGGTTGCGGCACGCGCACGGTGTGGGGCGAGGTGTTTGCGTCCGAGTATACGGGGACGGTGATGGTACGGGGATTGCGTTTTTATTCGCTGTGCGAGCATCATCTGTTGCCGTTTTTCGGGACGGCGGATATCGCTTATATGCCGCGGGACGGACAAGTGGCCGGGTTGTCCAAGTTGGAGTCGTTGGTCAAATTGTTGGCGCGACGACCGCAACTGCAGGAGCGGTTGACGGAGGAGATTGCGACGGCGATTGCAGGGGATTTGGATGCGCAAGGCGTGTGGGTACGACTGCAGGCGGAGCATCTGTGCATGACGATGAAGGGCGAGTCGGAAGCGGGGGCACGGATTACGACAGTGGCCGGGCGCGGCGCGCTCGCACCGGGATCGGAAGAAGAAAAACGTATTTTAGTACGGATGGGAGAGCAGGATGAAACGGAGATATGAGTTCGCGGACGGAAAATGTTTGACAGTCGGAGAGCGGACGTTGGTGATGGGGATTTTGAATGTGACGCCGGATTCGTTTTCCGACGGCGGTAAGTGGAGCCGTCCCGATGCCGCTGTGGCCCATTTGCGGGAGATGGAGGCGGACGGTGCGGATCTCATCGACATCGGCGGCGAATCATCGCGGCCGGGGTTTGTACCGATGCCGGCGCAAGAGGAAATCGCGCGGCTGGAGTCGCGCGTACCGGCGATTGTGCAGGCGGCAAAGGTACCGCTTTCCATTGATACGTTCAAGGCGGCGACGGCGGAATGGGCGCTCGCGCACGGTGTGCATATCTTGAATGATATTTGGGGGTTGCAGGGCGACCGCGATATGGCACGGGTGGCGGCGGCGTACCAAGCGCCGATTGTCGTGATGCACAATCAGGACGGTACGGAGTACGCGGACGATATCATCGATGCGGTTGCGGCATTCCTGTCGAAGTCCATCGAGATTGCGTTGGCGGCGGGGCTGAAGGAAGAGCGGATTATTCTCGATCCGGGCATCGGTTTCGGTAAGACCGCGGCGCAAAATATGGAAGTATTGCGGCGAATCGGCGAATTGACCGAGCGACTGCCCTATCCGTGGCTGCTCGGTACGAGCCGCAAGGGGTTCATCGGTACGGCGCTCGATTTGCCGGTGACGGAGCGCATGGAAGGTACGGCGGCGACGGGCCTCTACGGG